>JBDIAJ010000029.1:0-32294 GCA_039812345.1 Nostocoides sp. | reverse complement strand
AGGTGAACGCGACGACGTCGACCGCTCCGCCGGCGGCGAGCCGGGTCGAGTCGAGCAGGATCGGCGGATCCGGTGGCGGACCCCAGCGATACACGACGAGACCGGTCACCGAGGCGCCGGCCGCGGCGAGCTGCTCATCGAGGCCGTCCGAGCCGTTGCCATGATGCTGGACGACGATCCGTTGCCCGCGAACGCCCTCCGACAACAACAGGTCGAGGACCTCCGCGCTCGTCTCCGACTCGGCCACCCAGTCGACGGACAGTCCGGCCTGCTGGACGGCACCGTGGGCCTTGGGTCCGCGGGCGATGATCCGCGCGCCACGCAGGGCCGCGAGGACGTCGTCGGCGACGCCGGCCGCGTCGGCGGCCTCGAGCCAGCCGCGGAAGCCGATGCCCGTCGTGACGACGAGGGTGTCGATCGGCGCGGAGAGGGCGGCCCGGGTGTCGGCGATCAGCGTCCGGTCGTCGAGGTGCGGGACGATCGAGAGGGCCGGCGCGTGCCGGACGGTCGCGCCCCGGCGGGTGAGGGCGGCCTCGATGTCACCGGAGCGCCGGTCGGCCGTCACCAGGACGACGTAGCCCGCGAGGGTCTGGTCCAGGGGTGTCATGCGAGGACGGCGGCCTCCGAGTGGTCGGCCACCGCGGCCAGGAGCCGCGGATCGGCCACCGCGCCGACGACGATGATCGCCGGAGCCTGCAGGTCCGCTCGCTCCGCGGCGTCGACGACCCCGTCGAGCCGGGCCCGCAGGCAGCGCTCGTCGGGCAGCGTGCCGCGCTCCACGATGCAGACGGGGGTCTGCGGCGGGACGCCCGCGGCGAGGGCGTCCGCCACGTGGTCGGCGAGGAGGGTCACCGCCATGAGGAGGACGAGTGTCGTGGTGCCGTCGGCCACCGGAGCGTATGCCGCGGGGCTGAGCCGGTGATGCCCGTGGGCGATCGTCACCGACGAGGCCGTCCCCCGATGGGTCACCGGGATGCCGGCGATGGCGGGCACCGACAGGGCACTGCTGACCCCGGGAACGACCTCGACCGGTATGCCGTGCTCCCGGCACGCGATGACCTCCTCGCCACCGCGTCCGAACAGGAACGGGTCGCCGCCCTTGAGGCGGACGACGTGACGACCGCGCTGGGCCTGCTCGATGAGCAGCGCGTTGATCTCCGCCTGCGTCGGGCCGTGCCCGCCCGGCACCTTGCCGACGTGGATGACCTCGACGTCGACGGGGAGGCGACCGAGGACCGAACGCGGCCCGAGCCGGTCGGTGATGACGACATCGGCCTCGCTCAACGCGATCCGGCCGCGGACGGTCATCAGGTCCTCGGCCCCGGGTCCGCCGCCGACCAGGGTGACCCGGCCCGGTCGCGGCCGCCGGTGGCGCAGGTCGACCGCGGCCGACGCGATGACCGCGTCGACGCTCTCGATCGCGACGTTCGGGTCGTCTCCCTCCTTGACGAGGTCGGGGACCGCGGCGAGTTCGTCCCGGAGGACGACGATGCGGCGCGGGTCCGGGGACTCCTGCGAGACGATGCCGATGGCGAGGCCGGCCCGGCGCAACAGGGCGGGGGACCGGGCGGTGCCGTGCTGGCCCGATCCGGCGTTGATCGACCAGGTGCGGGCGGCGGTGGCCCAGCGGCATACGGCCTCGTCGGCGGCGCGGTCGCCGGTGGCGGCGACGACCAGCCAGGCCCCGTCGAGATCGGTCTCGATGACCTCCCGCATCTCCCAGGAGATGCGGTGCGCGGCGAAGGCGTCGACGAGGTCCTCGCACAGGGCCGGGGCGATGACCCGGATCCGGGCGCCGGCCTCGAGGAGGAGGGCGACCTTGACGGCGGCCACCGGGCCGCCGCCGGCGACGACGGCCAGCCGGTCGCGCAGGTCGAGTCCGAGGAGCGTCGTCACGGAGCCTCACCCAGCACCAGGCCGACGCTGACCCGGCCGTCCGTCAGACGAACCGGCCACGTGCGCAACGCGATCGCCTCCTTGCCCTGGGCGTCCAGGCACTCGCCGGTGTCGAGCGCGAAGACCTGTTTGAACATCGGGGAGGCGAGGGTGTCGCGGCCACCCCGGGTGCCGACGAGCCCGCGGGAGAGGACCATGGCCCCGGAGTAGGGGTCGCGCTGCTGCACGGCATACACCGTGTCGGCGTGGGTGCGCACGAGCGCGATCTGCCGGCCGTGGACGAGTGCGGCGACCCCGCGTTCGGCGGGGAGCTCACGCAGCGTGCACACCTCGATCCAGTCGAGGCTCAGGTCGGCGGCGAAGCGATGGGCGGTTGCGGTCATCGGCGTACTCCCAGGGTGGTTCCGGCGATGAGCACCCCGGCGCGACGGTCCTCCGGCCGAGCCGGGCGCGGCTGCCCGCGCTCGGCGACATAGGCGAAGGAGTCGTCCGGGGTGTCGGGGGCGTTGACGAAACTGGCGAAACGGGCGAGGGTCTCGGGATTGCGCAGGGCGGCCGCCCACTCGTCCTCGTAGCTGCCGACGTGGGCGGCCATCGCGGAGTCGAGGTCGGCGGCGATGCCGAGGCTGTCGTCGAGGATCACGCCGCGGACGGCGTCGAGCCCGCCCTCATAGTCCTCCAGCCACGCCGCGGTCCGCTGCAGGCGGTCGGCGGTGCGGATGTAGAACATGAGGAAGCGATCGATCGCGGTGACGAGGGCCTCGGTCGTGAGGTCCTCGGCGAGCAGCTGGGCGTGCTTCGGGGTGAAGCCGCCGTTGCCGGCGACATAGAGGTTCCAGCCGTTGTCGGTCGCGATGACGCCGACATCCTTGCCGCGGGCCTCGGCGCATTCGCGGGCGCAGCCGGAGACGCCGAGCTTGAGTTTGTGCGGCGAGCGCAGCCCGCGGTAGCGCAGCTCGAGGAGGACGGCGAGGCCGACGGAGTCCTGGACGCCGTAGCGGCACCAGGTCGAGCCGACACACGACTTCACCGTCCGCAGCGACTTGCCGTAGGCGTGGCCGGACTCGAACCCGGCGTCGATGAGGCGCCGCCAGATCGCCGGGAGCTGATCGATCCGGGCGCCGAACAGGTCGACCCGCTGCCCGCCGGTGATCTTGGTGTAGAGCCCGAAGTCGCGGGCGACCTCGCCGATGGCGATGAGGCCCTCGGGGGTGACCTCGCCGCCGGGGATGCGCGGTACCACCGAGTAGGAGCCGTCCTTCTGGAGGTTGGCCATGACGTGGTCGTTGGTGTCCTGGAGGGCGCCGCGGTCCCCTTCGAGGATGTGCTCGTTGTAGAGGCTGGCGAGGATCGAGGCGACGACCGGCCGGCAGATGTCGCAGCCGCGCCCCCCGGTCCCGTGGCGCTCGATGATCGCGGTGAAGGTCCGCAACTCGGTGACCCGGACCGCGTCGAAGAGCTGCGCCCGGGAGAGCGCGAAGTGCTCGCACAGGGCGCTGCTGACCGCGATCCCGGCTTTGTCGAGTTCGGCCGTCATCAGCTTCTTGACGAGTGGGAGGCAGGAGCCGCAGCTCGTGCCGGCCTTGGTGCACGCCTTCACGGCGGCCAGGTCGGTGCACCTGTGGTCGGTGACCGCGGCCCGGATCCGTCCGGCGCTGACGTTATTGCAGGAGCAGACACCGGCGTCGTCGGGCAGCTCGAGTTGTGGTGCGCCGGAGGCGCTCTCGGGAAGGAGGTAGGCGGCCGGGTCACCGGGAAGGGGACGGCCGAGCATGGGGCGCAGCGCGGCATACGCCCCGGCGTCGCCGACGAGCATGCCGCCGCGCAGCGTCCGCGCGTCGTCGGAGAGGACGAGCTTCTTGTAGACACCGGCGACCGGGTCGGAGATGACGACCTCGAGCGAACCGGGTTCTGTGGCGAAGGCGTCCCCGAAGCTGGCGACATCGACGCCGAGGAGTTTGAGCTTGGTGGCGGTGTCGGCGCCGGGGAAGGTCGCCGTCCCACCGAGCAGGCGGTCGGCGACGACCTCGGCCATGGCGTAGCCGGGGGCGATGATCCCCCAGACCCGACCCTGCACGCAGGCGACCTCACCGATCGCCCACACGTCCGGGTCGCCGGTGCGGCAGGCGTCGTCGACGACGACACCGCCGCGTTCGCCGATGGCGAGTCCGCAGGAGCGGGCGAGGTCGTCCCGCGGCCGGACGCCGGTGGCGAAGACGACGACGTCGGCATCGAGGGTGGTGCCGTCGGCGAACGACATCGAGGCGACCCGGCCACCGCGCTCGCCGACCTTCGCGGTCGCCGTGGAGGTGCGGATCTCGACGCCGAGGTCGGCGATGAGCCGTTTCAGGGCCTCACCACCGCCGGGGTCGACCTGCAGGGGCATGAGCCGGTCGGCGAACTCGACGACGGTGGTGTCGACACCGAGAGCGCGGAAGGCGCCCGCCGCCTCGAGGCCGAGGAGGCCCCCGCCGACGACGACGCCTCGTGGGGCCCGGGCGGGGTGCCGGCGACGAACATCCTCGACATAGGCGCGCAGGTCGGCGACATCGTCGATGGTCCGATAGACGAAGGCCCCGCGCAGGTCGTTGCCGGGGACGGGCGGGCGCGCGGCATACGACCCGGTGGCCAGGACGAGGGTGTCGTAGCCGAGGGTGCGCCCGTCGTCGGTCGTCACCGTGCGGGCCGAACGGTCGATCGCGGTGACGGCGACGCCGCGCCGGAGCCGGACCAGCGGGTGGTTCCACAGATCCTGGTCACCGAGGGCGAGATCGTCGGGATCGCGACCGCTGAAATACGTCGTCAGGGCGACCCGGTCGTATGGCGCGCGGGGCTCCTCCGCGAGAACGGTCACCTCCCAGGACCCGTCGGTGTCGCGGTCGCGGACGGCGTCGACGAGGCGGCGCGCGACCATTCCCCCGCCGACGACGACGAGCCGGCGGGGGGTGGCGGGGGACGTGGTGGAGTCCATCAGCTGCTCCTCCATAACGGGGACAGTAGGTTTGACGTGTTTCGGGTCAGGGCTGGGGGTGTTTCGCCGGCGTTAACACCGGTGGGGCGGTGCGGCGTGCGGCCAGGAGGGCGCAGACGTCCTCGCGGCAGCTCCCGCAGCCGGTCGTGGCGCGGGTCGCGGCCGCGACGGCCGCGACGCTGGTCGCGCCGTGCTCGATACACGCGCCGATCTCGTCGGCGCGCACGTCATTGCAGCGGCAGATCACGCGGTCTTCCGGTTCCACGGCGGCTCCGCCGAAGGCGCTGCGGTCGAGGAGGAGGTGCAGTGGATCGCGCGGCACGGGGGCGCCCTGGGTGTAGGCGGTCAGGAGTTGCGCCGCCAGCGGGCCGGCCCCGACGAGAGTGGCGCCGGCGAGGCGATCGCCCGCGACGACGATCTCGACGTGCCGTCCGGCCGAGGGATCGCTGAGCCGGATGCTGCGCTGCTCCGGGTCCTCCACGCGCCGATTCCCACAGATCCCCATCGTCACCACGTCGAGGCCCGGAGCCTTGAGCCGGACGACGTCGTCGGAGGAGGGCAACGCCCGCGCGCGGGTCCGGGCCGGGCCGTCCGTCAGGTGCATGGCGAGCCGCCGGGCCTGGCTCCAGCCCTGGGCGACCAGCCCACTCGATCCCTCGGGTGGTTGGGCGCAGTCCCCGATCGCGAAGATGCGCCGGTCCTGGGGGGAGGCCAGCGTGTCGGTGACCCGGATGCCGCGCTCGATCGAGAGGCCCGCGTCGGCGGCCAGACGCGTGTGTGGCACCGTGCCCACCGCGAGGACGAGGAGGTCGCTGGGCAGGATCTCGCCGTCGACGAGGCGGACGCCGGTGACCCGGCCGTCGACGACCAGGACGCCGGTGGCCGCGACGCCGACCCGCTGGTCGATGGCGAGGTCGTCGAGGGTCGCGCGGACGACCGCGCTGGCCTCGGCGTCGAGTTGGCGTTCCATGAGGGTCTCGCGCGGGTGCACGACCGTGGCCGACACGCCGCGTCGACGCAGGCCGCAGGCGACCTCGAGGCCGAGGACACCCGCGCCGAGGACGACGGCATGACGGGTGTTGAGCGAGGCCGCGGCGATGGCGCGGGCGTCGTCGATGGTGCGGAGGGCCTTGACCCCACGCGGCAGGTCACCGGTCGCCGGCAGGCCGGCGAGGTCGGGGAGCCGGGCGGTGCTGCCGGTGGCGAGGACGAGAAGGTCATAGCGGGTGCGTCGGCCGTCGCTGCGGACCACCGCCCGGTCCTCCCGGTCGATCCCGACGACGGAGCACCCCTGGTGCACCCGGATGCGGGTGTGTTCGGCCTGGGGGAGCGCGATGGAGGCGACGTCCCGCGCCCCCGAGACGACGTCACTGAGCAGGACCCGGTTGTAGGGACGACAGTCCTCGGCGCCGAACTGGTCGATCTCGAATCGTCCGGGAAGGTCGGCGGCGAGCAGGTCGAGGGCGAACCGGGAGCCGACCATCCCGTTGCCGACGATGACGAGGCGAGTCATACGGAGACCTCCAGGACGGGGACGTCGGCCGCGACCGGTTCGACGGTGACGGCGCAGACCTTGAAGTCGGGCATGCCGCTGATCGGGTCGGTGGCGTCGGAGGTGACCCGGTTGACGCTGCCGAGACCGCTCCAGTGGAAGGGCATGAACACGGTGTCGGGGCGGGTGTCCGCGGTGACGACCGCCCGACCGTATGCCGTGCCCCGCGCACTCGTGACCCGCACCAGGGCATTCGGCTCGATGCCGAGACGGTCGGCCAGCAGGGGATGCACCTCGACGACCGGTTCCGCGGCGGCGGCACGCAGGTCGGGGACCCGGCGGGTCTGGGCGCCGGACTGGTAGTGCGCGAGGACCCGCCCGGTGACGAGGTGGAGAGGGGCGTCGTCGCGGACGTCGTCCGCCGGCGGGTGCGGCTCGACGGCGATGAAGCGGGCCCGTCCGTCGGGGTGCGGGAAGCGGTCGAGGAACAGGCGGGGGGTGCCGTCGGCGTCGCCGTCGGTCGGGGCGGTGCCGTCGGCGTCGCTGTCGGTCGGGCCTGTGCCGTCGGCGTCGCTGTCGGTCGGGCCTGTGCTGATCGTCTCGGGGGGGCACGGCCAGTACACCCCGCGACCCGCCGCCTCGGCGGCGTCGATGAGCGCGTGGGAGGCCCCGCTGTAGTCGGCGATCCCGCCGGCGCTCGCCCGGGCGAGTTCGTCGAAGACCCGCGCGGGCGAGGTGGGCCACCGCCCGGGGGCGGCGAGGCGGCGGGCGAGTTGTCGCCATACCCACAGCTCGGAGCGGACCCCGGGAGGGGGGTCGAGTGCCTTGCGGCGGCGCAGGATCCGTCCCTCGAGATTGGTCATCGTGCCCTCCTCCTCGGCCCACTGGGTGACCGGGAGGACGACGTCGGCGAGCCGTGCGGTCTCGGACGGCACGACATCGCTGACGACGAGGAGGTCGAGGGCGCGCAGACGCTCCTGGACCACAGCGGAGTTGGGGGCGGAGACGACGAGATTGGACCCGTGGACGAAGAGCACCCGCGGCCCGCCGGGTGTGCCGAGGCGGTGCAGGAGGTCGAGGGCGGGCACCCCCCGGCGGGGCAGCGTCGCCGGATCGACGCCCCAGACGGCGGCGACGTGCTCGCGCGCGGCCGGATCCTCGATCGACCGGTAGCCGGGCAGCTGGTCGGCCTTCTGGCCGTGCTCGCGACCGCCCTGTCCGTTGCCCTGTCCGGTGAGGCAGCCGTAGCCGCTGCCGCGCCGGCCGGGCAGGCCGAGCGCCAGGGCGAGATCGATCGCCGCGGTGACGGTGGCGGTGCCCTGGGTCGACTGCTCGGCGCCGCGGCCGGTGAGGATGTAGGCGCCGGGTCCGCCGCGATGGGGGGCGGCGGCGGCGAGGATCCGGGCGGCGCGGCGCACCTCGTGCGCGGGTATGCCGCACACCTGCTCGACCCGCTCGGGCCACCAGGGGCTCACGCTCACCGCGACCCGCTCGAAGCCGGTGGTCCGGTCCTCGATGTAGTCCCGATCATGCAGCCCCTCGGCGAGGACCACGTGGAGGAGGCCGAGGAGCAGGACGAGGTCGGTGCCGGGGACGATCCCGAGGTGGCGCCCCCGCCCATCGGCTGTCAACGCCGCGGTGGCGCTGCGCCGAGGGTCGATGACGAGGAGCCCGCCGCGGGCGCGGGCGCCGTCGAGGTGGCGGACGAACGGGGGCATCGTCTCGGCGGGATTGCTTCCGACGAGGAGGACGGCACCCGCGCCGGCGAGGTCGGTGAGCGGGAAGGGCAGGCCCCGGTCGAGTCCGAAGGCCCGGTTGCCCGCGGCGGCGGCGCTCGACATACAGAATCGGCCGTTGTAGTCGATCAGGCGGGTGCCGAGGGCGACCCGGGCGAACTTGCCGAGCTGGTAGGCCTTCTCGTTGGTCAACCCGCCGCCCCCGAAGACCGCCACCGCGTCCGGGCCGTGGGCGAGCCGGGCGTCCCGGACGCAGGCGGCGATGTGGTCGAGCGCGACCTCCCAGCCGACCGGCACCTGGGTGCCGGCCTGCGTCCGCATGAGCGGGGTGGTGAGCCGGTCGGGTGCGGTGAGCACCGCGGCACTGGTCCAGCCCTTGCGGCACAGGCCCCCGCCGTTGGTGGGGAAGGCACGCGGGGTGACGGTCGCCGGCGCCGGGCCGGCGATCGTCATACCGCACTGCAGTGCGCAGTAGGGGCAGTGGGAGGCGGTGGCGGACAAGGTGATTCAGACCTTCGCGGCGTGGGCGGCGGTTCCCGGGCGGGCATAGACGAGGTAGGTGACGACGGCCATCAGCACATAGGCGCCGACGAAGACCTGGATCGCGGGGACCAGCGATCCGGCATGGGCGACGGAGTACTTGAAGCCCTGGGGGATGAGGAACCCGCCGTAGGCGCCGATCGCCCCGGCGATGCCGATGCAGGCACCCGCGTGGCGCCGGGCGAGCGGCAGCGTGTCGGCGGTCGTGTTCATCCGGAACACCGCGGGGATCATCCGGTAGGTCGCGCCGTTCCCGAGGCCCGAGCCGGCGAACATCGTGATGAACGCGGCGAGGAAGAGGACGAAGGAGTGGCGGTGCAGGGCGGTGACCGCGGCGACGGCGCCGAGGGCCATGACACCGAAGGACGCGATCGTCATCCGGGCTCCGCCGATCCGGTCAGCGAGGATCCCGCCGAGCGGCCGCAGCAGGGCGCCGGTGACCGCGCCGACGAACGCGATATAGGGCGAATGCTCGGGGAACTGCGCCTTCAGCAGGGTCGGGAAGGCGGCGGAGTAACCGACGAACGACCCGAACGTGCCGATGTAGAGGAAGGAGATGATCCACGTATGCCGCTCCCGCGCCGCCCCGCGGTAGGCGCCGAGGTCCGAGCGTGCGGCGGAGAGGTTGTTCATGAACCGCCAGGCGCACAGGGCCGAGATGAGGACGAGGGGGAGGAACATCAGGCCGGCGCGCCCGACGTGGACGCCGGCGCCGAGGGTGATGACGAGCGGGACGACGAGCTGGACGATGCCCGTCCCGAGGTTGCCGCCGGCGGCGTTGAGTCCGAGCGCACGGCCCTTCTCCGCCTCGGGGAAGAAGAAGGAGATGTTCGTCATCGACGAGGCGAAGTTGCCGCCGCCGAAGCCGGCGAGGCCCGCGCAGAGGAGGAGCACGCCATACGACTGCCTGGTCGAGACGCCCCAGGCGAGGGCCAGCGTCGGCAGCAGCAGCAGGAGACTGGACAGAACCGTCCAGTTGCGGCCGCCGACCTTGGTGACGGCGAAGGAGTAGGGGATCCGCAGCGTCGCCCCGACGAGCGCCGGGAGGGAGACGAGCCAGAACTGCTGACCGAGGTCGAGGGTGATGCCGGCCTTGGGCAGCTGCGGGACGACGACGCTCCACAGGGCCCAGACACAGAAGCCGAGAAACTCGGCATAGATGGACCAGACGAGGTTGCGGTGGGCGACCGTGCGGCCGCCGTCTCGCCAGTAGGTGGGGTCCTCGGGATCCCAGTCGTCGATCCACCGGCGGGAGTGGTGGACCGGGCGGAGCGTGACCGTCTCGATCGGGACGGTGGGGCGGGTCACAGGGGTGGTCATGGCGCGCTCCTGCGGGGGAGTCGGTGGAGGGGAGGGACGCCGCGGCTGTGGCGCGGGCCTTCGGACCGGCGGCGTCGGCGTGCTACGAGCGTCCGGGAGCGCTGTTAACGACCGTCGCCACGTTCGGTAACGGCCGCGTGAATTGGTTCTCACCCGGGTGCGGGGCGAGGGTGTGAACCCGCCCGCGCGGTGGGGAGACTCCCGCTGCCGGAACTGGACTGTGGACAACACGGATCGGCGGGCACAGACACGCCGTATGCCGATCCCGCCACGGCGTGTCTCTGCCCGCCGACGTCGGGGTCCGATGCCGCGGGTGAGCGGAGGGTCTACCGCGCGCTCGCGGCCCTCTGCGGCAGGGTGACGACCCGCGAGCTGAAGGCGACGGAGGTGGCGTAGCCGAGGCGGTGGTAGACGCCGCGGGCGCGGGCGTTGTCGGCATACATCCCCAGGCAGCAGATCCCGTCGCGGTCGACGGCCTCGCGCGTCAGGGCGGCGGTGACGGCGGCGCCCCAGCCGCGACCCCGGGCATCCGAGTGGACGGCGATCCCGACCAGTTCGGCGACGCCGGCATCGGTGGGCTCGGCGCCGCCGCAGGCGAGGATTCGCCCGTCGTCGTCCCGGGCGCCGAGCCAGACCTGCCCGGCGCGGGCGAACGGGCGCCCGTCGGTGCGCGGATTGTGCCGGGCGAGGAAGGCGTCGAGATCCGGACGGTCGCGCTCGGCGAACCGGACGAGCCGGTCCTCGGCCGGCATCGCGGGTGGTGGGCTCGTCGTCACCATCCACTCCCAATCGCCGCCGGTTCGGGTGACGAACCGGCCCTCGAGGTCGGCGCGGTTCGCCGCCGGCACGCTGATCATGCCGACCGGTCGGCGCCGGAAGACGAGTCCGTGCAGCAGCGGGTCGGCGAGGAGCCGGGCGACATCGGGAGCGGGGCCGAGCAGGGTGACGACGACCCCGCGGACGTGACTCGGACGGGCGAAGGCCACGGCCTCGCCGAGGACGAGCGCCTCGACCGGACGGTCCCCCGGGACCTCGCACCGGATCATCGGGTGGGCGCCGCTCGCGGCATACAGATCGGGAAAGCCGGTCAGCTCGCGGGCGCCCACGCGCGCAGCCTATGTCGGGATCGGCCGGTGTCTCGACGGCCTGTGTCTCGGGGGGGCCGTGGCTGGGGCGGTCCGTATGCCGGATGGCGCGGTGGTCGGGCGTCGCCGGCACTCGTCTCCGCCCATAGGCTGCCGGGGTGGCTGCGCCGGATCTGTTCAGCGCCTCGGGCGGGGAGTCCGAGGACGCTGCCAGCCTGCCGCCGCTCGCGGTGCGGATGCGGCCACGCTCCCTCGAGGAAGTCCGGGGCCAGGCGGACGTGCTCAAGACGGGATCGCCCCTGCGCCGCCTGATCGAGGGCAGTGGCGGGCGCGCCGGGCCGGTCTCGGCGATCCTCTGGGGCCCGCCGGGCACCGGCAAGACCACCCTCGCCCATCTCGTCGCGAGCGCGGCGGGCCGGGCGTTCGTCGAGTTGTCCGCGGTGACCGCCGGGGTCAAGGACGTGCGGGCCGTCATGGAGCAGGCCGATCGGACGCGGTCGCTCTACGACCGGCAGACCGTGCTCTTCCTCGACGAGATCCACCGGTTCAGCAAGGCGCAGCAGGACGCCCTCCTGCCGGGAGTGGAGAACCGCGAGGTCATCCTCGTGGCCGCGACGACCGAGAACCCGTCGTTCTCCATCATCGCGCCGTTGCTCTCCCGCTCGGTCCTGGTGACGCTGACCGCCCTGTCCGACACCGAGATCGGTGAGGTGATCGACGCGGCGGTGACGTCCCCGGACGGGCTGGACTCGGCATACGACCTCGCGGGCGACGCGCGGGATCACCTCGTGCGGATCAGCGGCGGCGACGCCCGGCGCGCCCTGACCGCCCTCGAGGCGGCGGCCGGCGTCGCCGACGATGTCCGTGGGATCCGCGGCGACGACACCCCGACACCGATCGCCCTGGCCCATGTCGAGCAGGCGATGGCCGCCGCGGCGGTGCGCTACGACCGGGCGGGTGATCAGCATTACGACGTCGCGTCGGCCCTGATCAAGTCGATGCGCGGCAGCGATGTGGACGCGGCCCTGCACTATCTCGCCCGGATGCTCGAGGCGGGGGAGGACCCGCGCTTCATCGCCCGCCGCATCGTCATCGCGGCCAGCGAGGACGTCGGGATGGCCGACCCGACGGCACTCCAGACCGCGGTCGCCGCCCTGCACGCCGTGGCGCAGATCGGGATGCCGGAGGCGCGGATCATCCTCGCCCAGGCCGTCGTCCACAACGCCCTCGCCCCCAAGTCCAATGCGTCGTATGCCGCGATCAACGCCGCGATCGCCGACATCCGCGCCGGCCGGGGCGGGGCCGTTCCGGCCCACCTGCGCGGCAGCGGGTATGCCGGGGCCGCGCGACTCGGCCACGGCGACGGCTACGTCTATGCCCACGACGAGCCGGATGCGGTTGCGGCGCAGCAGTACCTCCCGGATGACCTGCACGGCCGCACGGACTACTACCGGCCGAGCGATCGCGGCTTCGAGGCCCGCCTCCAGGAGCGCTGGACCTGGCTGCGCGAACGCCTCGGCCGCCCCTGAGGCGGCGGTCGGCGTGCGGCGCACCCACCGGGGGAACGAAATCCGGACCCGGGGGCAACCTGATCGGCTCCTCGAGCGTCGGTATTCTCGTCGGGCCGGGGGGCCCGCACCACGATTCACGGAGGGAACACGCCATGCGCAGGACACGACGCGCCACGCGAACCGGCGTCCGAGCTGGACTGGCCCGTGCGGGAGCGATGATCGGCGCGGCCGTCCTCGCCGTGACCGCGGCGGCACCGGCGCACGCGGAACGGCCGGACCCGGCATACGAACTGCCGGCACTCGTCGGCCCCGAGAACCCGCCGCCGCCCGCGGGCTTCGACATGCGCACCGATCCGAAACCGGACCCCAAGGTCAAGCGGGCCCAGACCATTCTCACCGGATTCGGCATCCCGGTCGGCGATGTCGACGGCCACTTCGGGCCGGAGACCGCCCGCGGGCTGTGTGCCTTCCGCCGGATCGCCGGCATCGGCACGACGCGCGACGCCCTCGACCAGAAGACCCTGGACACGCTCAAGGCCTACGACGCGAAGTACCGCACGCTGCGGGACATCCCGGCGAAGGACTATCTCGGCAAGAGCACCTATCTCGTCGCCCACCAGACCTGCCAGGTCGTCTTCTATGTCGAGGGCAATCACTACCGGCGGGTGTTCGCCTCCTCGACCGGGATGAGCGGGCACCGGACGCCCAATGGCTCCTTCGGGCTGGGCAGCACGCTGAAGGGGTGGTACTGCAGCACGCTCTATCCCGAGGGCTGCTACCACCACACCGAGGGGTGGTTCGCGTCGATCTCCAGCTACGGCAACATGTACAACCCCCGCCAGGTCAACGGCGACATCTTCCTCCACGGGTCGATGAGCGTGCCGCCCTATCCGGCGAGCCACGGCTGCATCCGGGTTCAGGTCAAGGACGCCGACTGGATGTACAAGTACGTCGGCGTCGGCGTCCGGACGCCGGTGTTCGTCACCGGATCGCCGTTCTGACGCAGGCCGTTCCGTATGCCGACCCCACCCTGCATCCGACAGGTCGTCCTCGACTGCGAGTCACCGCGGGTGCTCGCCGAGTTCTATCGGGCGGTCTTCCCCGGGCTCGCCTATCGCCCGGGGGACGAGCCGCCCGCGGCCGGTGAGCCGGACCCCCTCGGCGCCGACTGGCTCGTCCTGCGCGGCGACGGGCTCGGGCTGGCCTTCCAGGCGGTGCCGGTGCAGCCGCGCGCGACCTGGCCGGACCAGAGCGTGCCGCAGCAACTCCACCTCGACACGACGGTGCCCGACCTCGAGTCCCTCGCGGCCGCCCGGGTGCGCATCCTCCAGCTCGGTGGCCTGGAACTCTACGACCGCAGCGACGATCCGCAGGAGCCGCTCGTCGTCTTCGCCGACCCGGCCGGGCACCCGTTCTGCGTGTTCGTGGCGGCGGACTGAGGATAGGGTCGAGCCCATGTTCTCGGACGTGTCGCTCGGCGACATCGCGCTGCTCGTCATCGCCCTGGCCATCTCCTATCTCGTCTTCCGGATCGGCTCGCTCGTCGGCAAGGCCGGCAAGATCCTCGACGAGACGCAGGTGTCGCTGCGGACGACGACGGAGAACGTCCAGCCGACCCTGGTCAAGCTCACCGACACGGTGAGCCTGACCAACGACCAACTCGCCCGGGTCGACGCCATCACCGGCAATGTCGGGGCGATGACGACGAATGCGACCGCCTTGACCAGTCTGTTCGCGGCGACCGTCGGTCAGCCGCTGGTCAAGGTCGCCGCCTTCTCCTATGGCGTGCGCACCGCCCTCGGCGGCGTCAAGGACGGGGCCGCCCTCGGCAAGCACGCCCGCAAGGAGTGACGATGCGCCGCCGCCTGTTGCTCGCCGCCGGTGCGGCCGTCGTCGCCGGCTGTGCGTATGCCGCGTACCGCGTCGGCCGTGCCTACGACCGTGACGATCCGGTCGCCGGTCTCGCCGCCTTCGCCGGGACCGTCCGTGCCGGGATGACCGAACGGGAGCGGGACCTGCGCGACGCGCTCGGCCTCGACGTCGGCGCCCAGGCGCCCCGCAGCAGCGGCGACGGGCGGGCGCCCGTGGCGAGCCCGCGGCATACGGCCACGGAGGCGCCGTTGACCGCGGACCAGGCCCGGGCGCTGCTGCTCGACCCGGCCGGACCGGACCCGCGCCGCGTCGACGCCGGCGACGGCATCTGAGCATTCACCCGGCCTCGGTAAGGCGACTGGCGTCCGCGCGCGTCGCCAGGGCGCCGCTGCGCACGCGGCCGGGGGCCGGCGTCCGCGACGACGAGAAACCACGGGAATCGACCTGACCGCGCCACATAGACTTGACCGTCCCCGATCGACCCGTCGAGATGAGTGCTGACGTCCCATGGAAACCGCAGAGATCCGCCGCCGCTGGCTGTCCTTCTTCGAGCGCAACGGCCATCTCGTGGTGCCCTCGGCCCCGTTGATCCACGACGACCCGAACCTGCTGTTCGTCAACGCGGGGATGGTGCCGTTCAAGCCCTATTTCCTCGGCCAGGAGACCCCGCCCGCGCCGCGCGCGACGAGCGTGCAGAAGTGCGTGCGCACCCAGGACATCGAGGAGGTCGGCAAGACCTCCCGGCACGGCACGTTCTTCCAGATGAACGGCAACTTCTCCTTCGGCGATTATTTCAAGGGTGGCGCGATCGAGCTGGCCTGGGAGTTGGTCACCTCGAGCGTGGCGGACGGCGGCTTCGGTCTCGACCCGGAGCGGCTCTGGGTGACGGTGCTCGACAACGACGACGAGGCGATCGGCCTGTGGCGTGAGCTGACCGGCATCCCGATGGAGCGGATCGTGCGCCGCGGGCTCGCCGACAACTACTGGCACATGGGCGTACCCGGGCCCGGCGGCCCGTGCAGCGAGATCTACTACGACCGCGGTCCCGAGTACGGCCCCGAGGGCGGGCCGGCGGTTGATGAGGACCGGTTCCTCGAGTTCTGGAACCTCGTCTTCATGCAGGAGTCTCTCTCGGCGGTGCGCTCCAAGGTCGACTTCGACATCGAGGCGCCGCTGCCGAAGAAGAACATCGACACCGGCATGGGCCTGGAGCGGATCGCCTCGCTGCTGCAGGGCGTCGACAACCTCTATGAGATCGATGAGGTCAAGCCGGTGCTCACCCGGGCGGCGGAGATGACCGGCAAGGTCTATGGCGCGCACTCGGGTCACTCCGCGGGCAGCTCCCACCCCGACGACGTCCGTCTGCGCGTCGTCGCCGACCATGTCCGCTCCGCGCTGATGCTGATCGGCGACGGCGTCACCCCCGGCAACGAGGGCCGCGGCTATGTCCTGCGCCGGATGCTGCGCCGCGCGGTCCGCTCGATGCGCCTGCTCGGGTATGCCGACCCCTGCCTGCCCGAGCTGCTCCCGGTCTCGCTGGCGAAGATGAAGCTGTCCTATCCCGAGCTGGAGACCGGCTTCGGCCGGATCAGCCAGATCGCGTATGCCGAGGAGGAGGCCTTCCGCCGAACGCTCGCCTCGGGCACGACCATCCTCGACGTCGCGGTGGCGCGCACCAAGGACGCCGGCGCGGCGACCCTGTCCGGCGAGGACGCGTTCGCCCTCCACGACACCTACGGCTTCCCGATCGACCTGACCCTCGAGATGGCGCAGGAGCAGGGGCTGCAGGTCGACCGCGAGGGCTTCACCCGGCTGATGCAGGAGCAGCGGCAGCGGGCGCGGGCCGATGCGAAGGCGAAGAAGTCCGGGCACGGCGACACCACGGCATACCGGCAGATCGCGGACGCGATCGGGCACGAGGTCGAGTTCACCGGATACACCGAGGTCAGCGGTGAGGGCCGCGTGCGCGGCATCCTCGCGGCCGGCACTCCGGTCGACGCGGCGCGGGCGGGTGACGAGATCGAACTCGTCCTCGACCGGACGCCCTTCTATGCCGAGGGCGGCGGCCAGCTCGCGGACGCGGGCCGGATCGTCCTCGACAATGGAGCGATCGTCGAGGTGCGTGACGTCCAGAAGCCGATCACCGGCCTCATCGTCCACCGGGCGCGGGTCCTCGACGGCGAGATCGCGCTCGGCGCGCTGGCCGAGGCGAGCGTCGACACCGGGCGGCGCCGGGCGATCTCGCGCGCCCACACGGCGACCCACATGGTCCACAAGGCGATCCGGGAGGCGTTGGGGGAGACCGCCACCCAGGCGGGTTCGGAGAACGCGCCGGGCCGCTTCCGATTCGACTTCAACGCGGGCGCGGCGGTGCCGGTGTCGGTGCTGCGCGACGTCGAGGCGCGGGTCAACGCCATGCTCCTGGAGGATCTCGCGGTCCGCGCGGAGGTCATGACCCAGGCGCAGGCGCGCGAGACCGGGGCGATGGCGCTCTTCGGGGAGAAGTACGGCGACGCCGTCCGGGTCATCTCGGTCGGCGACTGGACCAGCGAACTGTGCGGCGGCACGCATGCGGAGCGGACCACCCAGCTCGGGACGGTCACGCTGCTCGGCGAGTCCTCGATCGGGTCGGGGGTGCGCCGCGTCGAGGCCCTCGTCGGCACCGACGCGCACGCCTTCCTCGCCCGCGAGCACGCGATCGTCGGCCAGCTCACCGAGATGATCAAGGCGCGTCCCGAGGAACTGCCGGAGCGGATCTCCGGGCTGCTCGCCCGGATCCGGGAGTCGGAACGCGAGATCGAGAAGCTGCGCGGCGAGGCGTTGCGGGCCGCGGCGGGGTCGCTGACCGATGCGGCGCGCGACGTCGGCGGGGTCACCTTCGTCGGCCACCACGCGGCGGGTGCGACCGGGGACGACGCACGGACGATGGCCCTCGACACCCGCGGCAAGCTCGGCACCGAGCGGCCGGTCGTTGTGGCGATCGCGACCGACGGCGGCGGTAAGCCGGCCATCGTCGTCGCGACGAACGAGCCGGCCCGGGCGCGCGGCCTCAAGGCGGGCGCCCTGGTGCGGGTCGCGGCGCAGGCGCTCGGCGGTGGTGGCGGCGGCAAGGACGACATCGCCCAGGGCGGCGGTCAGGACACGGCGAGGATCCCGGACGCGCTGCGGGCGGTCGAGGCGGCGGTCGTGGCGGCGGCCTCCTGAGCGCGGCGATTCGCCCGGGCGTGCGGCTCGGGATCGACGTCGGCAGCGTCCGCGTCGGCGTGGCCGCGTGCGATGGGGACGGCATACTGGCGTATCCGGTGGCGACCCTGGCGCGCGACCCGGACGAGTCGGGGGACGACGCGGTCGACCTCGCCGAGATCGCCCGCCTGAGCCGGGACCTCGCCGTCGTCGAGATCGTCGTCGGGCTGCCACGTTCCCTGGACGGCGGCGAGGGTCCCGCGGCTGTCGGCGCCCGCGGTTATGCTCAATCGATTGCGCGCGTGTGCGCCCCCGTGCCGGTGCGGCTCGTCGACGAGCGGCTGACCACGGTGGACGCCCACCGCGGACTCCGGGCGAGTGGTGTCTCCGGCCGGGGTCAGCGACGGGTCGTCGACCAGGCGGCCGCGGTGCTGATCCTCCAGAGTGCCCTCGACACGGAGCGGGCGACCGGGTCCGCACCGGGTCTCCCGGCGACAGCGACACGGCGCAGGCCGCGACGGAAAGGGTGACGATGAGGCAGCAGCTCGAAGAGGAGATCTTCGGGACGGGGCAGCCCGGCGGCTCCGGTTCGGGTGAGCCCAACCGGCGCGCCATGCAGAGCTTCGCCGCGCTCGTCGTGAGCCTGGCCGTCCTCGTCGGTGGCGGATTCGCCGCCTACCACGTCATCGGGCCGGCGATCGAGAAGTTCGTCGCGACCGACGACTACCCCGGGCCCGGGTCGGGCAACGTGACCTTCGTCGTCGAGGACGGCGCCACCGGCTCCCAGATCGCCGCCGGCCTGGTCAAGGCGGGCATCGTCAAGTCGACGAGCGCCTTCATCAGCGCCTCCAGCGCCGCGCCCGACCAGGCCAAGGCGATCCAGCCGGGCAGCTACACGATGCAGAAGGAGATGTCGGCCAAGGAGGCGCTGGCCTATCTCTCCGACCCGACGCACCGCAGCGTCAAGCGGGTGACCATCCGCGAGGGCCTGTGGGCGAGCGAGATCTATCCGATCCTCTCCAAGGCGAGCGGCATCCCGGTCAAGGACTACCAGGCCGCCGCCAAGAACACCAAGGCGCTCGGCCTTCCCGCCGAGGCCAAGGGCGATGTCGAGGGTTGGTTGTTCCCCTCGACCTATGAGTTCGACAAGAAGTCCACGGCGGCCGATCAGTTGAAGACCATGGTCAAGCAGGCCGTCTCGGTGATGACCAAGGAGGGGATCCCCAAGGCCAAGTGGGAGGAGACCCTGACCATGGCCTCGATCATCGAGGCCGAGGCCGGTTCCTCGACCGACCGGCCCAAGGTGTCGCGCGTCTTCTGGAACCGACTGGACGAGCCCACCGGGGAGACCGCCGGGTTCCTGCAGTCCGATGCCACCATCTCCTATGGCGCCAAGCGCCGGGCCGTGGCGCCCACCCAGGCGGAGATCGACAACGCGTCCAACCCCTACAACACCCGCGCCCACAAGGGCCTGCCCCCGGGCCCGATCTCCAACCCCGGGCAAGATTCGATCGACGCGGCCGTCCACCCGGCGACGGGCGACTGGCTCTACTTCGTGACCGTCAACCCCGACACCGGCGAGACGAAGTTCTCGACGACCTATGCGCAGTTCCTCATCGATCAAAAGGAGTTCCAGGCGTGGTGCACGGCCAATCCGAAGGCCAAGTGCTGACGGAGTCCTGACGCCGATGCCGCAGGCCCTGGTCCTGGGTTCGCCCATCGGGCATTCGCTGTCCCCGGTGCTGCACCGGGCGGCATACGCCTCGCTCGGGCTGGCCGACTGGACGTATGCCGCGGCTGAGGTCGACGAGGCGGCCTTCGCCGCGTTCGTGGCCGGGTTGGGCGCGGACGTGCGCGGGCTGTCGCTGACGATGCCGCTCAAGGAGGTCGCGTTCACGGTCGCGACGACGGTCACCGACCGCGCCCGATCGGCGGGCGCGATCAACACGCTCGTCCGGCGTGCCGACGGTGGCTGGGACGCGGACAACACCGATATCGCCGGGATCGTGGGGGCGCTGCGCGGCCGCGCGCAGGTGGGGGCGATCGCGTCTCCAGCTCATGGGCTGATCCTCGGGGCGGGGGCGACGGCGCGGTCGGCGCTGGTCGCGCTGGCGGGGCTGCGGGTCGGCACGCTGACGGTCGCGGCACGCGACGGGGAGAAGGCCCGGCGGGCGGTGTCGGGGCTAGCGCAGAGTCTCGACCTCGACCTCAGGGTCATCCCGCTGGCCGACTGGCCGACCGCTGCCGCGGAGCTGGTGGTCTCGACGCTGCCCACCGCGGGCGCGCTGGCCGCAGCCGAGGCGCTGACCGCGAGCGGGGCCGATCTGTCCGGGACACGCCTGCTGGACGTCGTCTATGCCGACTGGCCGACCCCGCTCGCGCGTGCGGCCGAGGCCGCCGGCGCCGCCGTCGTCAGCGGACTGGACATGCTCGTGCTTCAGGCGGTCGAGCAGGTGGACCTGATGACGGGCATGCGTCCCGACCCGGTCATGCTCCTCGACGCGGGCTGGTCCGAGCTGACCAGGCGCGCGGTGGGGTGATTCGACCGTCCAGAGTGGCCGGTTCAGCCTCGTCGAGTGGCCGGTTCAGGGTCGTCGAGTGGCCGGTTCAGGGTCGTCGAGTGGCCCGCTGTTGCGGCGCGCTGTGGACGCTCGCGGGCCCGTTCTGGCCTGCATGCGAGGATGCCGGGCATGGTGCGTTGGCTGACCGCGGGGGAGTCGCACGGGCAGGCGCTCGTGGCGACGATCGAGGGGTTCCCGGCGGGGATCGCGGTGACGACGGCTGACGTGCAGGCCGCGTTGGCGCGGCGACGGCTCGGCTTCGGCCGCGGGGCGCGGATGGCCTTCGAGCAGGATGCCGTGACCTTCCTCGGCGGGGTCCGGCACGGCCTGACCATCGGCTCGCCGGTCGCGATCATGATCGGCAACAGTGAGTGGCCGAAGTGGCAGACGGTGATGTCGGCCGACCCGGTCAGTGAGGACGCCTACGCCGCGTCCGACGACGTCAACGCGCCTCAGGAGATCGGCCGCAATCGGCCGCTCACCCGCCCGCGCCCGGGGCACGCCGACCTCGTCGGGATGCAGAAGTACGCCTTCGAGGACGCCCGCCCGATCCTCGAGCGGGCCTCGGCCCGGGAGACTGCGGCGCGGGTCGCGCTCGGTGAGGTGGCGGCGCGGTTGTTGGCGCAGGCATACGGGATCCGGCTCGTCTCCCACACGATCGCGATCGGGACGGCGTCGGTCGCCGACGGTGCGGTGCTGCCGACAGCGGACGACGTGGACGCGCTCGACGCCGACCCGGTGCGGACGCTGGACGCGGCGGGGTCGGCGGCGATGATCGCCGAGGTCGAGGCCGCGAAGAAGGACGGCGACACCCTCGGCGGCGTCGTCGAGGTCATCGCGTATGCCGTGCCCCCCGGCCTCGGCTCGCACGTCCACTGGGATCGGCGTCTCGACGCCCGGCTCGCCGGCGCGCTCATGGGTATCCAGGCGATCAAGGGGGTCGAGGTCGGCGACGGCTTCGCGACCGCCCGGCGGCGCGGGTCGGAGGCGCACGACGAGATGGAACGCGACGGCGACGGCGTCATCCGGCGCCGGACCGGTCGGGCCGGCGGCACCGAGGGGGGCATGTCCAGCGGCGGCATCCTGCGGGTCCGGGCGGCGATGAAGCCGATCTCGACCGTGCCCCGATCGCTGGACACCGTCGACGTCGCCGACCCGCAGGCCGAGGCGAAGGCGATCCACCAGCGTTCGGATGTGTGTGCGGTCCCGGCCGCGGGGGTCGTCGCCGAGGCGATGGTCGCACTGGTCCTCGCCGAGGCGTGCCTGGAGAAGTTCGGCGGGGACTCGGTCGGTGAGACCCGGCGCAACTTCGCGGGCTATCTCGCCGCCATCCCGGAGGGGATGCGCTCATGGTGAAACCGGTCGCGGTGCTGATCGGTCCGCCCGGGTCCGGCAAGTCGACCGTCGGCGCGGCCCTGGCCGACCTGCTCGGGGTGAGCTTCCACGACACCGACGACCAGATCGAGGAGGTCGAGCGGCGGGCGATCGCCGACATCTTCCTCGAGTCGGGCGAGCCGTACTTCCGGGACGTCGAGCGGGCGGTCGTCCTCCATGCCGTGGCGGCCCACGACGGGGTCGTCTCGCTCGGCGGCGGCGCCCCCCTCGACGCGGACATCCAGGACGCCCTGGCCGACCGCGTCGTCGTCCTCCTCGACGTCGGGATCGCCGACGCCGCCAAACGGATCGGCTTCGACCGCAGCCGACCCCTGCTCGCGATCAATCCGCGGGCCCGCTGGGTGGCGTTGATGACCGAGCGCCGTCCGACGTATGAACGCCTGGCCACCCATCGCGTCGACACCGCCGGCCGGACCCCGGAGGACATCGCCGCCGAGATCGCGGCCCTCCTCGACCCGAACGGGCGGACGCGATGACGGACGCGAACCCGCGTCGAGGGGACCCGTCCGGGGCATCGAGCGGACAGACGCTGGCGCGCGTGGCCGTGGGCACGGCATACGACGTCGTGATCGGGCGGGGCACCCTGGGCGACGCGGCGGCGCTGGTGTCCGAGACGGCGCGCAAGGCGTTGCTGGTGCACAACGGGGCGCTCCCCGCTGCGGTGGAGCCGGTGCGGCGGGCCCTGGTCGAGCGCGGCCTGAGCGTCGTCGACGGCATCGTGCCCGACGCGGAGGCGGCCAAGACGATCACCGTCGCGGCCGGGCTGTGGGAGGTTCTGGGCCGGGAGGCGTTCACCAGGACCGATGTCGTCGTCGCGGTCGGCGGGGGCACGGTGACCGATCTCGCCGGATGGGTCGCCGCGGCGTGGCTGCGCGGCGTGCCCTTCATCAATGTCCCGACCACCGTGCTGGCGATGGTCGACGCGGCGGTCGGCGGCAAGACCGGGATCAACACCGCGGAGGGCAAGAACCTCGTCGGCGCGTTCTACGAACCGCTCGGCGTCGTCTGCGACATCGACGTCCTCGCGACCCTGCCCGAGCGCGATGTCGTCGCCGGCATGGCCGAGGTCGTCAAGGCCGGGTTCATCGCCGACCCGCGCATCCTCGAGCTGATCGAGGCGGACCCGGCGTCCGCGCGGGGGGTCGGGCGGCATACGGTCGAGTTGATCGAGCGCGCGGTGGCGATGAAGGCGGGTGTCGTCGCGCAGGATCTGCGCGAGTCCGGGCTGCGGGAGATCCTCAATTACGGCCATACGCTGGGGCACGCGATCGAGCAGCACAGTGGATATGCCATGCGTCACGGCGACGCGGTCGCCGTGGGGATGGTGTTCGCGGCCGAGTTGGCACACCGTTCCGGGTTGATCGATTCCGCTCTGTGGCAACGGCATCGGGACGTCCTCACCCTCGTCGGCCTGCCCACGACGTATGCCGAGGCGCCCCTCGATGACCTCCTCGCCGCCATGGGCCGCGACAAGAAGACCCGCGGGTCGACGCTGCGCTTCGTCGTCCTGGAGGGGCTGGCCCGGCCCACCCGCCTGGTCGGGCCGTCACCGGAGCTGTTGCACGCGGCCTACGCCGCCCTCGCCCCTGCCGTGGGCTAGCTAGGGCGTCGCTCCGGAGGGTGCCGTCCGGGACATCAGCGCGACGATGTCGTCGCGCAGCTTCGGGCCGACCCGGCCCCACATCGGCTCGTAGCCGTAGACCTGCCGCAGCGGCGTCCCGCGACGGTTGCCGTCCATGACCTCGACATCGTCGGCGTCCAGCAGGGCCGGGTGCCAGACCCCGCACGCCTCCGACACCTTGAGCAGGTCACGGCGGAGGGTGCGGATGTAGTTCGCCAACCGCTCGGACTTCAGCGTCGGGTCGAGCCCGTGGGAGAGCCACGGGTTCTGCGTCGCGACCCCGGTGGGGCAGTGGTCGGTGTGGCACTTCTGCGACTGGATGCAGCCGATCGAGAGCATCGCCTCGCGGGCGATGTTGACCATGTCGGCACCGAGGGCGAACGCGACGAGCGCGTTGTCGGGCAGGCCGAGCTTTCCCGATCCGATGAAGACGAGGTCGTCCTGCAGGCCGGCCTGCGCGAACAACGAGTAGACCCGCGCGAAACCGACCCGGAACGGCAGGGCGACGGCATCGGTGAAGACGAGTGGCGCCGCGCCGGTGCCGCCCTCCCCGCCGTCGATGGTGACGAAGTCCACGCCCCGCGTGCGGGTCTGCATGTCCTGGACGAGCTTCTCCCAGAACGTCAGATCGCCGATGGCCGACTTGATCCCGACCGGTTTGCCGGTCGCCTGCGCGATCCGCTCGACGAAGTCGAGCATGCTGTCGACGTCGTGGAACTCGGCGTGCCGGGACGGGCTCGCGCAGTCCTTGCCCATCGGTATGCCGCGGATCTGCGCGATCTCGGGCGTGATCTTCGCCGCCGGGAGCATCCCGCCGAGGCCGGGTTTGGCGCCCTGGCTCAACTTGATCTCGATCGCCTTGACCGGTGCCGACTCCACGACGCGGACGAGCTTGTCGAGATCGAAGTGCCCCTGATCGTCGCGGCAGCCGAAATACGCGGTGCCGATCTGGAGGATGAGATCGCCGCCCTGCCGGTGGTGGCTGGACAGGCCGCCCTCGCCGGTGTTGTGCAGGCACCCGGCCCGTTTGGCGCCACCGTTGAGCGCGGCGATCGCATTGCCGGACAACGACCCGAAGCTCATCGCCGAGATGTTGACGATCGAGTCGGGGCGGAAGGCGTCCCGCCGGCCCCGCGGCCCGCCGAGGACCTTCGCGCAGGGCAGCCACACCTGGTCGGCGGCGTGCGGCGACGCGGGGGGCGCCACATCCGAGAAGGTGTGGTGCTTGAAGATGATGTACTCGTCGCCCTCGATGTCGTTGTCGGTCCCGAACCCGGTGTAGTTGTTCTGCATCTTGGAGCTCGCGTAGATCCACGAGCGCTGATCCCG
Source organism: Nostocoides sp. (assembly GCA_039812345.1). Classification (GTDB taxonomy): domain Bacteria; phylum Actinomycetota; class Actinomycetes; order Actinomycetales; family Dermatophilaceae; genus Nostocoides_A. The sequence continues at coordinate 7,782 of JBDIAJ010000029.1, read as the reverse complement.
GTTGAACGGCCGCTCTTCGTCGTTGCCCGTGACGATGTACTGACGCAACTCCGGCCCGATCGTCTCCAGGGCGAAGCGGGCGTGGCCGATGATCGGGAAGTTGCGCATGAGGCTGTGCTTCTTCTGGGTCACGTCGTGGGCGACGACCCCGGCGAGACCCGCGGCGACAGTGGTGAGCACGACTTTGGGCTTCATGGGCCCAGTGTGCTCCTCACGGCATGGGTGCGGGCCGGATTCAGCCCGCCGAGCTGCGCGGCGATCGTTTCCGCGGGGTGGTCTTGCTCACCGCGGCGCGCCTGGCCCCGCTCTTCGGCTTGGGGGTCGGGATCGGCGTGACCGATTCCGCGCCGCCGAGGCCGAGGCCGGCCTCGAGGCGGGCGAGTTCCTCGCCGGTGTAGACCGCGAGCCGCTGCAGGCTGGGGAGGGCGTCCCGGTCTCCGACGAACCCGAAACACAACGTCCCGCCGTAACTCTGACAGGTGATGTTGAGCGCCATCCCGTGGATCGGGATCGAGACCGGGTAGTCGGCCTCCAGACGGGCACCCCGGAAATACATCACGTGTCGGGGACCGGGCACATTGGACACGCAGAGGTTGAAGGTGAACGGCATCGGGGTCCGGATACCGGTCATCGCCGCGAGCACCTGGGTCGCCGCCGGGGCCATGAGCAGGCCGCTGTAGGCGAGGATCGACTCCTGGGGCAGCTTGACCAGCTGCGCCTTCGCCTGACGGGTCGAGCGGGCGATCGCCTCGAGGCGGCGCACCGGGTCCTCGATGTCCGTGCCCATCGTCGAGAGGATCGCTCCGACCGCGTTGCCGCCGCCGACGTCCCCCTTGGGCCGGACATTGACCGGCAGGAAGGCGACCAGTGGCTTGTCGCCGAGCTGGCCCATCTCCGAGAGGAACCGGCGCAGCCCGCCCCCGCAGATCGCGAGAACGACGTCGTTGAGGGTGGCCCCGCCCGCCTTGGCGGCCGCGCTGAGCCGGTTGAGGTCGTACTGCTGGGTCGCGAACCGCCGGTTCCGGCCGATCTTGGAGTTGAGCACCGAGTGCGGCGCCTCATACGAACTGATCAGATGCTTGAAGTCGCCGTCCCGGCGGAGCTGGAGTTTGACCAGCGACTTCGCCAGGTCGGGGACCGACTTCGTCACGGCGAGGGCGCGGCCGAGCACCATACCGACATCGGCGATGGGTGACGAGGCGTCCGCGACGGGCTTCTCGCGGGTGGCGGGCGGGGTGGCGAAGAACATCTTCTCCGACCGCGACTCGGGGTCGGTCGACATCGACCGGTTGAGCAGCTGGATCGCGCTGTAGCCGTCGACGAGCGCGTGGTGGAACTTGACGTAGATCGCGAACCGGTTGTTCTCCAGGCCCTCGATGAGGTGCAGCTCCCACGGTGGGCGGGTCAGGTCGATCGGATGCGAGTGCAGCCGCGAGACGAGGATGCCGAGCTCGCGCTCGTCGCCGGGGGCCGGCAGCGCCGAACGGCGCACGTGGTAGTCGAGATCGAAGTCCGGGTCCTCGACCCACTGGTGCAGGGGGTTGAGGAGGAATCCGGGCGTCTTGAGCTTGGTGTTCCACGGCCGTTGGACGACCCACTCGGTGCGCATCTCGTCGAACAGGTTGCGCAGGAAGTCGGGGCCGGCGTCCGGGGGCATCGAGAAGGGCATGAGCCCGGCGACGTGCATCATCGTGTCGGGGGTCTCGCCATACAGGAACATCGCGTCCATGGGCGTCAGCCGCTTCGTCATGGCGCGCCATTCTTCCGTATCTTGCGCCCGTCGAGCCCCTCTCGGCCGCGATAACGTCGGAACCCCATGAGCGCCTCCGACACCTCGATGGCCCCGGAATCGGCCGCAATCCCCTCGCCCGGGCCGCCCGGCCTGGCCGGGCGCGGCGCGTCCGGGGGAAAAGGTAGCGGCCTGCTGTGGCCGCTCCTCGCCCTTCTCGTGCTGCTCGGCGCACCCATCGCGCTCTCCGTCGCGGTCAGCCACCGCAACGCGGCCACCGGCCCCGACGTCGTGGCGCGCACGTATGCCGAGCACCTCGCCGCCGGGCGCGCATCCGCCGCGGCCGCGATGGTCGCGCCCGTCGCCAAGTCGGGTGCCACCCTCGACCCGGCGCTGGTCAGCGACGCCGTCCTGCGCGAGGCCGTCGAGCGGATCACGGTCACCGACGTCAACGTCTACGACGCCGATGACACGAGAGTCGGTGCGAGCGCCACGGCCAGGATCGACTACACCGTGCGGGGCCAGCTCAACCAGGTCCAACTGCGCGTCGAGCGGTTGCCGAACACCTGGGGTGTCCTGCGCCACTGGCGACTCATCGAGGACCTGTCCGTGCCGGTCACCATCGAGACCAATGTCGACACCATTGCGACCGGCCGGCTGGGGACGGCCGGCATCACGGTCAGCGGGCCGGGACTGCAGGGTTTCCCCCAGCATCGGTTCATGCTCTATCCCGGCGTCTATCACGTCACCGGCATCGACAGCCCCTGGATCCGGGCCGCCGAGGATGTCGCCGTCGATGACAACCGGACGCATTACGTCGCCGACTCCAACCCCACCGGCCAGGTCTGGTACGAGCCCACCGATGCCCTGTGGGCCCGGGTGCAGGCTGAGGCCGACAGCCAGGTGCGGGCATGTGCGGCGGCCGGGGCCGCGATGGCCTTCAAGCGCTGCCCGATGGACATGGCGCTGCGCAACGACTGGGGAACTCTGCGCGTGGTCACGATGCCGCAGGTCACCTCGCTCGGCGCCGTCCAGACGGAGTATCGGGCGGACGGCACCACCGCGCCGATGTGGCGCTTCCGGTCGGACAACACCGGCGAATTCAGCTACACCGGGGGCACCAAGGTCGACCCGGGCGAGGAGACGTTCGCCTTGGCCGGCAGCGTGGTCTTCACCGCAGACGGCCAGCGGGCCACGGTCGAGTTGGCATCGCAGTGACCGGGCACGCTGCGGGGCGCGGCGCCACGACGCGCTCGCGCCCGGCGCGGCGCCACCTTGGGGCCATCGCCGGGCTGCTTGCCCTCGTCGTCCTGATCTGGACGGCGGTCGGGCTCATCGAACGCAGCGACCGAGCGCACGACCCGGAGAGCGTCGTGCGCGGCTACGTCACGCTCCTCGCCGAGGGGAGGGCGCAGGAGGCCACCGACCGGGTCGCCCCGGACGTGCGGCTCGGCCGGGTGGTCCCGGCCCTGCTCGGCGATGCCGGCCTGGCCGCGTCGACCAGATCGATCCGGCTCGACCGCGTCACCGAACGCACGCCGGCCGGCTCCGACGAGGCGGTCGTCGCCGTGGACTACACGCTGGTGGGTGACGACGGGAGCGTCGGGACTACGCATACGGCGTCCCTGCACCTGGTGAAGTCCCGGCGGTTCCTGGTCTTCACCCGGTGGCGGCTGGTCGACGGCCTGGCCGCCCCGGTGGCGGTCCGCAGCAACATCCCGAGCCTGCCGCTGACGATCGGGGCGACGCCGATCCCGGTCCAGCCCGAGACCGCGCCGCCCGGTCCCGACCCGGACCACCAGGTGCTGCTCTATCCGGGCACCTATCCGGTCGGCGGCGCGGCCACGCCGTGGCTCGCCGCGGACGCCGTCGTCCAGGCACCGGGCCTCGGTGCCTCGGCCGTCCTTCCGCAGAGCATCACCTTCATGGCGACCCCGGCACTGAGCACCCGGGTCGACCGGGCCGTCACCGCGGCCGTCCAGGCGTGCGCGGCCGCCGGGGCCGCCATGTCGGCCGGTTGCCCGAGCGCGCTGCGCGCCACGCGTGATCGTGGGGTCGTGACGATCACCCGGCCGGCGTAGGAGCTGCGGATCTTCGCCGACCCCCAGTGGGTGACGCACGATCCTCAGGGCCTCCTGCTCTCCGTGATGGCGATGCGGCCGGGCCGGTTCGCGTGCGCGGGCGGCATACCGGCGGGTGAGACGGGGTTCGCGCTCAACGCCGGGGTGCTGCTGTCACCCGACGCCGGCGAGGTGATCCGGATCCAGACCTGGGCCGAGCCCTATCCGCCCCAGTGACGCTCAACCGCTCGCCGAGCGGGTAGCCTGCTGCGGCCATGGGGGAGAACACGACCTGGCGGGAGGTCCCGCCGCCACGCCGCCGACGGGTCGTCCTCGGCTGGCTGATCGCCGTCGTCGCCGTCATCGGGGGCGTCGCCGTCGCCGCCTGGTCCGTCGGACACCGCAACACCAGCAACGGACCCGAGGCCCTCGTCCGGACGTATGCCGAGCACCTCGCCGCCGGGCGGGCCGCGGCCGCCGGCGCCATCGTCGCACCCACGCCGAAGTCGGGCGCCACCCTCGACCCGACGCTGCTCACCGACGGCGTTGTCGGCGGCGCCGTCCGGCGGCTGACGGTCGTCGAGGTCGCCTCCTATGACGCGGACGAGACCACGGTCGGTCAGAGCGCGACCGTCCACGTCCGATACACCGTCGACGGGCAGCCCAATCAGGTGACTCTGCACGCCCAGCGCCTGCCGAACACCTGGGGCGTCCTGCGGCACTGGCGCCTGGTCGACGGCCTGGCCGTGCCCGTGGTGATCGAGACCAATATCGAGAGCATCCCGACCGGGCGGCTCGGCACGGCCACCATCACGGTCAGTGGGTCGGGGCTGCAGGGCTTCCCGCAGCACCGATTCATGCTCTATCCCGGGGTCTATCACGTCACCGGCGTGGACAGCCCGTGGATCACAGCGGCCAAGGATGTGACCGTCGACGACAACCGGACGCACGATCTCTCCGACGTCAGCCCGACGGGCCAGGTCTGGTACGAGGCCACCGACGCCCTGATGAAGAAGGTCCAGGCGGACGCGACCGCTCAGGCGAGGGCGTGTGCCGCGACGGGCCCGTCGATGGCGATCAGAGGCTGCCCGATGGAGATGTGGCTGCGCGACGACTTCGGCACCCTGCGGGTCACGCGCGCCCCGGTCATCGACTCGGTCCAGGCCTACCAGACCACGTATGAGGCGGACGGAACCACCCTGCCGGCGATGCGCTTCACGAGCACCGAGGGCGAGTTCAGCTACTCGGGGGGTCCGGGGATCGAACCCGACACCCAGTCCTTCCGCAGCGAGGGAGGGGTGTCTTTCTCGGCCGACGGCCGCAGCGCCCGCGTCGACCTGTGGACGAGCCTGTCGGGCCCGGGGCGGTAGGATTCTCGCCGATCCCTCCGCGCCGGCGGCGGTGACGGCTGCGCCGGACCCGGCCCAGCGGCATACGCACCCGAGCGCGGCGACCCCGCGAGCACCGAAAGCGAACCACCTGTGGCGACCACGAACGACCTGAAGAACGGCCTCGTCCTCAATATCGACGGCCAGTTGTGGACCGTGGTGGAGTTCCAGCACGTCAAGCCCGGCAAGGGGCCGGCCTTCGTGCGCACCAAGCTCAAGAACGTCATGTCGGGCAAGGTCGTCGACAAGACGTTCAACGCCGGCGTCAAGGTCGAGACGGCCAATGTCGACAAGCGGACGATGCAGTACCTCTACAACGACGGCACCGACTTCGTCTTCATGGACCCCGACAGCTACGACCAGATCTCGGTGACCCCGGAGGTCGTCGGCGACGCGGCGAAGTACATGCTCGAGAACCAGGACGCGATCGTCGCGCGCAACGACGGCACCGTGCTCTACATCGAGCTGCCGGCCTCGGTCGTGCTGGAGATCAGCTACACCGAGCCCGGGTTGCAGGGCGACCGGTCGACCGGCGGGACCAAGCCGGCGACGCTCGAGACGGGTGCGGAGATCCAGGTGCCGCTCTTCCTCGAGACCGGCACGAAGGTCAAGGTGGACACCCGCGACGGGTCCTACCTCGGCCGCGTGAACTGACGCGATCCGCTCGTGTCGGCGCGGACCAAGGCGCGCAAACGCGCGCTCGACCTGCTCTTCGAGGCGGAGGCGCGGGGCGTCAACGTCGGTGATCTGCTGCGCGAGCGGCTCGCGGCGCCGGTGACGCCCGCCCCGCTGAACCCCTACACGGCGACGCTCGTCGAGGGGGTCGTGCGGCACTGGCGCGATATCGACGAGTTGCTGACGACCTATTCGCAGGGCTGGTCGCTGGAGCGGATGCCGGCGGTGGACCGGGCGATCCTGCGGGTCGGTGCGTTCGAGGTGCTGTATGGCGCGGACGTCCCCGAGGCGGTGGCGATCAGCGAGGCCGTGGCGTTGGCGACCGACCTGTCGACCGACGAGTCGCCGAAGTTCGTCAACGGGTTGCTGGGGCGATTGGCGCAGGTCAAGCCCACCCTCGGCTGAGGTCCGAGCGATGCTCGGCGCCGCCCCTGGTGCCCTGGGGTGCGGTCTGGCATTGCCGTCATCGGAGGTGGTCAGGTGGCAACGTTGACGATTCGTCGCCTCGACGCTGAGGTCCACGAGCGCCTCCGCCGCCAGGCGGCGCTGCACGGCCGGTCCATGGAGGCGGAGGCTCGAGCGATTCTCGGCGACGCCACGTCGCCCGGAGTTCGACCTCGGGTGACGCTCGGTGAGGTCATGCGGCGCTTCCGCGAGGAGACGGGCGGCGTGGACCTCGAGACTCCGCCACGCGTCGAGCCGGCCCGCGCTGCGCCGCTCGAATGATCGCCCTCGACACGAACGTCGTGTCGGAGTTGATCCGCCAGCCCGCCGACCCCGCGGTCGTCCACTGGTCGGACACCTTGGCGTTGGCCGAGGTCGCGATTCCCAGCATCGTTCGAGCCGAATTGCTTGCCGGCATCCTGCGCCTTCCTTCCGGCCGTCGACGCGAGTCACTCGCCCGGCGAGTCGAGGGACTCCTCGAATCCGTAGCGAGTCCGGGCATTCCCTTCGACGACACCGCCGCGGTCGAGTACGCCCAGGTCGGCGAGGTCCGCCGCCTCATGGGGCGGCCCATTTCGGGGCTGGACGCGGCGATCGCGGCCTGTTGTCTCGCCGCCGGGATGACCCTCGCGACCCGGAACACCCGCGACGTCGGGGGCTGGGCATCGCGTTGGTGAACCCATGGGACTTCGTATCCTGAGCTGGTGACGGGTGCGCGGCTGCGGGTGACGTCGGTGCGCGTGGCCGATGCCACCGACCTCGGCCTGGTCGCGGGGATCGAGGACGCGGGGGACGTGCGGTTCCGGGGGCTGGTGGATATGAGGGGCTTCGGCGCCACGCCGACCGGGGCGGAGCGGATCGCGGCCCGGGGAGTGGTCCTCGTCGTGGGCCAGCCGGTGGTCGGGTTCGCGCACGTCGTCGCGCGCGCGGGCGGCGGGGCCGAACTGGCCCAGATCTCGGTGCACCCGGACGCCGGGCGACGGGGTGTGGGCGCGATGCTCCTGCGGGCGGCGTTGGGGGTGGCGCTCGATCAGGGCCACGGCGCGCTCCACCTCGACACCTTCGCCGAGGTCCCGTTCAACGCCCCGTGGTATGCCGCGCACGGCTTCCGGGTCAGCGGGACGCGAGCGGTCGCGGAGGTCGCGGACCGGCGGGTCGAGATGGTCCGCGAGGTCGCCGACACCCCGACGCCCATCCCGGCGGTCAGCGTCATCCCGGTCCGGGACGGGCCCGACGGGATCGAGGCGTTCGTCCAACACCGGGTCGCGACGATGGACTTCGCGCCCGGCGCGCTCGTCTTCCCCGGCGGGCGCGTGGACGCGCGCGACCGCGCGACCGGGGCGGGGAGCGCCCTGGCGAGCGGCCTCATCGGTGAACAGGTGTCGGGGTGGGCGGAATCGGCATACGAGATGGTGGGGGGTGACCCGGAGGAGGCGGCCCGGACCCTGCTCGCGACCGGCCTGCGGGAGGTCGCCGAGGAGACCGG
>JBDIAJ010000028.1:0-32944 GCA_039812345.1 Nostocoides sp. | reverse complement strand
GGGACGATCACGACCCGGATGACCGGCTCGCTGGTGGCCGACCGGTCGGGCCTGGCCACGTCATACGCGATGTTCAACCTCCAGGAACGCGGGACGCTGCTCGTCGAGCCGGCGACCGAGGTCTATGAGGGGATGATCGTCGGCGAGAACTCGCGCGCCGACGACATGGACGTCAACATCACCAAGGAGAAGAAGCTCACCAACGTCCGGTCCTCGACCGCCGAGGTCCTCGAGCGGCTCGTCCCGCCGCGCCGGTTGTCGTTGGAACAGAGCCTCGAGTTCTGCCGCGAGGACGAGTGCGTCGAGGTGACGCCGGAGGCCGTGCGGATCCGCAAGGTCGAACTCGACCAGACGCTGCGGGCCCGCGCCGCGGCCCGGGTCCGGAACTCCTGACCCATGCGGGCCCTGTTCGTGCACGCGCACCCGGACGACGAGTCGATCGCGACCGGGCTCTCGATCGCCGCGCTCGCGGAGGCCGGGCACGAGGTGCACGTCCTGACAGCCACCCTGGGGGAGCAGGGTGAGGTGATCCCGCCCGAGCTGGTGCACCTCGACGCCGATCACGACGATGTGTTGGGGGAGTATCGAATCGGTGAGTTGCGGGCCGCGTTGGAGGCGCTCGGGGCCCGGGGACACGTGCTCGGGGCGAACGGCACGCGGCTGAGCCGTTATCGCGACTCGGGGATGGCCGGGTCGCCGAGCGCGGCTCGACCCGACGCCTTCGTCAACGCCGATCCGGCCGAGGCGATCGGCCTGATCCGGGAGGTCCTCAACGCGGTGGCGCCGGACATCGTGGTCACCTACGAGAACCGCGGCGGCTACGCCCACCCCGACCACATCCAGACCCACCGCCTGACCTGCGCGGCGGTCGCGACCATGGCCACCCCGCCGCAGACGTATGCCGTGTTCACCCCCGCGGCGTGGGCGCGCGAGGATCGCGCGTGGGTGGCGAGCCAGGTGCGGGAGGAGGGGATCGGCATACCGTCGCCGGAGGAGCCGTATGCCGAGTCCGTCCTCCCCGACGACCTCACCGCCGTGGTCCACGAGTCGGCGACCGCATGCGCGCGTCAGGCGGCCGCGTTGCGGGCGCACGCGACCCAGGTGACCGTCCACGACGGGTGGTTCGCGCTGTCGAACGACATCGCCCAGCGACTGCCCGGACGGGAGGCGTGGGCGGTGCTGGACCCGCGGACCGGGCTGCTGCGGCGGCCGGAGGCGGACCGGTGACCCCCGTGCAGACCGACTTCCGGCGGGCGATGTCCCGGCTGGCCGGCGGAGTCACCGTGCTCTCCACCCGGCTCGGCAGCCACGATCACGCGATGACGGCGAGCGCGGTGTGTTCGGTCTCGCTCGACCCGCCGCTGGTCCTCGCCTCGATCGAGGTGGCCGCCCGGTTCCACGATGCCGTCGTCGAGTCGGGGATTCTCGGCATCAGCCTGCTCACCGCAGCCCAGCGCGCGCACGCCGACTGGCTCGCCACGCCGGGCCGCCCGATCATCGGCCAGCTCGACCGGGTGCCGGTGCACCGCGCCCCCTCCGGGGTCGTCCTCCTCGACGAGAGCCTCGCGACGCTCGACTGCGCCACCTGGGCCGTCTATCCCGCCGGGGACCACTCGCTCGTCGTTGCCGAGGTTCTCGCGATCACCCTCGCCGACGACCCCGACGCCGCACTCATCTACTACCGCAATCGCTTTGGGAGCTTGGCATGACCGACGCACGACCCGTCCCGAGACCGACGCCCCGCCGCCGCAAACGCTGGCCGTGGGTGGTCGGCTGGCTGGCCGTCCTCGGCGCCGGAGGCTACGTCGCCACGGCCGCGGCGACGGCCGGGAACACCCCGGCCCACACGACGATCGCCGGAGTCGACCTCGGTGGGCTCGACCGCGCAGCGGCGGAGGCGAAGCTGCGCGGCGCCCTGACGGCCAAGGCCGCCGCCCCCGTGCCGGTCGCCTTCGGGACCAAGCAGGTCACGCTCGACCCGAAGGCCGCCGGACTCTCCGTCGACTACGCCGGGTCGGTGGACGGGCTCACCGGGTTCACGCTGAACCCGGCCGACCTCCTGGCCAAGCTGCGGGGGAATGTGACCCGCGACGCGAGCCTGACGATCGCCAAGGAGGGCGTGGCCGCCGCCCTGCGCGGCCAGGCCTCCGGCATCGACACGGCGCCGACGGACGCGACCATCGCCATCACGGACGGCAAGGTCGTCACGACGCCCGCGGCATACGGCGTGGCGGTCGACGTCCCGAAGACCACGGACGCCGTCGCGGCCGGCTGGATGCGTCAGGCCCGGATCACCGGTGTGACGTCGTCGACCGCGCCGGCGATCACCGACGCCGAGGTCGCCGCGGTCAAGAGCGGGGTCGCCGACAAGGTCCTCGCCGGGCCGATCACGCTCTCCGTCGGCGGCAAGGCCTTCGACGTCACCGCCGACGCCATCGCCAAGACGGTGACCTTCCCGGCGAAGGACGGCGCCGTGGTGGGGACCTATGACACCAAGGCGTTGGTCGCCGCGGTCCGTAGCGCCGGGCTGAAGGCCGGAGTGCTCCGGGCGGGCAAGGATGCGAGCGTGACCTCCACCGAGGGTTCTTTCCAGGTGGTCCCGTCCGAGGACGGGCTCGACGTCGACGGGCCGTCGGCGGTGGTGGCGGTCAAGGCAGCCATCACCTCGGACTCCCGGTCGGCCGATGTCACCTCCAAGGTCGCCGCCCCGAAGTTCACCACGGCGCAGGCGAAGGCGACCATCCCCACGGGGGTCATCTCGACGTTCACGACGCATTTCCCCTACAACCCCGACCGGACCCACAACATCACGCTCGCGGCGGGCACCCTCGACGGCGTCTATGTCGCTCCGGGAGAACAGTTCTCGCTCAATGGGCTGCTCGGTCAGCGGACCCCGGAGAAGGGCTACCGCGGGGCGCCGGTGATCTACGACGGGCGCCTGACGGTGGACTACGGCGGCGGCATCTCGCAGGTGTCGACGACGCTGTTCAACGCCGTGTTCTTCTCCGGCGCGCAGATCGACGAGTTCCACCCGCACAGCTTCTATATCTCCCGGTATCCGATGGGCCGCGAGGCGACGATCTCCTGGCCGGACGTCGACCAGAAGTTCACCAACACGACCAAGGGCGGCATCATCATCAAGACCAAGGTCGACTCCGACTCGATCACGGTGACCTTCTATGGCCGCAAGACGTATGACGTCAAGGCCACCCTCGGCCCCCGCGTCAACATCACCGCGCCGCGGACCATCCACGACACGAGCGCCGGGTGCGTTCCGCAGTCCCCGTCGGACGGCTTCGACGTCACGGTCGGGCGGATCCTCGAGCAGGACGGCAAGGTGGTGAAGTCCTCGTCCTTCACGACGCACTACATCCCCGAGGACCTCGTCATCTGCGGCTGACGTCGCGGGGCCGGTTGAGTCTCGTCGAGGGGCCGGTTCAGCCCAGTCGAGTGGGTCTGGGCCTTCAGCCCCCAGGTTGACCGCAAACGGGCCACTCGCCGTCAGGGGTCGGAGTGGCCTTTCGACGCCCCTGAACCGGCCTTTCGACGGGGAGGGGGCGGGTGGCATTGACGTAGGCGTGATGGCGGCCGAAACCGAGCCGCTCGTAGAGCGCGATCGCGGGGGCGTTGTGCGCCCACACCTGCAGATGCAGCGCCACGACACCGGCCGCGGCGGCGTCGTCGGCGAGGGCGGCGAACATCGCATCGGCCACCCCCCGTCGCCGGTATGCCGATTCCACCCACATCGCCGCGACCCCACCCCAGTCGCCGGTCACCCCGAGCCGGCCGACGCCGACGATCCGCTCCCCGTCCCGCGCCAGGGCGAACGACCGCACCGGCGTGCCGGTCAGGATCGCCTCCAGCGCGGCCCGATCGCCGACGCGATACCCGTCGTATGCCGTGAGCCACCCCTGCGTCAGCTCGCTCCCGGTCTGCACCACGACCCCGTCCAGCGGATGCCGGGCCACGCGGGCGAGCGCCGCCCGCACCTCGTCGAGCCACGCGGTGAGGAACAGGCTGGGGTCGGACAGGGCATACCCCCGGTCGAGCAGGAGCGCCCCGAGCGGGTCCCGGCGCACATCCACCGTGACCGCTCCCGCGGCGGTCGTCCCCGGGTGCGGATCGGTGAGGGTGAGGTTCGACGGGAGGGCGCGCACGGCATACCAGGTCTCGATCGCGGTCACCGCCGAATCCAGAGGCATTCCCGGATCTCCAACCGGGACAACGGAGTTCCCGCGCGCGGTGAAACCGCGCGAGGCCCGCAACAACCACCCGCCCAGGCGCTCGGTCTCCATCGCCGGCCACGCGCCGGCGACGCGATCGTGCAGCGCCAGGGGCGCCAGCTCGCCGCCGACGACGCCGCGGCGCGGCCGCACGGCCGGGATGACCCGCGTCGCCACGACCAGCCGGCGCGCGATCCGGACCCGTCCGCGGCGGGTGTCGAGGACGATCTCGGCCGGACCGTTCGCGACCACTGTCCCAACGACGTCGCTCAGGTGCGGCGCTCCCGCCGCCGGCGCGGGCTCGAGCCGATAACGCACCGTCGCCCGCACCCCGACCCCAGCGCCGGCCGGCGAATCGCTCACGCCGGGAGGTACTTTCGGAGGAACTTCACGGTCAGCCCCCACGCGATCGTCGACGCCTCGGCGTGATAGCCGCCGAAGTCGGCGTTGTCGAACGCGTGGTCGGCGTCCGGATAGACATAGAACTCGACGTCGTCACCGGCCACGGCCGTGCGGATCCGCTCGACCGTCGGCAGGTCGATATAGCTGTCCGCCTTCCCGAAGTGATGCAGGCTCGGCGCGTCCACCGACAACCGCTCGACGAGCCCGGGCAGCGCCGAGCCGTAGTAGCTGACCAGCAGCGCGGGCCGGCGGACGGCGGCGATGTTGTAGGCCAGCCCGCCCCCGAAACAGAACCCGACCAGGCCCACCCGCCCGGTCACCTGCGCCTGCGCGCCCAGCCAGTCGTATGCCGCGGCCCCGTCCTCGACGCCGCCCTGCCAGTCGAACCGCTCCAGCAGCCCGAGTCCTTCGGCGAGCATGTCCGGCCCGTTGGGGACGTCACTCGCGCCGATCCGCCAGTAGAACTCCGGCGCGAGGACGACATACCCGAGCGCGGCGAGGTCGGCCGCGCGCCGCTCGATGTAGCCGCTGACACCGAAGATCTCCTGGCACAGCACGATCCCCGGGCCGCGCCCGCGCGGGGGCAGCCACAGCCGGGCGGGCATCGCCCCGGCGCTGGTCGGGACGGTCACGGTCGCGGGTGCGGTGGTCACCGCTCGAGTATGCCGCGCCGCCCCGCCGCGACCGGCGCCGGGCGCGCCCGGGGCGCCGCGCGGCATACGACAAGACCTAGAATGCGCGACATGACCTATGTGATTGCTCAGCCGTGTGTGGACGTCAAGGACAAGGCGTGCATCGAGGAGTGTCCGGTCGACTGCATCTATGAGGGCGAGCGCAGCCTCTACATCCACCCCGACGAGTGCGTCGACTGCGGCGCCTGCGAGCCGGTGTGCCCGGTCGAGGCGATCTATTACGAGGACGACGTGCCCGAGCAGTGGGCCGACTACTACAAGGCCAATGTCGAGTTCTTCGACGACCTCGGCAGCCCCGGCGGCGCCGCCAAGCTCGGCATGATCGCCAAGGACCACCCGATCATCGCGGCCCTCCCGCCGCAGGGTGACGCCGGCTGACGTGCTCGACCTCCCCGACTTCCCCTGGGACTCGCTCGCGCCGTTCAAGGCCCGGGCGAGTTCCCATGTCGGCGGCCTGGTCGACCTGTCCGTCGGCACCCCGGTCGACCCGACTCCCGCGCCGGTGCAGGAGGCGCTGCGCGCGGCCGCCGACGCCCCCGGCTATCCGCAGACCTGGGGGACCGCCGACCTGCGTGAGGCCGTCGCGACCTGGTTCGCCGCCCGCCGTGGCGTCGAGCGGGTCGATCCCGACGGGGTGCTCCCGACGATCGGGTCGAAGGAGCTGGTCGCCTGGCTTCCGACCCTCCTCGGGCTCGGGCCCGGCGATCGCGTCGCCTTCCCACGCATCGCCTACCCGACGTATGACGTGGGCGCCCGCCTCGCCGGCGCGACGCCCCTGCCGGTCGACGCGCTCACCGCGCTCGGTCCGCTGACCCCGTCGACGACGCCGAAGCTGCTGTGGCTCAACACCCCGAGCAATCCGACGGGGAAGGTGCTCGGGATCGAGCATCTCGCCAAGGTCGTCGGCTGGGCACGGCGGCACGGCGTGATCGTCGCCTCGGACGAGTGCTATGCCGAACTCGACTGGCGCCCCCGCGACCCCGCCGCCAAGCGGGAACCCCCGACGACGCCGTCGATCCTCGACCCGCGGGTCACGGACGGCTCCCATGAGGGGCTCCTCTGCGTCTATTCGCTGTCCAAGCAGTCCAACCTCGCCGGCTATCGCGCGGCCTTCGTCGCCGGGGACCCGGCCCTGGTCGCTCGCCTCCTCGAGGTCCGCAAGCACGCGGGGATGATGCTGCCGTGGCCGGTGCAGCGGGCGATGATCGCCGCGCTCGCCGACGAGGAGCACGTCCTCGCGCAGAAGGCGACGTATGCCGCGCGCCGGGCGAGGCTGATGGCGGCGGTATCGGCATACGGGCTGAGGATCGAGGACTCGGAGGCGGGGCTCTATCTGTGGGCGAGCGCGGACGAGGACTGCTGGACGACGATCGGGCGGCTCGCCGACCTCGGGATCCTCGCCGCGCCGGGATCGTTCTATGGCGCCGCCGGGGCCCGGCACGTGCGGATCGCCCTGACGGCGACCGATGAGCGGATCGACGCGGCCGCCGCTCGCCTTTCGGGGGAGTGACGCCGCGTCGGGTGCGCGGGGCCGCGTTACGGACGCGTTAATCGTGGGCGGCAGGGGGCGCGGAGCGGAAACCGCTGCGGTAGGTTCGCGATATGAGCGAGCCCAGTGACGGAACTCTGCGCGTCGGCGACAAGGACCTCACCCTCAAGCGGGTGAGCGCGACCGAGGGCAACGACGGGCTCGACATCTCCGCACTCCTGAAGGAGACCGGCGATGTGACGATGGACGCGGGCTTCGTCAACACGGCGGCCTGCACCAGCGCGATCACGTTCATCGACGGGGACAAGGGGATCCTTCGCTATCGCGGCTACCCGATCGAGCAGTTGGCCGAGCACTCGAGCTATCTCGAGACGGCCTACCTCCTCATCTATGGCAGGCTGCCGACCGAGGGGGAGTTCGCGACGTTCGATGCGAAGATCCGGCGGCACACTCTGCTGCACGAGGACCTCAAGGACTTCTTCAACGGGTTCCCCCGGGACGCCCACCCGATGCCGGTGCTCTCCTCGGCGGTCTCGGCGCTGTCGACGTTCTACCAGGACAGCCTCGATCCCTTCGACGCCGACCAGGTCGAGATCTCGACCTTCCGGCTTCTGGCGAAGCTGCCCACGATCGCCGCCTACGCCTACAAGAAGAGCGTCGGTCAGCCCTTCCTCTATCCCGACAACTCGTTGTCGCTCACCGAGAACTTCCTCCGTATGACGTTCGGCTTCCCGGCCGAGCCGTATGAGCTGGACCCGGTCGTCGTCAACGGGCTCGACCTGCTCCTGCTGCTGCACGCCGACCACGAGCAGAACTGCTCGACCTCGACCGTGCGGCTGGTCGGCTCGTCCCAGGCCAACCTGTTCGCCTCGGTCTCGGCCGGGATCAACGCGCTCTTCGGGCCGCTGCACGGGGGCGCCAACCAGCAGGTGCTCGAGATGCTGACCCGGGTCCAGAATTCCGGGGAGAGCCCGGCCGCGTTCATGATGCACGTCAAGAACAAGGAGACCAAGCAGAAGCTCATGGGCTTCGGGCACCGGGTCTACAAGAACTACGACCCGCGCGCGTCCATCATCAAGAAGACCGCCGACGACATCCTCGGCCAGCTCGGCGCCAAGGACCCGCTCCTCGAGATCGCCCAGGAGCTCGAGGCGATCGCGCTGGCCGACGACTACTTCGTCGAGCGCCGGCTCTATCCGAACGTCGACTTCTACACCGGGCTCATCTACAAGGCGATGGGCTTCCCGACCCGGATGTTCACCGTGCTCTTCGCCCTCGGTCGCCTTCCCGGGTGGATCGCGCAGTGGCGCGAGATGATCAACGACCCGACGACCAAGATCGGCCGCCCGCGACAGGTCTATGTCGGCGAGCCCGAGCGCCAGTTCGTCCCGATGGCGCAGCGCTGACCCGCCTCACGCGAGAGTGATGGTGACGGTGGTGCCGGTGGCGGGGCCGTGGGTGGTCGCCCAGGTCAGCGCCTTGCGGCCGAGGGCGCGGCGCCAGGAGCGGTCGGCGACGTCGACCTGGAGGACGCCGAAGGCGTCGGCGCTCGCGACCGTCCACTCGGCGACGCCCCAGGCCGACTGCTCGTCGGTGGTGTGGACGGTGACGGTCCGGCCGTCGCCGGCGGCGGCCCCGCTCTGACCCGTCTCGGCGAGAAGCGCGGTCGTCAGCCGGTCCGCGGCGACGGGCACCGGTGACTGGTTCAGGCGGCAGCCGAGTCCCGCGGGGGAGTGGCCGGACAACGTCGAGGCGAGGACGCGCCCCTGACCCTCGTGATCGGCATACGCCGCGGGGTATGCCGAGCGCTGGACCTCCTGCGCGACCTTGGTGATGTCCATGGTCGTGTAGCCGTCGATCTTGACCAGCGCGTCATAGAACGCATTCGTCGCGTGCACCGGGTCCATGACCTGTGCCTCGGTCCCCCAGCCCTGCGACGGACGCTGCTGGAACAGGCCGAGGGAGTCGCGATCGCCGTAGCGGATGTTCTGCAGGCCGGACTCCTGCAGCGCCGTGGCGAGGGCGATCGTCGCCGCCCGCGCGGGCAGCCCGCGCTTCATCGCGATCCCGGTGATCGTCGCCGCGTTGCGGGACTGCTCCGGGGTGAAGCCGAAGCTCTGCCCGCCCGCGGTCCCGCGACAGGTGGCCCCGGTGTAGGCGTGGTAGGTGAACTGCCCGAGGACGACGATGAGGGTGACGAACGCAATCAGCCCGACGACGACGGCGGTGCGCCGCAGGCGCGATCGACGATCCAGCCGTGGCCGGCGGGGCGGCGGCCCGCCGGTCATCGAGGGTCAGTCATTGGCGTGCAGGGCCTCGTTGAGGTCGATGCCCTTGGCCCGCGCCCGCACCTCGACCCGACCGGAGACCGAGTCGCGGATGAAGAGCATGTTGGAGCCCCCGGACAGCTCGCGGGCCTTGACGATCCGTCCGTCGGGCATGGTCACCTTGGTGCCGGCGGTGAGATAGAGGCCCGCCTCGACGACACAGTCGTCCCCGAGCGCGATGCCGAGCCCGGACTCGGCGCCGAGCAGGCACCGCCGGCCGATCGCGACCCGCTCGGTGCCGCCGCCGGACAGGGTCCCCATGGTCGAGGCGCCGCCGCCGACGTCGGAGCCGTCGCCGACGACGACGCCCTGGCTGATCCGCCCCTCGACCATGGAGGTCCCCAGGGTGCCGGCGTTGAAGTTGACGAAGCCCTCGTGCATCACCGTCGTCCCGGCGGCGAGGTGGGCGCCCAGTCGGACCCGGTCGCCGTCGCCGATGCGCACCCCGGCGGGCAGGACGTAGTCGACCATCCGCGGGAACTTGTCGACGCCGAACACCTGCACCGGGCCGCGGGCCCGCATCCGCGCCCGCGTCAGCTCGAAGCCCTCGACCTCGCATGGACCCTGGGTCGTCCACACGACATTGGGCAGCACCGCGAAGATCCCGTCGAGGTTGATCGTGTTGGGTTGGACCAGGCGGTGGGAGAGCAGGTGCAGCCGCAGGTAGGCGTCGGGGACGTCGGCGGGCGCCGCGTCCAGGTCGATCTCGACGAGGCGCACCGCCCGGCTGATCCGACGGACCGGATCGGTCCCCACCAGGGCCGTGAGTTCGTCGGGTGCGCTCGCCCCCGCGGGGACGGCACCGAGCGCGGGCTCGGGAAACCACGTGTCGAGCACCTGGCCGGCGTCGGTGGTCGTCGTGAGGCCATGGCCCCAGGCGGGTCTCGAGGGAGCGCTGGTCATGCGCTCATCGTAGGTGGGGCGACCGACAGTCAGCCGCGCCCCGGCCCGCCGAGGACGCCGGCGGCGAAGGCCTTGAGCACCGACGCCTTGTCGGCTTCGGTGAGGGTCCCGGCCTTGACCGCGGCATCGAGCCGCGCGGTCAGCTCCGCCGTGCGGGCGGCCTGACGATCGGCCTCGAGGGCGTTGAGCGCCGCCGTGACCTTGGCCTTGTCGATGCCCAGTTCCTTGGCGAGGGCGGTGGCGAAGGCGTCGAGCCGGGCCGTGCGCTCCGCGTCGGTCGGGGGGGTGCCGTCGTGCTGACCGTTGTCCTGGTCGTGCAGGGACTGCCCGACCTTCTGCAGCGCGGCGGTCAGTTTCGCCTGGTCGACGCCGAGTTTCGTCGCCAGCGTGCTCAGGTCGGCGCCGCGGCCCATCCCGAACCCGCCCATGCCCTCGCCCCGGTCGCCGTGGTGACCCATCCGCCCACCCATGCCGTATGCCGATCCCCCCGGCCCCTCCGATCCGCCCGAGTTCGCCGACGCGGCCCCGCTGCCCGGGCTGGCGCTCGACGACGGCGACGGGCTCGGGGAGGCGGCCATCGCCTGGGAGATGCCGATCCCGGCCGCGACCGAGGCCGCGGCCCCGACCGCGGCGATCGTGAGCTTGGAGTGGAGCGACGCCATGACTGTTCCCTTCGTTCGCCTATGCCGTGCGCGCCCGATCATCCGCGGCGAACCTGTCACGAGCCTGTGAAACGCCGGTCGCGGACAATCGTCGTATGCCGCCGACGATCGCCTTCCTCCACACCTCGCCCGTGCACGTGGCGACCTTCGACGCGCTCCTCGCCGCGGCGGACCCACAGGCGTCGGCGGTGCACCATACGGACGTCTCCCTGCTCGCGGACGCCCGCCAGCACGGGGTGGGTGCGGGCCTGCCGGCGCGGGTCGAGGCGGCGGTCCGTGACCTGGCGGCGCGGGCCGATGTCGTCGTGTGCACCTGCTCGACGATCGGGGCGCTCGCGGCCGGCGTGGCCGCCGCCGTGCCGGTCCAGCGCGTCGACGCGGCGATGGCCGACGCGGCGGTCGCGGCCGGACCGCGGATCGTCGTCGTCGCGGCGCTGGAGTCGACTCTCGGACCGACCGGCGACCTGGTCCGTGAGCGGGCCGGCGCCGCCGGTGCCGCCGTCGAGATCCGCCTGCACGTCATCCCCGGCGCCTGGGACCACTTCGAGGCCGGCGATGTCGCCGGCTACCACTCGGCGATCGCCGCGGCCCTCCCCGGGCTCGCCGCGGACGCGGACGTCGTGGTCCTCGCCCAGGCGAGCATGGCCGGTGCGGTGGAGGGGGTGGCGGGGATCGGCATACCGGTGCTGTCGAGTCCGCGGCTCGGGGTGGCGGGCGCGCTCGCCACCGCTCGGGCGGGAGACACGGCGTGACCCCCGGGTGTCACCTCGCGCGGTTAAGGTGACCCCCATGTCCAGCCCGCCGACCCTCGACCTCACGCGCGACGTCGTCACCCTGACCGCCGACATCTGCGATGTCGCATCGGTGAGCCTTGACGAGGCGGCGCTCGCCGACGCGATCGAGGCGTCCCTGGCAGTGCTGCCGCACCTGAGCGTCACCCGGATCCAGAACACGATCGTCGCTCGGACCGACCTCGGCCGGGCCGAGCGGGTCGTCATCGCCGGGCACATCGACACCGTTCCGCTGACGGTCGACCCGCCCAACCTCCCGACGGTCCGCGAGCCAGGTCCGGACGCGGAGATCCTTCGCGGGCGCGGCACCGTCGACATGAAGGGCGGGTGCGCGGTCATGCTCCGGCTCGCCCACGAGGTCGCCGAGCCGAGCCGGGATGTCACCTATGTCTTCTATGAGGCCGAGGAGATCGACAGCCGCTTCAACGGACTCGGCCTCGTCGAGGCCCGGCAGCCCGACCTGATCACCGACGCCGACTTCGCCGTCCTGATGGAGCCGACCGATGCGGCCGTGGAAGGCGGGTGCAAGGGCACCCTCCGGGCCGAGATCACGACCAAGGGCATCGCCGCCCACTCGGCGCGGCCGTGGAAGGGGCACAACGCGATCCACGACGCGGCCGAGATTCTGGCGCGGCTGGCGACCTACCAGGCGCAGACGCGGGAGGTCGACGGTCTCGACTACCCCGAGGCCCTCAACGCGGTCCTCATCTCCGGTGGCACGGCCACCAATGTCATCCCCGATCGGTGCGTCGTGACGGTCAACTACCGCTACGCGCCGTCCGTCTCCGCGGAGGAGGCCGAGGCGCACGTCCGGGAGGTGTTCGCCGGCTTCGACATCGCCGTGCTCGACAACGCCGCCGGAGCCCGCCCCGGGCTCAACCTCCCCGCGGCCCAGGCATTCGTCGCGGCGCTCGGCGTGCCGGTCACGGCCAAGCAGGGTTGGACCGATGTCGCCCGTTTCTCGGCGATGGGCGTCCCGGCCGTCAACTTCGGTCCGGGTGACCCCAACCTCGCCCACATGGACGACGAGCGGTGCCCGGTCGGGCAGTACGTCACCTGCGAGGAGGCGATGCGGCGATGGCTTCGGTGAAACCGCCGTCCCCCGAGAACGTCTATCACCGGGGTCCGATCACGCTGCGCCGCTCCCAGGTGCCGGCCAGCACGACGGACCAGCGCCTCCTCGAAGGCGGCGGCCCGAGCGACTGGGTGCACACCGACCCGTGGCGGGTGCTGCGCATCCAGAGCGAGTTCGTCGAGGGCTTCGGCGGGCTCGCCGAGGTCGGTCCGGCGATCTCCGTCTTCGGGTCGGCGCGCACCGAGCGGGGGAGCGCGGCATACGACCTCGGGGTCGCGGTCGGCTCGGCGATCGCCCGGGCTGGCTATGCCGTGATCACCGGCGGCGGTCCCGGGATGATGGAGGCCGCCAACAAGGGGGCGCTCGCCGAGGGCGGGATGTCGATCGGCCTCGGCATCGAGCTGCCGTTCGAGACCGGGCTCAACGAGTTCGTCGATCTCGGCGTCAACTTCCGCTACTTCTTCGTCCGCAAGACGATGTTCGTCAAGTATGCCGAGGGCTTCGTCGTCCTGCCCGGCGGGTTCGGCACCCTGGACGAGCTGTTCGAGGCGGTCACGCTCGTCCAGACTCAGAAGGTCACGTCCTTCCCGATCGTGCTGCTCGGCCGTGACTACTGGGGCGGGCTGCTCGACTGGCTCCGCACGACGGCGCTGTCGGAGGGGACGATCAACGCGGGTGACCTCGCCCTCCTCCACCTGACCGACGACCCGGACGAGGCGGTCCGGATCATTCTCGAGACCGAGCCCCGGGTGGGGCGACCACGACCGGAGGCCGGCGCATGATCTGGGTGTTCTTCCTCTGCATCGGGGTGGTCGTGGCGGCCTATGCCGCGGCCGTGCTGCTGGGGCGGGTGTCCGCCCAGCCGCTGCCGCCGCCGACCCACACCCGGCCGCTGGTCGCCCTGCCCGACCGGGCGCATGCCGCGGATATCGACGACCTCCATTTCGACACCGCGTTCCGCGGCTACCGGATGGACCAGGTCGATGAGGTGCTCGATCAACTGCAGGCGCGGCTGGCGAGCTACGAGAAGCGGTTCGCCGAACTGCGTGGGCGGGCCTCGGGTCCGGCGACCGGTGAGCTCGCGCCGGTCTCGGTGTCCGCGCCAGTCGCCGTGCCGGACCGAGCCGAGACCGCGGCCGTCGTCATCCCGGAGGCCGAGGCGGAGGGCGCCGACCGGCCGTGACGGTCTTCACCGTCACGCGGGTCGTCGCGCTCCCGATCGAGGAGGTCTGGGCCCGGCTGACCGACTTCGCCGGGCACGGTGAGGCGGTGCCGCTGACCCGGATGCGGCTCGATCCGGGGACTCCCCACGTGGGGTGGGAGTTCGCCGGGATCACCGGCATCGGGCCGGTCGCGTTCGCCGACCCGATGGTCCTGACTGCCTACGACCCGCCCGATGACGGCCGCACCGACGGCCGATTCCGGATCGTCAAGATCGGCCGCTGGCTGCGGGGCTGGGCGGAGGTGTCCGTTGCCGGCACCTCGGACGGCTCGACCCGGGTGACCTGGACCGAGGAACTGGGCCCTCGGCTCGACCCGCTCCCCGCCGTCACCGGCCCGCTCTCCGCCTGGGCCGGTCGCCGCCTCTTCGCCCACACCCTCGACGCTCTCCTGGCTCGTCCCGGGGGGAGGCGCTGAGACCTTGGCCGGCACCCGTCCGTGCCGCCGGAATACGTATGCCGCGGCGCGCCCCGGCATCCACGCTCACCATCGGCTTCACGCGCCCCCATTGGTATTCCGGCGGTACGGGCAGGCGGCGCAGCGGACCCCCAGCCGTTCCGTGGCGGGAGTCGCGCCGGTCTCGGTGACACTCACGTGCGGGCCGTCTCGGCTCGGCCCGCGGTCGTCGCACGGTGCGTCGAGGTGAAGAGCACCACAAGCGCGACCAGCGACACGGGCCTCACCAGAGCGAGGGCGACCCCCCAGATACCACCGACATCCCCGGCCCAGAGGAACAGCGGCAGGATCCACAGCAAACCGAGCGCCAATCCGAGCGCAAGCCGATCACCGAGGATGAGGAGCGCGCATCCCGCGGTCGCGGCCAGGGCATGGTGGGACCAGGCGAGTGGCGTCGCGAGCACGACGAGGCAGCCAGCGCCGACTGCGAGATCGATCGGCTCCGGTAGGGCCCCGGTTGCCCGGGTCGCCGACCGGTGGCGTCTCAGCCATGCGAGGGTCAAGACCGCGGCCAACACGAGGCCGCCCACCTCGGCCGCCTGGTCAGGGACGCCGAGGTGCGCCAGCGCGCCAGCCATCGACGTGTTGGATGACGAGCCGATCGCCCCGACCCGGGTCGTGTCCAGCACATAGTCGGTCCAGTACGCGCGAGACAGGTGCGGCAGGGCCAGCGCCACGGCGGTCGTCGGCACGAGGAACCCGGCGATCATCCAGGCGAGCCGACGCAGCGGGTGACGAATGAGCGGCAGATGGACCGCGAGGCCGAGCGGCGTGAGTTTGAGCGCCCCGCCGAGTCCTCCCAGCGAGGCCCAGTGCGGTCGGTCCTCACTGATCGCCAGAATTCCGAGGAGGCCGATGAGCGGACTGAGCTGCCCCAGGGTCATGGAATCGTAGATGGGGTCGCCGAAGGCAAGCACTGTCGCCGCCAGGGCCAAGCGCCACGGTGGGTTCGTTGGACGCGTCCGCTGCAGTGCCCACAGGCACACGGCCGCGCACGCGGCGATTCCCAGCGTCCAGACCACGTGGAGGACCGTGGTGTCGATCGCCGTCAGGGCCCGGAACGGGATGAGTGCCAACGGGGGGTAGGTGAAGCCGAGATGCCGGTCAGCCGTCTCGACGGAGTAGGGGTTCTGTCCGGCTGCCCAGGCCCTCACGGCTCGAAGGTATATGTCGAGGTCGTATCCCCGGCGCCACGACCCGTGCGGGAAGAGCCCAGCCAGGTTCAGCGCAGTCGCGAGTGCGATCGGGAGACCTGCCGCGACCATGGCAGCCGATGATCCGGCGCGTCTCATGGCGTTCTCCGGATGACCCATGGAGCGGCGACTCCAAGGAGGGCCACTCCACGAGTCAACGGAATCACCTTGCACGTCCTGGACGGATGGTGCGGCGACGCTCAGACACGCATGATGTCATGTCGTCACTCAGCCGTCAGCCTCACGCGTCGACGTCGTCGAGGTTACGTGTATGGGTTGTCGACAAAGTTGCCCTCGACCTCGCCATTCTTGGAATCTCCGATGAGCACAGCAAAACCCTTGATGCGTTTCGTTGCGTCGAAGCGCAGGCCGTTGAAGGACTTGTACAGCGTGTCGCAGACCGAATCGTCGTAGTGCTTCGTTGTGCGGTCTCCAGTTCCGTCGCTGTAGTAGACGTGGATGTGGACGAAGGCCAGAGACCCGTTGCACGCAGTGTCGCGAACGCTCATATTGACCGGATTGAGAGTGTAGGCGTCCTGGAAGGTGATCGTGGCACTGCCGCACGCCCAACTGGGGCAGGCGTCCGACCTACCTGATGACGATGCGAATGCGGGGGGGGGAACTGAACAAGGCCGCGAGAACCGACGCGGTGGCTACCGCGGTGACTCGCGCACGAGACGTTGTCATGCTTCCTCCTTCGTGGATGTCGGCCCCGGTTGCCGGGGCCGTGCCGACCCTCGCATCTCTCGACCCAACCCGCAACCGGAAGCGCACTCCGCCGGCCATCCGGTAGCTGGTCGGGTTGAGGTAGGGCTGGGGCACCGGCAAGACCATCGCCACGAGCGGGGCCTGGTCGCCGATGCCGTCGGCCGACGTCTACGGCGCCGGTGGTGGAACGAGCCGGCTCGTCGGGAGCCGTCCCGTGGGCGGACTCGACGTCGAGCAGCCGGCGAAGAGCGGCGACGACAAGGAGGTGCCTCGATCTTCGTCAAGGCGCCGAACCTCGACTGAACCGGCTCCAGGGGAGTCACAGCATCGTCACGATCACGGGTCCCCCGGACACTGGGTTCGCAGTATCGCCGTCGAGTCGCCAAGATCGTGGGGTGGCTGATCTGCGGGATGGAGGGGACGACCACTCGCCATTTCCCTCATCCACGCCGAGCCCGCGGAATGGACCGGCCCCGGCTGGCGCGGCCGCGCGGTCGTCCCTCGGGAAGGTCGCGGGCGCCATACGGACCAGTTCGGCTCGAGATGAACTCTTCGCCGGGGCCTTGACGCATCCGGTCCGCACCGCGTTGACGGTTTACGCCGTCAGCCGCATCCTCGTGTTCATCGCGATGTGGGTCGCGGCCACCTGGTTTCAGACGCCCGCGGGAGTCGGCCACCTCCACCCGGGCGTCGGTGACATCCTCCGCCTGTGGGACGCCCGGTGGTATCGGCGTGTCGCGTATGACGGTTACCCGACGCCGCTGCCGCTGGACCCGGAGACCGGCCAGATCACCTACAGCGCCTGGGCGTTCTTCCCGCTTTTCCCGATGATCGTCAAGGCCTTCGTCGCGCTGGGGGTCGACTTCACGATCGCCGCGGTCACGCTCAACGTCCTCCTCGGTGCCGGGGGGAGCATCCTCGTCTGGCTCATCAGCCGGATGGCGACCCATGCCGCCCCGCAGGCGCATCGGGACCGCCTGGCCCTGGTCGCGACCTGCCTGTGGTGCCTCTATCCGGCCACCGGGATTCTCGTCATGCCCTACAGCGAGGCGCTCGCCCTCGTCCTCACCGCCGGGTCCATCCTGCTGATCATGCGGCGCCGGTATGCCGAGGCGGCCGGGGTCATCCTCCTGCTCGGCTTCACCCGGGCGGTCGCGCCGGCGGTCGGCGTCGTCGTCCTCGTCCACCTCGCCGCGCGCCTGCGCGATCAGCCGATGTCGTGGCGTGCGGCCTTCGCCGGTGAGCGGCTCCGGTTGGCCGCGCTCGGCCTCGCGGTCGCCGTCTCCGCGTTCGAATGGCCGGTGCTCGTGGGCGTGCTGACCGGTCGCGCCACGGCCTTCTATGACGTCCAGGCCGTGTGGGGGCAGCGCCCCGAGATGGGGCCCTTCGTCCAGTGGATCGTCTGGGCGTGGGGGCTGCACGGGCTCTTCGGCGTCGTCCTCCTCGTCGGCTTCCTCACCACCTATGTCATCCTCGTCGCGGGCCGCCACGGACGGTGGCTGCCGCTCGAGGTGCGCGCGTGGGCCTACGCCTACCCGCTCTATCTCTTCGCCGTGGTCCGCCCGATCACGAGCATGTGGCGCTTCCTCGTCCTCGACTTCCCCATCGCGGCGCTGCTCGCCAGCGTGGCCATGCGGACCTCGACCGGGGGACGGATCGTCCCGCACTGGCGGCGGCGGGTCGCGGTGGTCGTCATCCCGCTCGTCGCCGGAATGTTCTGGTGGACCGCGACCCTGCTGACATATGTCCCGTGGGGCGCCTCGCCGCCGTGAAACTCCGGCGGGAGGTCACAGCCCGCGATTTCACGAACACGGTCTCCACGGGAGATAATGGCGGGTAGCGATGGGGCACCTGGTCCTCGTCAGAGCTGAGATCACGGGACGCGCAGGCGGCGCGCGTGACAAGGAAGGAAGGCCCATGGCGGCGATGAAGCCTCGGACCGGCGACGGTCCCCTGGAAGTCACCAAGGAAGGCCGCGGCATCGTGCTGCGGATGCCGTTGGAGGGCGGCGGGCGGCTCGTCGTGGAGATGACCCCCGATGAGGTCCGAGCGCTGGGCGACGCGATCGCCAACTGCGAAGGCCTGTCCTGATCGTTCCCCGCATGAGGCGGTGTCGAAGGCGCTCCGGGTGAACACCCGGGGCGCCTTCGGCCGTCTCGGCGGGTATGGTGCTTCGGTGCTTCGCGAGTTTCGACCCCCGATGCCCGACGTCGTGTGCGCCCCGGCGGACGCCGCCCTCCCGGCCACGTCGGGAGGCGAGGACGGCGTGGGGGCGGGGATCACGGCATACGTCTGCCTGGTGCCGGAGGGCCGCCGCCACCCCTGGGGGGAGGCGCCGCAGGCGCGGGCCGGTGAAGTCGGCCTCCCGGTGGCCGTGCTCGCCGGCGCCTTCGAGGCCCCGAAGGCGCTCGGCGCCACCGTCGTCCCGCTGGCGGACGGGCCGGTGCGGCTCGTCGCCTTCGCCGGCTGCGGCGACGGGAGCGCCCGCGAGGTCCGGCTGGCCGCGGCCGCCGCCGTCCGCGCCGTGCCTCGGGCCACGACCGTCCTCCTCGACGCCCCCGGATCGGCCGCCGCCGACGCCCTCGCCGACGGGGCGATCCTCGGCAGCGCCAAGCCGCTGAAGTGGACCGCCGACGGTCCGTATGCCGAGCGCACCCTTCGCCGCGTCGTCCTCCTCGGCGACCGCGACCCGGGCGAGGTCGCGCTCGGTGTCGCCGGAGCCGAGGCCACGCTGCTCGCCCGGGCCCTGGCGACCATCCCGAGCAATGTCAAGAACCCGCCGTGGCTGGCCGACCTGGCCACGGAGGTGGCCGCCGGGGCCGGACTCGAGATCACCGTCTGGGACGAGACCCGGCTCGCGGCCGAGGGGTTCGGCGGGATCCTCGCGGTCGGGCAGGGCTCGGCCACCCCGCCGCGCCTGGTCCGGCTCGATCACGTGCCCGACGACGCCGCCGACAGCCCGCCGATCGTCCTCGTCGGCAAGGGGATCACCTTCGACACCGGTGGCCTCGACATCAAGCCGGCGGCGGGGATGCTCAGCATGAAGACCGACATGTCGGGTGCGGCGATCGTCCTCGCCGTGCTCGCCGGCTGCCGCGCCCTGGGCGTCCGGCATCGGGTGATCGGGCTGCTTCCGCTGGCGGAGAACGCGGTCGGCAGCTCGGCATACCGACCGAGCGACGTCATCATCCAGTTCGGCGGGCGGACCGTGGAGGTCAACAACACCGACGCCGAGGGCCGGCTCGTCCTCGCCGACGCGCTCGCGTATGCCGCGACTCACCTCGCCCCGCGGGCGCTCGTCGACATCGCCACCCTGACCGGACACGCGAAGGTCGCGCTGTCCCACGTCCTGGCCGCGTCGTACGCGACCGACGAGGTGCTCCACAACGCGGTGCGGCTCGAACTCGCCGAAGCCGGCGAACCGGTCTGGCCGATGCCGCTGATCGACGACTACCGCGATCAGCTCGACTCGACGATCGCCGACCTGTCCAATGTCGGGCCGATCGGCAAGCCCAACGCCGGGTCCATCCTCGCCGCGCTGTTCCTGCGCGAGTTCGTCGCGGGCACCCCGTGGGTGCATCTCGACATCGCCGGGCCCGGACGTTCGGAGGTCGATACGGGCATCGTCAACATCGGGCCGACCGGTTACGGTGCCCGTGGACTGTTGCGCTGGCTGACGAAGGAGTAGCCCCCGGATGAATGCGGGATTCGGTCTGGCCGTGCGCTGGTCACTCGAGAACACCCGGCCGGAGATCTCCGGGCGGCTGCGGGAGTACGTCGTCGGGACCTCCCTGGCCCGGTTCATGTTCCTCGACGGGCTCGCCTTCAAGGTGTGGCGAATGCGCGAGGGGGAGTGGTTCGAGGGGACCTACGTCTTCGACACGGCCGCCGAGCGCGACGCCTTCCGCCGCGATTTCGAGTCGGGCCTGGCGCAGTCGCCGGTCAGTCACCTGATCGGCGCGATCCCGCGGATCATCGAGAACTTCGAGGTCGTGGCCGTGGCCGAGGGTCCGGCCAAGTTCCGCCGGGGCGCCGGCCCCGGCCGCTTCTAGCCCCCAGGTACGTCGCAAACCCGTCAGCGCTTGATCGCGACCAGCAGCCCGTCGCCGACGGGCAGGAGCGTCGTGACCAGCCGGTCGTCGTCGCGCAACGACTTGCCCAACTCCCGCAGCACCGTGGTCGTCTCGTCCCGAGCTGCGGGGTCCGCGACCCGGTCGTGCCAGAGCATGTTGTCCATCGCCAGGACGCCGCCGGGCCGCAGCAGGCGGACGGCGTGCTCGGCATACGCCGGATAGCCGGGCTTGTCGGCGTCGACGAACACCAGATCGTATGCCGCGTCCGTCATCCGCGGGAGCACGGCGAGCGCCGCCCCGGTGATCACCCGGGTCCGCTGGTGGGCGATCCCGGCCGCCGCATAGGCCGCCCGGGCCGTCCGAGAGTGCTCCGGCGCCGAGTCGATCGTCGTCAGGACCCCGTCGGCGGGCATCCCGGCCAGCAGCCACAGCCCCGAGGTCCCCGCCCCGGTGCCGATCTCGACGACGGCCTTCGCCGCGTTGGCGGCGGCGAGCATGCGCAACGCCGGCCCCACCCCGCCGAGGACGGGCGTGGCACCGAACTCCGTCCCGGACCGGCGCGCCTCCTCGGTGACGCTCCCCTCGGGGACGAAGTCCTCGGCATACGCCCAGCTCGCGAGCCGCTGTCCACTCATGGCGGGCAAGCCTAGTCGGGACCCGGCCCGGCCGTAGTCGTGCGTCCGGTCCGAGTCGATGCCATGGTCCCTGGACCGAGTCCGTCCAGGGAATCTTCAGGATCATCGGGAACGATTGAGGCAGGACGAGCGTATGAATGATCAGCGCACTGGGGGTCTGCGCCCGCCGACATTGGAGGAAAGACGATGACCGACACGCTGCAACCGGCCGCCCCCGTGGCGCCGTGGGAGCCGCCCAGCTGGGAGGCCATCGTCGAGGAGCACTCGGCCCGCGTCTATCGGCTCGCCTACCGCCTCACCGGCAACGTCCACGACGCCGAGGACCTCACGCACGACGTCTTCATCCGGGTCTTCCGCTCGCTGGGGTCGTATTCGCCGGGCAACTTCGAGGGCTGGCTCCACCGGATCACGACCAACGTCTTCCTCGACAAGATGCGCCGCAAGCAACGCATCCGCTTCGACGCGCTGTCCGACGAGTCCTCGGCCCGCCTCCCGAGCCGGGAGCCCAGCCCCGAGCAGGCGTATGCCGACCGCCACTTCGACGACGACGTCCAGCGCGCACTCGACACCCTGCCGCCCGACTTCCGCGCTGCGGTTGTCCTGTGCGACATCGAGGGCCTGTCGTATGAGGAGATCTCCGCGACCCTCGGCGTCAAGCTCGGGACGGTGCGCTCGCGCATCCACCGGGGCCGGGCCCTGCTGCGTGAGGCCCTCGCCCACCGCGCCCCGGATGTGCGCCGCGCCACGGCCGGGTCGAGCCCCTCGGTGGGCCGGCTCGCCCCGGCGGGTGCCCGATGACCTGGCCGCCTCGGGCGCGAGCGTGCCTGGGTGACCGGGTGGGGGACTACGTCGAGGGTGCCCTCCCGGCCGACGAGCAACTCGACTGGGACCGGCACCTGGTCGCCTGTGCCTCCTGCCGCGGTGCGGCGGATCTCGAACGCCGCCTCCGGGCCACCCTGCGCTCCGCGCCGGCCGTGCCGGACGACCTGCGGGCGCTGCTGCTGTCGGTCTCCCAGGAGATCCCCATCTCGCTGCCGGCGCCGCGCCGGTCCACCGCCGGTGACGGCGGGCGCCCCATCCCGCGGGTGCCGCGTCCCGGACCGGATCTCGGGCTCGTCGTCCTCGGCGAGGGGGCACCGGCCCAGCACCGGTCGGCCCTGCGGGCCGCCCTGTTCGCCACCGCCGCCGCGGGCGCCTCGGCGGCCGCCGTATGGGGGATGTCCGTCGCGCCGGCCGCGTCGACGTCGGCCCGGCTCGCCCCGGCCACGCTGCCGGTCCGGCCCGCCAGCGAGCGACCCACCGGGGCGACCGGGTGGGGTGCCTCGGTCCTCGTCGTCGATCCGGTGGTCGGGCGGAGTCGGAACGGGGCACAATCGTCGCCATGACGTGGTGGAGCGAGGGAAGCGACGCCCCGGCGTCCGGCTCTTCCCCGCGGACACCGCTGTGGGGCGGAGGCGACGGTCGTGGACCGGACACCACGGGACCGGCCAACGCCACGCCTGGTTCGGCCGCTGAGCCGCCGGCGACGCCCGGCTCGCCGGTGGCTGACCCGGGTGTCGTGACCTCGGGGTGGGACGCCTGGAACTGGGGCCAAGAGGCCGCGGCGCCAGAAGCCCCGGTGGTCGCCGGGGCGGCGGGATCGGCATACGGGCTGCCCGCGCGGGTGCCCGGACCGACACCGGTCCCGCTGGCGTCGGACGCGCCCAGCGCGGCCTGGCAAGGCGTCCCCGGAGCCGCGCCCGGAACGCTGCCCGGGGGACGACCCGAGCGCGGCCGAGGTCCCGGCTGGGCGGCCGTCCTCGCCATCGCCGCGGTCACCGCGCTCGTCTCGGCGCTGGCCGGAGGCCTGTTCGGGGCCGGTCTCGTCGGTGGCCTGCCGGGCCAGTTGCCGACCGTGGCCCCCGGAGCGACGACTCGCCCCGAAGGCAGCCTGGCACGGATCGCGGCCGAGGCACTGCCGAGCGTCGTGACGATCCGCTCCGGGGATTCGGAGTCGGGCGCGACCGGGTCGGGCTTCGTCTATGACCGGTCCGGGCACATCGTCACCAACAACCACGTCGTCGAGGGGGTCGGGACGAACCTCGTCGTCATCCTCTCCTCGGGCGAACACGTGCCGGCGACCGTCGTCGGGACGGACTCGGCATACGACATCGCCGTGCTCGCGACGAAGCGCACCCTCACCCCGCTGCCGATGGGCGACAGCGAGGCGGTGGTCGTCGGCGACCCGGTGCTCGCGGTCGGCGCCCCGCTCGGCCTGTCGAGCACGGTGACGGCGGGCATCGTCTCCGCCGTCGACCGTCCGGTCGTCGCCGGCGACGCCGCGAGCCGGTCCTATATCAACGCGATCCAGACCGACGCGGCGATCAACCCCGGCAACAGTGGCGGGCCGCTGCTCGACGCCGCCGGCCGCGTCATCGGCGTCAACTCGGCGATCGCGACGCCGCCGGGGTCGACGTCCGGATCGGCGGGCAACATCGGGCTCGGGTTCGCCATCCCGAGCGACCAGGTCGTCAAGACCGCCAACCAGCTCATCTCCACCGGCCACGCCCAACATCCCGTCATCGGAGTCCTCCTCGACGAGTCGTATGCCGGTCCCGGCGCCCGGGTGCGCGACGCGGCGACCGGGGTCGAGCCGGTCACCGCGAACGGGCCCGCCGCCAAGGCCGGGATGAAGCCCGGCGACGTCATCGTCTCCTTCGACGGCCGGGAGATCACCGACTCCAGTGACCTCATCGTCGCCATCCGGGCGCGCGATGTCGGCGACACCGTCCGGCTCACGGTTCGTCGGGACGGCCGGACTCTGGATGTCACAATGACCCTGCAAGCCCCGCCCAAGAACTGACCCGCCCGCCCTCTCATGTCCGTCTCCGCCAGCCACCCGAAGGACTCGATCCCATGATCATGGACTGGAGCGAGTGGGTCGTCGTCTTCGTGCTCGTCATGGTCATCATCGGTCCGAAGCGGATGCCGGAGTATGCCGCGAAGCTCGCCCGCGGCATCCGTCAGTTCCGGATGATGGCCGACGGGGCCCGAGCCCAGCTCAAGGAGCAGATGGGGCCGGAGTTCGATGAGATCAACTGGCGGCAGTACGACCCCCGGCTCTATGACCCGCGCAAGATCGTCCGGGACGCGCTGCGCGAGCCGATCCAGGAGGCGTGGGGCCCGGTCGGCCAGGAACTCGACTCGGTCCGGGCCTCGACGAGGCAACTCGCCCACGGGGAGGACCTGACCGGGCACCTGCCCCCCGGAGCGGACGACGACCACCACACTCATGAGGACTACGCCA
The DNA here is from genome assembly GCA_039812345.1 of Nostocoides sp. Taxonomy (GTDB): domain Bacteria; phylum Actinomycetota; class Actinomycetes; order Actinomycetales; family Dermatophilaceae; genus Nostocoides_A. Next base: position 8,808 of record JBDIAJ010000028.1, on the reverse strand, counting down.
CCCCGCGGCGCCGTCATGCCGACGACGACGGAGACATCGGGCACCCGCCCTATGACCTGGAGGCGACCTGACCCGGAGGGTCTGGAGCCGATCCCTCAGCGGCCCGCGGGGCGCAGGCCGAGCGAGCGACCGGCCAGTCCACGGCTGCGGCTCGCCAGGCCCCGGGCGATCCCCCGAAGCGCGGTGGCGGCCGGCCCGCCGGGGTTGCCCAGGACGACTGGATCCCCGGCGTCCGCGCCCTCGCGGAGCGTGACGTCGAGCGGGATCTGACCGAGCAGCGGGACCTCGGCGCCGAGCAGCCGAGTGAGGGACTCGGCGACCTGGGCGCCGCCGCCCGAGCCGAAGATCTCCTGGCGGGTGCCGTCGGCCAGTTCGAGCCACGACATGTTCTCGATGACGCCGGCGATCCGCTGGCGGGTCTGGACGGCGATCGAGCCGGCGCGCTCGGCCACCTCCGCGGCCGCGGCCTGCGGCGTCGTGACGACGAGGATCTCGGCGTTGGGAACCAGTTGGGCGACCGAGATCGCGACGTCGCCGGTGCCCGGCGGCAGGTCGAGGAGAAGGATGTCGAGGTCACCCCAGAAGACGTCGGCGAGGAACTGGTTGAGGGCCCGGTGCAGCATCGGCCCGCGCCAGACGACCGGCTGGTTGCCGGGGACGAACATCCCGATCGAGATGACCTTCACGTCCTGGGCGAGCGGCGGGAGGATCATGTCGTCGACCTGGGTCGGCGTCCCCGTGACCCCGAGCATCCGGGGGATGGAGAAGCCGTAGATGTCGGCGTCGACGACGCCGACCTTGAGGCCCTGCTGGGCGAGCGCGGCCGCGAGGTTGGCGGTGACCGAGGACTTGCCGACGCCGCCCTTGCCGGAGGCCACGGCATACACCCGGGTGAGCGATCCCGGCTGGGCGAACGGGATCTCCTTCTCGGGGGCGCCGCCGCGCAGTTGCGTGCGCAGAGCCGCGCGCTGCTCGTCGGTCATGACCCCGAGGGTGACGCGGACATCGGTGACGCCCGGCACCGCGGCGACGGCCGCGGTGACATCACGGGTCAGGGTGTCTTTCAGCGGGCACGCGGCGACGGTCAGCAGGATGGTGACCGCGACGGCCCCGTCCGCACCGACGGCGACGTCCTGGACCATCCCGAGGTCGGTGATCGGACGACGGATCTCGGGGTCGTTCACGCCGGCGAGGGCGCTGCGGATGGCGTCGAGGCGGGGCAGGTCGTTCACCCCGCCACTCTAGTTGTCTGAGCCAGACCTCTCGGTCGCCGCCGCCTTGGTGGCGCGGCGCCGGGCGCGTTCGGCGCGGGCCGCCGCGGCCTTCGCCTTCAGCTTGCGCTTCGTCTTCGCCTTGGCGCGGGCCTTGACCCGGGCGTCGTGCCCCTCGAGCTCGACCAGCAGATCCCGCAGCTCGCCCCGGACGAAGTCGCGGGTGGCGCTCTCCCGCAACGCGATGCGCAGGGCGGCGACCTCGCGAGTGAGGAACTCGGTGTCGGCCAGGTTGCGTTCGTCGCGAGAGCGATCCTGCTCGAGGGCGACCCGGTCGCGGTCGGCCTGACGGTTCTGGGCGAGCAGGATGAGTGGGGCGGCATACGACGCCTGGAGGCTGAGCATGAGGGTGAGGAAGATGAACGGGTAGTTGTCGAAGCGGACGGTCCGGGGGGCGAAGATGTTCCACCCGACCCAGATCGCGACGAACACCGACATACCGATGAGGAAGGTCGCCGTGCCCATGAAGCGGGCGAACTTCTCCGAGAGAAGACCGAACCGTTCCTCGGTGTCGAGGACGGGCAGCCGGAACCCGGAGCGCGGTTCGAGCGGCTGGTCCAGGCGGGTCCCCCGGCGCTCAGCCATGGGTCACCCCGTGCCGGTCGCCGCGCCAGTGGTCGGGGAGGATGTGGTCGAGGACGTCATCGACCGTCACGGCACCGAGGAGCCGCTTCTGGTCGTCGACGACCGGGACCGAGACCAGGTCGTATGTCGCGAAGGTCCGGGTGACCTGAGCGAGGCTGGCACCGACCTGCACCGGCTCGGTGTCCCTGTCGAGGAAGTCGCCCACGGCGGCATGGGGTGGTTCGCGCAGGAGCCGCTGGAGGTGGACCAGGCCGAGATACCGGCCGGTGGGGGTCTCGAGGGGCGCCCGGCAGACGAACACGGTCGTCGCGATCGTCGTCTGGATCTCGGAGCGGCGCACCAGCGCCAACGCCTCGGCGACGCTCGCCTCGGGGCCGAGGATGATCGGCTCCGGCGTCATCAGACCGCCGGCGGTGTTCTCGTCATAGGAGATGAGCCGGCGCAGCGGGGCGGCCTCGTCGGGCTCCATCAGGGTGAGCAGTTCCTCGGCGCGCTCCGGGGGGAGGTCTTTGAGGAGGTCGGCGGCGTCGTCCGGCTCCATCTCCTCGAGGATGTCCGCCGCGCGATCGACCGGGATCGAGGTGACGATCTCGACCTGATCAGGCTCGGGCAGCTCGGCGAGGACATCGGCGAGGCGATCGTCGTCGAGCGCGGCGACGACCTCCGCCCGACGCTTCGGGGCGAGATCGGCGATGGCTTCGGCGAGGTCGGCTGCGTTGAACTCGGCGAACTCCTCGAGCAGGCGCGCGACCGACTGCTCCTCCGAGGTGATGTGGAGGCCGCTGACCGCGTCGACGCCGACGACGAAGGTCGCGCCCGACCGGGTCCGCAGTCGCCCGAGGGCGGTGCGATGCAGGCGCTCGCGACAGAAGACCTTGGTGATCCACCAGTCGCGATTGCGCTCCCACTCGATGCCGATGTCCTCGACGACGGCCTCGACGGTGCCGTTCTCGGTCCGGGCCAGGACGGGCCGCTCGATCAGCTCGGATAGGACGAGGGTCTCCGTCGCGCGCTGCTCGAACCGGCGCATGTTGACCAGGCCGGTGGTGATGACCTGGCCACCGTCGACCGAGGTCACCCGGGTCATCGGGACGAACACCCGGCGCCGGCCCGGCACCTCGACGACGAGGCCGATCACCCGGGGACGACGCTGTGGGGAGAAATGGACGACGACGTCGCGCACGCGCCCCACCTGATCGCCGAGGGGGTCGAACACGCGCAACCGGGCCAACCGGCCGACGAATACGCGCGTGGGGGCACTCACGCGACCAGGCTAGCCCTCGCCGACGGTCGTCCCGGCGCATCCGGACCTGACGGCGGACGCGCGTCGGCGTCAGACCGCGCGGTGGCGTTGGGGGCGTCCGCCGAGGTGGAAGGGCCGATGCCCACCCGTGGTGCCCGCGGCGGGGAGGATGGGCGCGGAACCGGAGTCCGCGGCATACGCGCCGGGGGCCTCGACGGGAGCGCCGTAGGGGCGCAGGGTATAGACGGTCCCCGACTCCCGCCAACGGTCGGTGAGATCGTCGGTGGCGTTGAGCCGTTCCGCGGCGAGGGCGGTCACGGCCGGTGCCCACTCGGGGTCGGCCGGGTCCAGCACCCGGACGGCGGCGTTGACCGCGAGCAGTCGCCCACCGGAATCCTTGCTGCGCAGCAGGATCAGGGTGTCCTCGGCGAGGTTGGGCAGGCGCTGCTCGCCCGGGCCGGTGACCAGGAGCACGGCCCCGTCGAGGGTGGCGAACCAGGCTGCACGGGCGTCGCCGGGGCGACCGACCCAGCACACGGAGGACTTCGCGAGGGCCTCGGCGAGCAGTGTCGAGAGATTGAGCGGGGGTGTGGCGGGGATCTCGCCGGCCGGCTCGGTCATGGTCGTCACTGTGTCATACGTCCCGTCCTCGGACGATGTATTGTCGCGGCCCCCGCTGCTAGCTTGCCGGATATGCGCAGTGCAAAGGCGTTCTTCGCTCCTCTCGCCGTCGGTGCCCCCGCCCCCGTCATGGAGGTGCCGGCCCGGCCCAGCCGGATGATCCACTTCTTCGACCCCAGCAACGAGAAGATGGCCGCCAAGGTCCCCGGCCTGGTCGGGACGGTCGATGTCCTGCTCGGCAATCTCGAGGACGCGGTGAAGGCCGATCGCAAGGAAGCCGCCCGGGCGGGGCTCGTCGCGATCGCCAAGGCGACCGACTTCGGGGACGCGACGCAGTTGTGGACCCGGGTCAACAGCCTCGACAGCCCCTGGGTCCTCGACGACCTGATCACCCTGGTGACCGAGATCGGCGACAAGCTCGACGTCATCATGGTGCCGAAGGTGCAGGGGCCGGAGGACATCCACTACGTCGACCGGCTGCTCGCCCAGTTGGAGGCCCGGGCCGGGCTGGCCCGCCCGATCCTGGTCCACGCGATCCTCGAGACCGCCCGGGGCGTCGCCAACGTCGAGCAGATCGCCGGCGCCTCCCCGCGGATGCAGGGCATCTCGCTCGGGCCGGCCGACCTCGCCGCGGACCGGCGGATGAAGACGACCCGGGTCGGTGGCGGACATCCCGGCTATCTCGTCCGGCAGGACCCGCCGACGGGTGTGGAGGATCCGATCAACGCTGAACGCGTTGTCTACCAACAGGATCTGTGGCACTACACGATCGCCCGGATGGTCGACGCGTGCGCGATGAACGGGATCTTCCCCTACTACGGGCCGTTCGGCGACATCAAGGATATCGTGGCCTGCGAGGACCAGTTCCGCAACGCCTTCCTGCTCGGGTGCGTCGGGGCGTGGTCCCTTCATCCGGCGCAGATCGCCATCGCCAAGAGGGTGTTCTCGCCGAGCGCCGCGGACGTCGCGCACGCGCGGCGGGTCAAGGAGGCGATGGGCGACGGCACGGGTGCGGTGATGCTCGACGGCAAGATGGAGGACGACGCCTCGCTCAAGCAGTGCCTCGTCATCCTCGCGCTGGCCGACCAGCTCGCAACCGGCGACCCCGACCTCGCCGCGCTCTATGCGCCGGCGGCGACCGCGGAAGTGGGTGCGTGATGAGCAAGTCGACCTATCGTCCGCGGCGGTCCGTCCTCTATATGCCCAGTTCCAACGAGCGGGCACTGGACAAGGCCAAGACGCTCCCGGTGGACGGTCTCATCCTCGATCTCGAGGACGCGGTCGGACCCGACTTCAAGGAGGCGGCACGCGAGAACGCCTGTGCCGCTGCGAAGTCCGGCGAGTACGGGCGTCGGGAGATCACCATACGGGTCAACGGGATCGGGACGACGTGGCATGAGGCAGACCTCAAGGCCGCCTGTCACGCCGGTCCGGACGGAATCGTCGTCCCGAAGGTCAACACGGCCAAGGAGGTGGAGCAGCTCGTCAAGGCCATGCACCACTTCCACGCGCCGAAGCACACCCGGCTCTGGGCGATGATCGAGACGCCCGAGGCGATCTTCAACGCGCGGAAGATCGCGGTGGCCTCCGACCGGCTCGCCTGCTTCGTGCTCGGGACCAACGACCTGGTCAAGGAGCTCCAGGCGCAGATCGTCCCGGGACGCGCGCCGCTGCTCGCGTCGCTGTCGATGGCGCTGCTCGCCGCCCGGCGCGCCGGGATCGCCTGCCTCGACGGGGTGTTCAACGACGTCAAGGACGCCGAGGGCTTCGCGGCGGAGTGCGTCCAGGGGCGGCAGTTCGGGTTCGACGGCAAGACGCTGATCCACCCCGGCCAGGTCGAGGTGTGCAACACGACGTTCGCCCCGAGCGAGGCCGAGGTCGCCGACGCCCAGGGCATGCTCGCGGCCTGGGAGGCCGGTGCCGGCAGTGGCGTGGTCACCTACAACGGCAAGATGGTCGAACACCTCCACGTCGACATCGCCCGCCGCATCCTCGCCACTCACGAGGCGATCACCGCAGCGGAGTAGCCCGGGGCCGGGTGCCGATGCGCGGTCAGGCCGGGGCCGCGTGGGCGGCGAGCCAGTCCATCTGGGCGCCGGCGTGGGAGTGCCAGTAGTCGATCGTGTGCCCGCCGGGGTCGAAGGTCGCCATTGCTTGCGGAAGTCGTTGGGCCAGGACGCGGTTCGCGGCGATGAACGGGTCGCTCGTGCCGCAGTCGAGGCGGATGGGCAGCCGCGCGAGGACATCCGTCCGGGTGAAGACATCATGGGCGAGGAAGTCCTCGCGGTCGTCGAAGGCGCCCTGTGCGCTCGCCCCGGGGTCGGTCCACAGTGCCGCGCTCTCGGCGACGACCCCGAAGACGCGGCTCGGGCCGAGTTGCGAGGCGAGCAGGAGGGAGCCGTAGCCGCCCATCGAGAAGCCGAGGAAACCGACCCTCGCATCCGCGGCCACTTCGGTCTGGCGTTTGGCTAGGGGGATGAAGTCGTCGACGACCATGGCGCCGGTGTCGGTCCCGTTGCGGCGGGCGTGCCAGTACCAGTTGCCGCCGCTCACCGCGGCCACCGCGAGCCGCGTGCGGGCGACGTGATCGCCGAGCCCGAGCCAGTCGATCATCTTCGGCCCGTCCGACCCATAACCGTGGAGCGCGATCACGAGGCCGCGTGGCGTGCCCCCGGCCGGCATGACGATCCGCCAGGTGGGTGCGGCGTTGGGCGTATGCCGCGACGTCAAGGTGCCGTTGACGATCACCCGGTCGCTGGAGCGGGTCGTCGTCCCCGGGCTGGGCGAAAGGGTCGCCGACCCGGTGTCGGAGGTGGTCGCCGATCCCGCCGGGCCACGTGCCCGGCGATCGCAACCGGAGGTGCCCAGGGCCGCGAGCGCGGCGGCGCCGGTGAGGAGGTGGCGACGCGTCGGCATACGGACTGAGGCTCCCTGGGCTCGGCGGGAATGGAAAGCGTATCCGGGTGTCCTGAGAGCCCGTGACGACGGGCCTTGACGACGCGACAGAGCGGAGTATGTTTGTAGCAGTACAAAGTGGGACGAAAGGACCGGGGCGATGATGGCGAGTGGCGGGATCCCGCGGGAGGTCACGATCCAGTTCGGCGCGGTGACGGGGCGCATCATCCTGTTGCTGATCGTCGCCGGGCCCGTCCTGGCCCTGCTGTGGATCGTGCGGGATCAGCTGGTGGAGAGGGAGATTCGCCGACTCCAGCGGGTTGCTGGGCTGCCCGACCCGGGCGCCGACCGGCCGCGGCTCAACGCTCGGATGCGCGTGCGGCAGTCCGGGCGAGTGCTCGGGCTCGGGGCGATGTTCCTCGCCGGAGGCGTCGCCGCCGCGTGGCACGGTGAGATCCCGATGCCGTGGATGGTCATCGTCCTCCCGGTCGCGGCGGCGCTCGGCACCGGGCTCGGGCACCTGCGACCGGGCGCGGCCGGCGCCCGCCCGCGGGTGGCGCAGTTGCGCCCGCGGGAGTTGGCGGACTATGTCACGCCGGGCGAGCTGACCCTCGCCCGCGGGGCCGGTATGGTCGCCGCGGTGGCACCGGTGCTGCTGGTGGCCGGCGCGGTGGCCGGCTCGCCGTCGGCCCGGGCGATTGCCGGCGCCGCCGCCGGCATGGCGGTGATCGCCGTCGCCGCATGGCTCATGGTGCGCACGCTCGGCGAGAACCTCGCCCGGCCCGTCGAGCTCGGCACTCCGGCCGGCTTGGCCTGGGAGGAGGTCGTCCGCGCACAGACCCTGCGGGACCTGCTCGGCTGCGCGGCGCTCGCGTCCGCCGGTGGGGGTGCGGCCGTCCTCGTGACGACGGCGAATGTGTCCGCCGGGTGGCCGGACTGGTTCCGGGGCGCGGCATACGGGATGTTGGTGGTCGCGCTCCTCGTCATCGCCGCGCAACTCGCCGCGGGGCTGGCGGATCAGCACTTCGGCTGGGTGCGCGACCACGCACTCGGTGGGGCGGGTGCATGATCCTGACGGTGGACCCGGGGTCGGTGGCCCCGGCATACGAACAGATCGTCACCCAGGTGGTGACCGCGGTCCGGCACGGAGGCCTCGCTCCCGGAACGCGATTGCCGACGGTGCGACAACTGGCGGGCGACCTCGGGCTGGCGCCCAACACGGTCGCGAAGGCCTATCGCCAGCTGGAGTCGGAGGGGTTCGTCGCGACGAACGGGCGCAACGGGACCGTCGTCGCGCCGCGCCCCGCGACCGTCGCCGACGCCGAGGTGACGGCGGCGGCGACGCTCTTCGTGGGGGCGGCGCGACGCTCGGGCCTCGGGCTCACCGACGCGCTCGCGTTGATCCGTGGCGCGTGGTGAGGCTCACCAGCGAGACGTCGCCGCGGCGACCAGGTCGCCGAACAGGTGCTCCTCGTCCACCTCGAGCCCCCGGCCGGCGAACCAGGTGAGGAGGTTGTGGGCGTCGCGGCGGAGGAAGTCGAAGCCCTGGGGGTTGCCGATGATGTCGACGATCTGAGGCCAGTCGATGAAGACCAGGCGGTCCTCGTGGAGAAGGATGTTGTATGCCGAGAGGTCACCGTGCGTCCAGCCCTCGCCGGCGAGGCGCAGGAGGATGTCGCGGGCCTGCTCGAAGAGGCCGGGCAGGTCGGGGCGTTCGACGCGCGCGGCGGCGAGCCGGGGGGCGGCGACACCGTCGGTCCCGATGAACTCCATGAGCATCTCGGTTCCGTTGTGCTGCACCGGATAGGGGACCGGAAGGCCGAGGTGGGTGAGGGCGATGAGGGCCTCGAACTCGGCATACGCCCACTGGCCGGCGATGACCTCGCGACCGAAGTCCGTGCGCCGGGCCATGGCGCGCATCTCCCGCGAGCGGCGCACGCGCCGGCCCTCGAGATAGCCGGCGTCGCGGTGGAAGAGCCGCCGCTCGGCGGGCCGGAAGCGCTTGGCCGCCATGAGACAGTCGCGGGCGGGGGAGTCGGTGCCATCCGGCAGCCAGCGGCGGATGACGTGGACGTCGGCCTCCTTGCCGGTCTTGAGGACCCCGAGGTCCTGCTCGACGGCGCCGAGTTCGGTGATGACCCAGTCGGGTCGGGGTTTGGGGCCGTGGGTCGCGCCGTCCCAGGAGGACCAGCG
>JBDIAJ010000027.1:0-33443 GCA_039812345.1 Nostocoides sp. | reverse complement strand
ACCAGCCGACGACCTTGACCTGGTTGCCGATGACCTTGGTCAGCGGGGCGTCGAAGATGCAGGACGCCGGGTCGGTCACGATGTCCATCGAGACGATGGGGTCCTCGGAGTAGCGCAGGTAGCCCTTGAGCGGGCCCTCGGCGGCGGCCTTGACGGCGGCGTTGACCTCCTCGACGGTGGTCTCGCGGCTGGCCTCGAAGGTCAGGTCGGTGGCCGAGCCGGTGGGCGTCGGGACGCGCAGGGCGTAGCCATCGAGCTTGCCCTTGAGCTCGGGGAGCACGAGGGCGACGGCCTTGGCGGCACCGGTCGTGGTGGGGACGATGTTGAGGGCGGCGGCGCGGGCACGACGGAGGTCCTTGTGGGGCGCGTCGAGGAGGTTCTGGTCGCCGGTGTAGGCGTGGATGGTCGTCATCAGGCCCTTGACGATGCCGAGCTCGTCGTTGAGCGCCTTGGCCATCGGCGCGAGGCAGTTGGTCGTGCACGAGGCGTTGGAGATGACGTTGTGCTTCTCCGGGTCGTAGTCGCCGTCGTTCACGCCCATGACGAAGGTCGCATCCTCGTTCTTGGCCGGTGCCGAGATGATGACCTTCTTGGCGCCACCGTCGATGTGCGCCTTGGCCTTCGTGGCGTCGGTGAAGAAGCCGGTGGACTCGATGACGACATCGGCACCGACCGACTTCCAGTCGAGGTTGGCCGGGTCACGATCGGCGAAGACCTTGAACGACTTGCCGTCGACCGTGATCGACTCCTCGTCGAAGCTGACGTCACCGTCGAGGCGGCCCAGGACGGAGTCGTACTTGAGCAGAGTGGCGAGCGTCTTGTTGTCGGTGAGGTCGTTGACGGCCACGATCTCGATGTCGGCGCCGGAGGCCTGAACGGCGCGGAAGAAGTTCCGTCCGATGCGGCCGAAGCCGTTGATGCCAACGCGAACAGTCATGCTGATGCCTTCCGATTCGGGATGAGCGGGGCGCCGCGTCGGTGCGGCACCGAAACCGATTCTCAGCCTATTGCCCGCGTCTCGTAGCACGCTCGGCGACCACGCTTCGGACATTTCCGGCACGGTTGTCTCGACAGGTGACCCACCGCGCGACGGCCTCCGGAGCCCGTATGCCGACCGGTCGGCATACGTCTCAACCGTCGAGGAGATCGGCCCCGAGGGAGGTCTCGGTGTCGGGTATGCCGAGGTCCGCGGCGCGGCGGTCGGCCATCCCGAGCAGGCGCCGGATGCGGCCCGCGACCGCGTCCTTGGTCATCGGCGGATCGGCGAGCTGACCGAGTTCCTCGAGGGAGGCCTGCTTGTGCGCGAGCCGGAGTTCGCCGGCCGACCGGAGGTGGTCGGGGATGTCGTCGCCGAGGATCTCCATGGCGCGCTGGACGCGCGCGCCGGCGGCGACCGCGGCCCGGGCCGAGCGGCGCAGGTTGGCGTCGTCGAAGTTGGCGAGCCGGTTGGCCGTCGCCCGCACCTCGCGGCGCATCCGGCGCTCCTCCCAGACGAGTCGGGCGTCCTGGGCGCCGAGGCGCGTGAGCATGTCGCCGATCGCGTCTCCGTCCCGGATGACGACCCGGTCGACGCCGCGGATCTCCCGGGCCTTGGCCGGGATGTCCAGCCGGCGGGCGGCACCGACGAGGGCGAGGGCGGCCTCCGGGCCGGGGCAGGTGATCTCGAGGGCCGAGGAGCGGCCGGGTTCGGTGAGGGAGCCGTGCGCGAGGAAGGCACCCCGCCAGGCGGCGACCGAGTCACACATCGATCCGCCGACGACCTTGGCGGGAAGGCCACGGACCGGCCGACCACGCTGGTCGATCAGACCGGTCTGGCGGGCGAGCGCCTCACCGCCTTCGACGACCCGCACGACATAACGGCTGCCCTTGCGCAGTCCGCCGGCCGCGACGACGACGACCTCGCTGCGGTGACCATAGAGACCGGCGATCTCCCGGCGCAGGCGACGGGCGGTGTTGGCGAGATCGACCTCGGCTTCGACCACGATCCGGCCGCCGACGATGTGCAGGCCGCCGGCGAACCGGAGAAGCGACGCGACCTCTGCTTTCCGGCAGCACGTCTTCGTCACCTCGAGCCGGCTCAGCTCGTCCTTCACCGCTGCGGTCATCGCCATCGGGCAATCCTCGCATCCCGGGAGGGGCGCGACGACCGCACGGCCGCCAGGCCGGTCGGGGCCCTCTCCGGCCTGTCGACGTCAGGCGTGGAGGAGATCGCGGTAGGCCGCGGCGAGGCGCAGGGTGTCGTGTTGGCCGGGTCGGCGACCCGAGACAGGGGAGATCACGAGTCGGGCGCCGAGCGACGCGGCCGCGTCCGCGAGGTCGTCCGTGGTGTCGAGCACCGACGGGTCGGCGAGCACGATGTCGAGGCGGACGTCGGGGGCGTGCTGGGCCAGCGACTGCAGGTGTCCCGAGGCGGACAGGCCTCGTGTCTCGGTCGTCTGCATCTCGAGATTGAGCGTGAGGACGCGGCGGGCCCGGGTGTAGCGCAGCGCCTCGCGCAACTCAGGCACGAGAAGATGTGGCAGCACCGACGTGAACCACGAGCCGGGGCCGAGGATCACCCAGTCGGCCTCCCACACGGCGGCGAGCGTCTTCTCCCCGCATGGTGGCTGGGCCGGCTCGAGGGCGATCGACCGCACGATTCCCGACGTCGTCGCCACGTGATGTTGCCCGACGAGGGTGGTCAGCGTGTCCGGGGCGGCCGGATCCAGGGCCACTCGGGCGCAGATGTCGAGGGGCACGGCCGCCATCGGGAGGACGCGGCCGCGGGCGTTGAGCAGCTGGCCGACCAGGTCGAGGCCGGAGACCGCGTCGGCATCGAGATCCCAGAGGGCGACGATGAGGAGGTTCCCGAGGGCGTGGCCGGCGAGGGGGCCCGCACCCGAGAACCGGTGTTGGAGCACATCCCGCCACCGATGCCCCCACGGCGTGTCGTCGCAGAGGGCGGCGAGCGCCATCCGGAGATCGCCCGGAGGAAGGACGCCGAACTCCTGCCGCAAGCGGCCGCTGGACCCACCGTCGTCGGCGACGGTGACGATCGCGGTGATGTCGTCGCAGACCAGGCGCAGCGCGGACAGGGAGGCGGCGAGGCCGTGTCCGCCGCCGAGGGCGACGACCTTGGGGGTGTTCACTCTCGCCCCAGGTCGCGGTGGAGGGTGAAGGTGGCGACGTCATCGCTCTCCAATGCCGCGGCGAGCCGCTCGGCGATCGCGACGGACCGGTGCTTGCCGCCGGTGCAGCCGACCGCGATGGTCGCGTAGCGCCGGCCTTCCCGCAGGTAGCCGGCCTTGACCGTCTCGATCAACGCGACCGCCCCGGCGACGAACTCGCGGGCACCGGGCTGCGCGTGGACGAATTCGGAGACGGCCTGGTCGGTGCCGGTGAGCGTGCGCAACTCGGGGACCCAGAACGGGTTGGGCAGGAAGCGCAGGTCGAAGACGAAGTCGGCGTCGAGGGGAACGCCATACTTGAAACCGAAGGAGAGAACGGCCAGGCGGAGGGGCTTCTCGTCGCTCGGCGACACCAGGGGTCGGACCTTGCGACCGAGCTGGTGCACGTTGAGCCCGGAGGTGTCGATGACGACACTCGCGGTCGACCGCAGGTCCTGGAGGAGGGTGCGTTCGGCCTGAATCCCATCGAGGAGACGACCGTCGCCCTGCAACGGGTGCGGGCGGCGCACGCTCTCGAAGCGGCGGACGAGCGCCTCGTCGGTGGCATCGAGGAAGAGGATGTTGGGTTCCCATCCGCGGCGGCGCATCGCCGTGATCGCCTCCGTGAGGGAATCGGAGAACTGGCGCGCCCGCACGTCGACGACCGCGGCGACCTTGGTGGCGGCCTCGTCGGTCCGAGCGGTCGCGACCTCCTCGGCGAGGGCGACGAGATCGAGGATGAGCCGGGGCGGGAGGTTGTCCACGACATACCATCCGTCGTCCTCCATGACATTGGCGACCGTGGTCCGCCCGGCGCCACTCATGCCGGTGACGATGAGGAACTCGGTGCGCAGGCGGCGCAGATCGGACGACGTGGGAGCGATCGGGTCCTGGCTCACGATCCCATTCAACAGGAGGTCAGCCGAGGATCTCACCCGTCGTGAGGTTCACCGCCGGTTCGCCGGCGTCGCCGCGCAGGTGGGTGACGATCTTCTCGGCCAGCGCCGGGCCGATTCCGGGGACCTCGGCCAGCTCGGCGGCGGTCGCGGCGCGGATCTTCTTCACCGAGCCGAAGTGCCGTCGAAGGGCCTGCTGTCGCGACGTGCCGAGACCGGGTATGCCGTCCAGCCCGCTGATCGTCATCGCCTTGCTGCGCCGCTCGCGGTGGAAGGTGATGGCGAACCGGTGGGCCTCGTCGCGGACGCGTTGGAGGAGATAGAGGCCCTCGCTGCCGCGGGGAAGGATGACCGGGTGCTCCTCCCCCGGGAGCCAGACCTCCTCGAGGCGTTTGGCGAGGCCGACGCAGGCGACGTCGACGACCCCGAGTTCCTCGAGGACCCGGACCGCGGCATTGACCTGGGGTAGTCCGCCGTCGACCACGACGAGGTTGGGGAGGTAGGCGAACTTCCTGGCTCTGCCGTCCTCACCGAGGTCGTGACGCTCGGCGAGATAGCGCCGGAACCGACGGGTGAGGACCTCGTGCATCGCGGCCGTGTCGTCGAGCGGGACCTCGGCGTCCCGGCCGACGATGAACCGGCGGTATTCCGACTTGCGGGCGAGACCGTCCTCGAAGACGACCATCGAGGCGACGACATTGGTGCCCTGGACGTGGGAGACATCGAAGCATTCGATGCGCAGGGGTGCCTGGTCGAGCCCCAGAAAGCCGGTCAGCTCCTCGAGGGCCTGGGCGCGGGCCGTCAGGTCGCCGGCCCGGGCGACCTTGTGCCGGGCCAGGGACTGTTCGGCGTTGCGTCGGACAGTGTCCATCAGCGTGCGCTTGTCGCCGCGTTGCGGGACCTTGAGCTCGACCCGGGCACCACGGACGGAGGCGAGGAGTTCGGTCATCGCGTCCGGGTCGGCCGGGAGGACCGGGAGGAGGATCTCGCGCGGGATGCCGTCGGCGGACTCGCCGCCGTAGAGCTGGAGGAGGAGTTTCTCGACGAGGCTCGGGACGTCCTCGGCGTCCTTCTCGGCGACCCAGCCACGCTGACCGCGAACCCGGCCCCCGCGGACGTGGAACACCTGGACGGCCATCTCGAGATCGTCGTCGGCGATGGCGAAGACGTCGGCGTCGGTCCCGTCACCGAGCACCACGGCGGACTTCTCCAGGGCCTTGGTGATCGCCTCGATGTCATCACGCAGGGCGGCGGCCCGTTCGAAGTCCAGCTCGGCCGCCGCGGCGCGCATCTGCGTGGTGAGGTCGCGGACGAACCGGCTGGTGTTGCCGGCCATGAAGTCGCAGAAGTCCTCGGCGATCCGGCGGTGACCGGCCTCGTCGATGCGCCCGACGCAGGGCGCGGAGCACTTCTCGATGTAGCCGAGCAGGCACGGCCGACCGACCTGGCCGGCCCGCTTGAACACGCCATTGCTGCACGTGCGCAGGGGGAAGACGCGCAGCAGTTGGTCGAGGGTCTCGCGGATCGCCCAGGCGTGCGCGTAGGGGCCGAAGTAGCGGTTCCCGGGCTTCTTGGCCCCGCGCATGACCTGGGCACGGGGAAAGGTCTCCCCCATCGTCACGGCCAGGAAAGGATAGGACTTGTCGTCGCGGTACTTGACGTTGAACCGCGGGTCGAACTCCTTGATCCACGAGTACTCGAGCTGCAGCGCCTCGACCTCGTTGGCGACGACGGTCCACTCGACGGAGGCGCCGGTGTGGACCATCGTGGCGGTCCTGGGGTGGAGGCCGGCGACATCCTGGAAATAGGACGACAACCGGCTGCGCAGGGACTTGGCCTTGCCGACATAGATGACCCGCCCGGTCCGGTCGCGGAACCGGTAGACACCCGGATCGGTGGGAATCGATCCGGGGGCAGGACGGTATGACGAGGGGTCGGCCACGGGTGTCGCGGGTGCTCAGGAGACGGTGACGGTGTTTCCGGAGACGGAGACGGCCTTCGCGGGCAGGGCGCTGCGGGCCGGGCCCGCGACGACACTCCCGTCCGTGATCGAGAACTTGCTGCCGTGGCACGCGCAGTCGATCGTCGTGGAGACGTCGGCGACGATGCACCCCTGGTGCGTGCATACGGCAGAGAAGGCCTTGAACTCCCCCGCGCTCGGCTGGGTGACCACGACCTTGGCGGCGGCGTCGATCGTCCCGCCGCCGACGGGGACGTCGCTCGTCGCGACGGTGGCGAGCGAGCCACCCGCGCCCGTCGTGCCGGTCGATCCGCTGGTCGCCCCTGACGTGGTCGACGTGGAGGATGTCGTCGACCCGCAGGCCGCGAGTCCGGTCGCCGCCGCCACCCCCCCGGCGGTCTGGAGTGCTTGTCTGCGCGCGGGTCCGCGCCGTCGTCCGGTCATGGTCAGGTCCTTTCGTGGTCGTTCACGCAGACCGTAGAGCATCTCCCCGACAGCCTCCTGACAATCGGTGACTCCGCACCGGAAACGCCCACTCGGCACCGGAAGCCTTGCGCCGCGAGGAAGCGAAAAAAGGCATTGGGCGGGAAACCAGAGGTCCCCGGAGAAGTTTGAGCGATCAAACCGATAACGAGACGGATACGCAACCGGCGAGGCGGTATTGCCGGGGCGAGCGTGGCGGTTACTGTGCGCTTGCTCCAGTGCAATGGTGGGGCCGGCGGGCGAGAGCCCGTCAGATCGATAAACAGGAGGAACTCCGTTGACCAAGCGCACCGCCGCCTCCGTCGGCGCCACGCTGCTCGCTGCCTCTCTCGTCATGACGGGCTGCGGCTCGCGTGGGAGCGGGAACTCTTCGACCACATCCGGCGCCTCCGGGGGCAGTGCCGGCAAGGTCGCCAAGATCGGTGTCATCGCGCCCCTGACCGGTGACCTTTCTCCGCTGGGCCTCGGCATCCAGCACTCCGTCGAGTTGGCCGTCCAGGAGGCCAACGCCAACAACACCGTGCCCGGCTGGAAGCTCGAGGTCGAACCCGCGGACGACCAGGCCACCCCGGACGTCGGCAAGAACGCGGCGACCAAGCTGGCCGGTGACGACCAGGTCGTCGGCGTCGTCGGCACCCTGAACTCCAGCGTCGCCCTCCAGGTCCAGCCGGTCCTCGCGGCCGCCAATATCACCCAGGTGTCGCCGGCCAACACCAACCCGGATCTGACCAAGGATCCCAAGACCATGAAGCGCGTCTACCCGACGTACTTCCGGACCTGCACGACGGACGCCATCCAGGGTCCGTTCGCCGCGCAGTATCTCCTGGGCGCCGGCATCAAGAAGGTCGCCACCGTCAACGACAAGAAGGCCTACGGCCAGGGTCTGGTCACCGCCTTCGAGGGCGAGTTCAAGAAGGGCGGCGGCACGATCGTCTCCCACCAGACGATCAACGCCGACGACACGACGAAGGACTACTCGTCGGTCATCGCGGCGATCAAGCCGTCGGCACCCGAGGCGGTCTACTACGGCGGCGAGTACCCGCAGGCCGGTCCGCTCTCGCAGCAGATGAAGACCAACGGCCTCGCCGTCCCGCTCATGGGTGGCGACGGGATCTTCGACCCCAAGTTCATCGAGCTCGCCGGCACCAAGTCCGACGGCGACCTCGCGACCTCGGTCGGCGCCCCGACGGACAGCTCCGATGCCGGGAAGGCCTTCCTCGCGGCCTACGCCAAGGCCGGGTTCAAGGACCCGTCCGCCGCCTACGGCGGTTATGCGTATGACGCGGCCAACGCGATCATCCAGGCCCTCAAGACCTCGCTCGCGAGCGCGACCGACGCCAAGAGCGCCCGCCAGGCGACCGTGACCGCGATGTCGTCGGTCTCGTTCGACGGGGTCACCGGCAAGGTGGCGTTCGACGAGTTCGGCGACGCGACGAGCAAGGTGCTCACCGTCTACAAGGTCAGCGGTGGCAAGTGGGCCGCCGAGAAGACGGGCGAGTTCAAGTAAGTCGACGCGCTCGCGTCAGCACGCAATTTCCATAGGGGGGTGGGCGGAGTCCGCCCACCCCCCTATGCTGTGCCACCACCATTCCCCGGAGGGCCCATGACCCAGTTCCTCAATCAGCTCGTGGTCGGGCTGACCGTCGGCAGCCTCTATGCGCTGATCGCGGTCGGCTACACCGTCGTCTACGGCATCGTCCAGCTCATCAACTTCGCGCACGGCGAGATCTTCATGATCGGCGCCTTCGGCGCGCTGGCGACGTGGACCGTGTTCTTCAAGGGCCAGACCGCCCTCTGGGTGCTGCCGATCATGATCCTCTGCGGCATGGCCTCGTCGGTCACCGTGGCCCTGCTGATGGAACGGCTCGCCTACCGGCCGCTGCGGCACGCCCCCCGCTTGGCACCGCTGATCACCGCCATCGGCGTGTCGGTGGCGTTGCAGGAATACACCCGGCTCGGCTACAACGACCCCCTGCTGTTCGTCGCCGACTGGAACCCCCTCGGCCTGCCGGACGCGAA
Organism: Nostocoides sp.; assembly: GCA_039812345.1. GTDB lineage: Bacteria > Actinomycetota > Actinomycetes > Actinomycetales > Dermatophilaceae > Nostocoides_A. Next base: position 24,939 of record JBDIAJ010000027.1, on the reverse strand, counting down.
GAGCTCGGTGTCCTTCCCGGGGATCGACGTGGTCACCGGGGATCCATTCCACGTCGGCGGCGTTCAGATCGGCCGGCCGAGCATCTTCATCGTCAGCATGCTCATCCTCTGTGGCGTCGGGTTGTGGCTGTTCATCAACAAGACCAAGCAGGGCCGGGCGATGCTCGCGGTGTCCCAGGACCCCGACACGGCCCGGCTCATGGGGGTCAACGTCGACCGGACCATCGCCATCGCCTTCGCGATCGGCGCACTGCTCGCGGCGATCGCCGGCGTCGCTCAGGGCCTGCAGACGCGCACCATCACGTTCAACATGGGCTTCATGGCCGGTCTGAAGGCCTTCACCGCCGCCGTGCTCGGCGGGATCGGCAACATCCAGGGCGCCATGGCGGGTGGTGTCGTCCTCGGAGTGATCGAGGCGATGGCGACGCAGTACCTCGGTGGTGCGACCTGGGCCAATGTCTGGGCCTTCATCCTTCTCATCATCGTCCTCGTCTTCCGACCGCAGGGCCTCTTCGGCGCGAAGGTGGTGGACCGGGCATGAGCACGCCAGTCGAGAATCCCAGCACGTTGGCTCGCCTCGGAGCGCCGGCGTTCCTCGGCGGATCCATCCTCCTCCTCGCCTCGGCCTTCCTGTCGTGGGCCTTCGACCCGTCCGTCCTCGGTGACCTCACCGTCTACGGCAACCCCGCCCCGGTCCAGTACCTCGCGGTCATCCTCGGCGTGTTCGGTGTCCTGGTCGGCATCGTCGGGCGCCGCGTGCTGTGGGTGAACTCGTCGGCCGCGGCCAAGGGCCTCGGCTACGGCGCGCTCGCGTTCGCCGGTCTGGTCATCCTCAGCATCGCGCTCGAGTCCCACGGCCTCATCAACGTCGACCCGGGTGGCTGGCTCGCCCTCGCCGGGGCCGCCTTGATGGCCGCCGGGGGTCATTTCATGCCCGTCCGTCGGCACACCGACCCGCTGCGGGTCGCGCCCAACACCTGGGTCGAGATCCTCGTCATCATCGGGTTGCTCGCCGGCGGACTGTTCACCGCGGCATACGCGCTCAACCTGGAGGACGGCGGCGAACTGGTCTGCCTGCTCGCCGCGATCGGCGCTATCGCCGCGATGCTCTCGCGGTCCGGATTCTTCGCGTGGCTCGGCGTCGCCGCCGCGCGCAACCGGCAGGTGCTCATGCTCGGCGCCGTGGCCGTGGCGTTCGCGTTCCCGTTCACCCAGCACGGGTCGGACGCCAACATGTCGATCGCCACCCAGGTGCTCATCTTCGCGACCACCGCGCTCGGCCTCAACATCGTCGTCGGCCTCGCCGGCCTGCTCGACCTCGGTTACATCGCCTTCCTCGGCGCCGGCGCCTATGTCGCGGCGATGTTGTCCGGCGCCGCCAGCGCGACGATCGGCTGGAAGCCGCCCTTCCTGCTCGTCATGGTCATCGCCGCGTGCACGTCGGCGACCCTCGGCCTGATCATCGGCAGCCCGACCCTGCGGGTCTCCGGCGACTACCTCGCCATCGTCACGCTCGCCTTCGGGGAGATCTTCCGGATCACGATGAACAACCTCGACGGGAACAACGGGCCGGACCTGACCCACGGACCCAACGGGATCGCGGGCCTGCCCGAACTGCGCCTCGGGTCGTTCAACTTCGGTCAGTCGCATCAACTGTTCGGGTTCACGATCACGCGGTACGCGAACTACTACTTCCTGCTCCTGGTCCTGGCGGCGTTCGTCATCACCGTCTTCACCCGGCTGAACAACAGCCGGATCGGCCGCGGCTGGGTCGCCATCCGCGAGGACGAGCGCGCCGCCGAGGCCATGGGCGTCAACGTCTTCGGTCTGAAGCTGTTCGCCTTCGCCGGTGGCGCCTTCCTCGCCGGTCTCGCGGGGACGATCAAGGCGCATCAGGACCTCGCCGTGTCGCCGGACCAGTATGTGTTCCTCGAGTCGGCGTTCCTCGTCGCCGCCATCGTCCTCGGTGGGATGGGGACCGTGGCCGGCGTCCTCGTGGGCGCGACCATCCTCAAGCTTCTGCCCGAGAAACTGCGCTTCCTGGCCGACTACCGACTGCTGATGTTCGGGCTGCTGCTCGTCGTCATGATGCGGTTCCGGCCCGAGGGCCTCGTGCCCAACAAGCGGCGCGCCCTGGAGTTCCACGAGGACGACGAGGCACTGGCCGAACGCATCGAGGACATCCATATCGAGGAAGTCGAGGCCCGGGCATGACGCTCATCGACACCCAGGTCCAGGACGATCGGCGCGAGTTCGGCCCGCCGATCCTCGAGGCGCGCGGCGTCATCATGCGATTCGGTGGCCTCACCGCGGTCAACAACGTCGACATGTCGGTCCGGCAGGGCGAGATCGTCGGCCTGATCGGCCCCAACGGGGCCGGGAAGACGACGTTCTTCAACTGCCTCACCGGGATGTACAAGCCGACCGAGGGCACCGTCAAACTCGACGGCGAGGTCATCCCGCCCAAGCCCCGGGCCGTGGTCATGGCGGGGATGTCTCGGACGTTCCAGAACATCCGGCTCTTCGCCAACATGACCGCCCTCGAGAATGTCATGGTCGGGCGCTACTGCCGCACATCGGCGATGGCGCTCACCTCGATCCTCCGCGGTCCGAAGTTCCGGCGCGAGGAGGCGGCGACTCGGGCGCGAGCCCAGGAGCTGCTCGACTTCGTCGGACTGGGCAAGTCCAGCGAGATGCTCGCCCGCAACATGCCGTATGGCGATCAGCGGCGTCTCGAGATCGCCCGGGCCCTCGCCACCGACCCGAAGGTCATCCTGCTCGACGAGCCGACGGCTGGCATGAACCCGCGGGAGACCGAGCAGGCCAAGCAGTTGGTGTTCAAGATACGCGACAGCGGCCTCGCCGTCGTCGTGATCGAGCACGACATGCGGTTCATCTTCAGTCTCTGCGACCGGGTGCTGTGTCTCGTCCGGGGCGAGCTGCTGATCGAAGGCAGCCCGGCGGAGGTGCAGTCGGATCCTCGGGTCATCGAGGCCTATATCGGCGGCAGCGAACTCGAGGACGAGGAGGACGAGGCGTGAGCGCCATGCTGGAGGTCACCGACCTCGAGGTCAGCTACGGCAAGATCAAGGCCGTCAAGGGGATCAGCTTCACCGTCGGTGAGGGCGAGGTCGTCTCGCTCATCGGCACCAATGGCGCCGGCAAGACCACGACCCTGCGGACGATCTCGGGGCTGTTGCGACCCAGTGCCGGATCGATCACCTTCGAGGGCAAGCGGATCGACCAGATCCCGGCGCACCAGATCGTCCAGCTCGGGTTGGCGCACTCCCCCGAGGGGCGGCGGATCTTCCCGCGGATGACGGTCGAGGAGAATCTCCTCCTCGGCGCCTTCTCCCGCAGCGATCACGCCACCATCACCAAGGATCTCCACGCGGCATACGAGCTCTTCCCGATCTTGGGGGAACGGTCGAAGCAGCCGGCGGGCACCTTCTCCGGCGGCGAGCAGCAGATGCTCGCCATGGGTCGGGCGATGATGAGTCGACCGAAACTGATGATGCTCGACGAGCCGTCGATGGGGCTGTCTCCGCTGATGATGAAGCGGATCATGTCGACGGTGAAGACGTTGCAGTCCCAGGGCACGACGATCCTTCTGGTCGAGCAGAACGCCCAGGCGGCGCTGCGGCTGGCGACGAAGGGGTACGTCCTCGAGGTCGGCAAGATCGTCCTGTCGGGCACCGGAAAGGACCTGCTCAGCAGCGACGACGTCCGGAAGGCCTACCTCGGCGAGGAGTGACCGGCCCGCTGCGGGCTGACCGCGTGCGGGTCACCCGGCGAGCGGGTGCGTGTAGACCGCGAGCGAGATGCCGACGTAGTGGACGACGAAGGCGGCGATCGTGAAGGCGTGGAACACCTCGTGGAAGCCGAACCACCGCGGCAACGGGTTCGGCTTCTTCAGGCCGTAGACGATGCCGCCGATGGTGTACAGCGCGCCGCCGACGATGACCAGCGTGAGAATGGCCGCGCCCCCGGTGCGCAGGAAGTCGGGCAGATAGAAGAGCGCCGCCCAGCCGAGCGCGATGTAGGCCGGGGTGTAGAGCCACCGAGGGGCCCCGACCCAGAACACGCGAAAGGCGACACCGAGCAGCGCCCCGCCCCAGACGACGGCGAGCAGGACGACCGCCTGCGCGTGCGGCAACAGCAGGAGCGTGAACGGGGTGTAGCTCCCCGCGATGATGAGGAAGATGTTGGAGTGGTCGAGCCGTTTGAGGAGGCGGCCGGCCCGCGGGCTCCAGTTGCCGCGGTGATACAGCGCGCTGATCCCGAACAGAAGCGCGGCGGTGAGCCCGAAGATCGACGACGCGATCCTCGCTGTCGTGGTCGGCGCGAGGCACACGAGCACGATGCCGGCGGCGAGCACCAGCGGGAAGGCGCCGAGGTGGAGCCATCCGCGCAGCTTGGGCTTGACCTGACTGACGGTGGGGTGAGTCGCCTCATCCATACGGACCATTCTAACCTACGGAACCGTAGGTTACTGGCCGGTTCTGTTCGGGGGTCGCCGAAGGTCGGGATCGCGTGCCATGACACTGGGGGTCTGCGTCGTCGACCAGGGGGGCTGTCGGTGGCCCGACATACGATGACCGGCGTGACCCAGCCAGTCCCTCGGACGTCTCCGCCGCCGCCCCGGCACGACCATCTCATCGTGCGCGGGGCCCGGGAGCACAACCTCAAGGACATCTCGATCGAGGTGCCCCGGGACGCCCTCGTCGTCTTCACCGGCCTGTCCGGGTCGGGGAAGTCCTCGCTCGCCTTCGACACGATCTTCGCCGAGGGGCAGCGGCGCTATGTCGAGTCGCTCTCGGCATACGCGCGGCAGTTCCTCGGGCAGATGGACAAGCCGGACGTCGACTTCATCGAGGGCCTCTCCCCCGCGGTGTCGATCGACCAGAAGTCGACCAACCGCAACCCGCGCTCGACCGTGGGGACGATCACGGAGGTCTACGACTACCTCCGGCTGCTGTTCGCCCGCGTCGGGCGGCCCCACTGCCCCGTGTGCGGGGAGCCGATCACCCGGCAGACCCCGCAGCAGATCGTCGACCGGCTGATGGAGTTGCCCGACGGGACCCGCTTCCAGGTCCTCGCCCCCGTCGTGCGCGGTCGCAAGGGCGAGTATGTCGATCTCTTCGCCGAGTTGCAGAGCAAGGGGTATGCCCGCGCCCGGGTCGACGGTGAGGTGGTCGCCATGACCGACCCGCCGAAGCTGGAGAAGCAGGTCAAACACTCGATCGATGTCGTCGTCGACCGGCTGGTCGCCCGGGACCCGGCGAGCGAAGCGGGGCGCACGGCCAAGCGCCGGCTGACCGACTCGGTGGAGACCGCGCTCGGTCTGGCGGGTGGGCTGCTCCTGGTCGAGTTCGTCGACGTGCCGGCCGGGGACCCGGATCGCGAGCGGCGGTTCTCCGAGAAGATGGCCTGCCCCAACGACCACCCGCTGCAGATGGACGAGGTCGAGCCGCGGTCGTTCTCCTTCAACAGCCCCTTCGGGGCCTGTCCGACGTGCACCGGCCTGGGGACCGAGCTGGAGGTCGACCCGGAGTTGATCGTTCCCGACGAGGACCTGTCGCTGGCCCAGGGAGCGATCGCGCCGTGGGGCCAGGGCAGCGGCTCGGCGGACTACTTCCAGCGGGTGCTCGGTGCGCTCGCCGACGACCTGGGCTTCTCGATGGACGTGCCGTGGCGGGGGCTGCCGCAGCGGGCCAAGGATGCCGTGCTGCACGGCAAGAACCACAAGGTCCACGTCAAGTACCGCAACCGCTACGGCCGGGAGCGGTCCTACAGCACCGGCTTCGAGGGCGCGGTGCCGTTCGTCAAGCGCCGCCACTCCGAGACGGACTCGGAGTGGAGCCGGGAGCGCTACGAGGGCTACATGCGGGAGGTGCCCTGCCCGGCGTGTCGAGGGACACGGCTCAAACCCGAGTCGCTCGCGGTGCTCGTCGGGGATCGGAGCATCGCCGACGTGTCGCGGTTGTCGATCCGCGAGGCGGCGGGCTTCCTGGTCGGGGTCGACTTCACCGAGCGGGAGCGGCAGATCGCCGAGCGGGTGATCAAGGAGATCAACGCCCGGCTGGGCTTCCTGCTCGATGTGGGGTTGGATTATCTGTCCCTGGACCGGCCCGCGGGCACCCTGTCGGGCGGGGAGGCACAGCGGATCCGGCTCGCGACACAGATCGGATCGGGACTGGTCGGCGTCCTCTATGTGCTCGACGAGCCGTCGATCGGGCTGCACCAGCGCGACAATCACCGGCTCATCGAGACCCTGGTGCGGCTGCGCGACCTCGGCAACACACTCATCGTCGTCGAGCACGACGAGGACACCATCGCCACCGCCGACTGGATCGTCGACATCGGGCCCGGGGCCGGGGAGCACGGGGGGTATGTCGTCCATTCCGGTCCGGTGGCCGGGCTGTTGACCCATCCCGACTCGCTGACCGGGAAGTATCTGTCGGGGCGGGCGGAGATCCCGATGCCCATCGTCCGGCGACCGATCGACCGGCAGCGGATGGTCAAGGTCATCGGGGCCCGGGAGCACAATCTCGCCGACGTGACCGTCTCCTTCCCCCTCGGCACGTTCGTCGCCGTGACCGGGGTGTCGGGGTCGGGGAAGTCGACGCTGGTCAACGACATCCTCTACAACGTCCTCGCCAACAAGCTCAACGGTGCCCGCCATGTGCCGGGGCGGCACAAGTCGGTGACCGGGCTGGAGCATCTGGACAAGGTCGTCCATGTCGATCAGAGCCCGATCGGCCGCACGCCGCGATCCAATCCGGCGACCTACACCGGGGTGTTCGACCACATCCGGAAGCTGTTCGCGACGACGACCGAGGCCAAGATCCGCGGCTATCAGCAGGGCCGGTTCTCGTTCAATGTCAAGGGCGGCCGGTGCGAGGCGTGCTCGGGTGACGGGACGATCAAGATCGAGATGAACTTCCTGCCGGATGTCTATGTCCCGTGCGAGGTCTGCCACGGGGCCCGCTACAACCGCGAGACACTCGAGGTCCACTTCAAGGGCAAGACGATCGCCGACGTGCTCGACATGCCGATCGAGGAGGCCGAGGAGTTCTTCGCGGCGGTCCCCGCGATCGCCCGGCACATGACCACCCTGAACGCGGTGGGGCTGGGGTATGTCCGGCTGGGCCAACCGGCGACCACGCTCTCCGGCGGTGAGGCGCAGCGGGTCAAGCTCGCCTCGGAGCTGCAGAAGCGGTCCACCGGGAGAACGATCTATGTGTTGGACGAGCCGACGACCGGGCTGCACTTCGAGGACATCCGCAAGCTGTTGATCGTGTTGCAGGGACTCGTCGACAAGGGCAACACGGTCATCGTCATCGAGCACAACCTCGACGTGATCAAGAACGCCGACTGGATCCTCGACATGGGTCCCGAGGGCGGGTCCGGGGGCGGCCGGATCGTCGCCCAGGGCACGCCGGAGGCGATCGCGGCCGACGCGGAGTCGCACACCGGCCGGTTCCTCGCGCCGATCCTCGAGCGCGCCGCACGGACCCCCGACCGGCCGAAGGAACGTCGGGCCACCACCGCGGCCGCCCCCGGTGGGGCGGGCGCCGAGGGTCTGGGGACGGCACCGCAGACGCCGACCGACAAGGCGCCGACAGACAAGGCGCCGACGGACCGGGCGAAACCGGCGAAGGCGACCGTCTCGCGGGCGGCGAGTGCCGCGGCGAGGCGAGCGAGAAAGGCAGGGTGACCATGGGCGAGGCCCCGGTGAGTGCCGCGGACGCGAGGGCGGTGCGGGAGGCGTTGGATCGGCATACGGGCTGGTTGGTGGCGACCGCCGCGGCACTGGACGACGCCACGGCGCCGAGCCGATGCGACGGCTGGACGCGCGGCCACATCCTCACGCACGTCGCGCGCAACGCGGACGGGATGAACGCGATGGTGCGCGCCGCGGTGGACGGGAGCGGGGAGGCGATGTACGCCTCCCAGGAGCGCCGGGATGGTGACATCGAGGCGGGTGCCGGGCGAGACCTGGTGGACCTCGTCTCGGACGTGCGCTCCACCGCGGCCGCGCTGGCGCCCGCGATGGCGCGGCTCGACGGGATCCCGGCCGAGGTGCTGGTGGACCGGCTGCCCGGGGGGCCACGGTTCCGGGCGATCGACCTGCCGTTCATGCGGCTGCGCGAGGTCGTCTACCACCACGCCGACCTGGACGCCGGCTTCGGGTTCGAGCAGGTGGAGTCCGACCTCGTGCGGCGATTCCTCGCGCTCGAAGCGCGGCGGCTGACCGGTCCCGCGATGACCCTGGGGCCGGTCGACGGCGAGCCGCTTGTGGTCGCCGGCGGGGGCCGGGTCATCCGCGGGGAGTCGGCTGCCCTCCTGCGGTGGCTGGCCCGCCGCGACCCGTCCGGCGTCGCCGCGGAGGACGGCGCCGACCTTCCCGCCATCCCGAGAGGATCCTGACGTATGCCGAACGACACCTACACCGGGACGGTCACGCCGGGCGGTCCCAGCGACGTGCGGGACCTCACCCACGCGACCATCCGCAAGATGGCCGTCTCCCCCATGCACAACAACGTCTATCTCGTGACGTCGAAGGCCACCGGGGACCAGGTGCTCATCGACGCGGCCGACGACCCGGCCCGCTGCCTCGCGCTGGTCGCCGAGGGGACGGGCCGGCTCGGGCACCTCGTGACGACGCACCAGCATTGGGACCACGTCCGCGCCCTCGCCGACGTGGCCGCGCGGACGGGCGCGACCACCTACGCCGGTGCCGACGACGCCGACGCCCTGCCGCTCGCCCCGGGCGTGCGATTGCGAGACGGCGACACGATCACCGTCGGCGACCTGCGCCTCGACGTCGTGCACCTGCGCGGGCATACGCCCGGCGGCGTCGCCCTGGCGTATGCCGATCCGGACGGCGTGACCCACCTGTTCACCGGCGATTCGCTCTTCCCGGGCGGCGTCGGCAACACCAAGAATCCGGGCCAGAACTTCGGCCAGCTCATCGACGACGTCGAGCGACGTATCTTCGACGTCTACGACGACTGCGCCTGGGTCTATCCGGGCCACGGCGCGGACACGACGCTGGGAGCCGAGCGGCCGCACCTGGCCGAGTGGCGGGCTCGCGGCTGGTGAACGCGCCAGTCGGCGTGATGTCGGGGTGTTGACAGACGAGATTCCGTCACAGGGTCAGGCCGAATTCGCGGGCCGCCGCCCCCCGAGGGCCGGCCCCCCGCCGCCCTCCGGACCGTGAGCTACCGCCTGGTAAGTGGGGCGATCACCCTACTTACCAGGCGGTAGCCCAGGGTCTCTCGTTGCCGTCTCGAGCTCATCGGGCCAGGGGATGTCTTCGCGCGCGGCGAAGCGTCGGGCTCGGACGAGGTATTCGCGGGCGATGGCCTGCTGGGCCGCCAACAACCGAGATCTCATCATCGAACGCGAGACGGCACCGCCATCGGCCTGGAGGTGATGGCGAATGAACGTGCCACAGCCGCCGACTTCAAAGGCGTGACCCAACTTCGCGAGACACTGGGATCGCGGTTCGCGGCGGGCATCATGCTGACCACCGGACGACGCTCCCACACGTACCAAGACCGCCTGCACGTGATGCCCATCGATCGGTTGTGGACGCCATTGCACTGAGCTGTTCGGTGAGCACGTCCATCCCTGGCGCCCCGGTTGACCCGCTCGATCTCCGTTCGTTGCTCGGGACATCGTCCCTGGTCGTTGGACGCGCTCCTCCTCCAGGCTGGAGCCATGACAAGGACGCCGCTCACCTTCAACCGCCGATCCCTCTCCGCCGGCGGGCCCGCTGCGCTATTCGGGCCACGTAGCCGCGAATTGCCGTCGAGCCTGAAGGAGCAGAGATCGTTGGGAACGGTCCAGAACATCGTCAGGCCGAACAGCTCCATTCGTCAGATCGCCTTCTCAGCGGCGGGCCGCTACGTTCTGTTCAGCACGAGCGCCACCAATTTCGTCGACGGCGTGACAACGGCGCGAACTGGCTGGTCGAGGATCTCTATCTCTGGGATCGCCTCGGAGGAACGCATTCAGGCGTTGACCAGGGCCGACAACAGCATCCGTCCCAACGCCTCCATCAGTGCCGACGGTCGCTTCGTCACGTTCGATTCGCTGGCGACCAACCTGATCGGCGCGGACACCAACGGCCTCACCGATGTCTCCCGGCTCGACAGGACCACGGGTCGAATCAGCCGGCTGATCACCAGCACCACCAGCCACAACGCTCTCGAGGCGGGGATTGGCACCTCGTTCTGCGCGATCACCTCGATGGCAGCACACGCGAGATACTCCGTCAGCCGACCGAAGGATTCGTAGGCCTGTCCACGTTCACCATCTCAGGCGACGGACGTTTCGTGGCGGTCGGCACGATCGCGCGCGGTCTCCCGCTCGCTCCAGACAGCATGCCCGAGCCGCCGGACGACGGCGCGGAGGCTGTGTATGTCTGGGACGGGTTGGGTGGCCGGTTCCGGATCGCTTCCGACGCGTCCGTGACCTCGACGACGCAGCTCGCTGTGTCGCACACGGGTCGTTTCGTCGTGTACGGAGCGCCTACGGCGTCAGGGAGTGCCCTGGTTCGGTGGGATCGGCAGGGAAACAGGGCGCAAGTGCTCACTCCGGACGGGCTGCTCGTCGACCGCATCTGCCTGTCGATGTCGCGAGACAGCCGACGGGTCGCGCTCCTCGCGAATGATCCGGGTGACCCCACGGCATACGCCGGTCTGCACGTATGGCGTGATCCCGTAGCGTGACCACCTCTGACACCGGCCTCTCGACGGGGCTGAATCGGCCCCTCGACGGGGCTGAATCGGCCTCTCGACGGGGCTGGGGCGGCGGGTGAAACTAGGCTGCGGGGGTGACGTCGACCGACCGGATCCCCGCGCCGGTCCTCGTCCTCGGGGGGATCGTGTCGGTCCAGTTCGGGGGCGCGATCGCGCAGACGCTGGTCCCGGCGCTGGGGGCGGGCGGCGCGGTCGTGATGCGCCTGCTGTTCGCCACGACGGTGCTCGTCGCGGTGCTCCGGCCGCGCTGGCGGGGCCACTCCGCGGCCGCCTGGCGCACCGTCATCGCTTTCGGCGTGGCCCTGGGAATGATGAACTACACCTTCTATGGCTCGCTGGCCCACCTGCCCATCGGCGTCGCGGTGACGGTCGAGTTCATCGGTCCGCTGCTGCTCGCGGCCAGCCTGTCGCGACGGCTCCTCGACCTTGTCGCGGTCGTCGCGGCCGGCCTTGGAGTCGTGCTGATCTCGCGAGCGCTCGACACCCCGCTGGCGGATCTCGAATGGACCGGCATCGGACTCGCGGCCGCCGCCGGGGGGTGCTGGGCGGCATACATCCTCCTCTCGGGACGGACCGGTGCGTCGTTCCCGAAACTCGACGGGCTCGCGTTCGCCATGGTGACGGCAACGCTGGTCACCCTGCCGTTCGGCGTCGCGAGCATTCCCGACTGGACCCCGAGGCTCGCGCTCAAGGGCCTCGGCATCGCCGTGCTCTCCTCCCTGCTGCCGTACTCGCTCGAACTGCTCGCGCTGCGCCGGATGTCGGCGAAGGTGTTCGGGATCATGCTCAGCCTCGAACCCGCCTGCGCGGCGCTGGCCGGCCTCGTGGTCCTGGGCCAGCGATTGACGCCGGTGCAACTCCTCGGGATGGCGCTCGTCGTGAGCGCGAGCGTGCTGATCATGAGCGCGGGCCGGGCCGCCGACCCGGCGGAGGCGGCCGCGACCTGACCCGGCGACGACGGGAAAAGCGGCTGAGGGCTGTCGGTGCCTCGTGCCAGACTTCCGGACCATGTCCCTGTCCGAGACTGCCCGGGCCCTGATCCGGAGCAATCTGAGCCCCCCGTCGCCGCTGGCGGGGCGGCTCGGCCTGCAATCCCTGCTCTATGCCCTCGGCCAGGGGACGTTCATGACGGGGTCCGCGGTCTTCTTCACCCAGATCGTCGGCCTGCGAGCGCAGCAGATCGGGTTGGGGCTGACCATCGCCGGGGTCGCGGCGTTCGTCGCCGCCTGGCCCAGTGGGAAGCTCGTCGACCGATTCGGGCCCAAACGGCTGTGGGCGCTGAGCGCGCTCGGTCAGGCGGGGCTGTTCGCGACCTGGCCGTTCATCCACTCGTTCCCGGGCTATGTCGTCATGGCCGCCACCATGGAGATGGTCGGCGCGGTTGGGGGTGCCTCGTATGGCGCCTACTCCCTCGACGTGCTCCCACCGAACGACCGGGTCAAGGGCCGAGCCTTCTCCTATTCGGCACTCAACCTCGGGTTCACCCTCGGCGCCGTCCTCGGCGGGATCGCCCTGGCCTTCCACGATCTCGACGTCCTGCGTGGGGTTCCGTTCGTCAGCGCCGCGCTGTTCGTCATCAACGCCGTCGCGATCGTCCGGTTGCCGAAGGCCGCGCACGATCTCACCTCCCCCGAGGAGCGCCGGGTCCGCGTTCCCGGGCCGGGTCCGCTGCGCAATCCCGGGTGGCTGGCCGCCACCTTCTTCCTCGGCGTGCTCTGGACCAATCAGGTCCTGCTCAACGTGGTGATCCCGCTCTGGTTGGTCGAGCGCACGGACGCGCCCCGCTGGCTGCTGGCCTTCCTCTTCGGCACCAACACCGTCTTGTGCATCGTCCTGCCGATGGCGGCCTCCCGCGGGGTGCGGGACGTCGCGACGGCGCTGCGCGCCATACGGCGGTCGAGTGTCTTCTTCGTCGTGTCGTGCTTGATCACCCTGATCACGCACGACACCGTCGGCTGGGTCACGATCGTCCTGGTGTGGCTGGGGCATGTCACCGTCACCGGCGCCGAACTCTTCCTCTCCGCGGCCTCCTGGACCTTCGAGGCCGATCTGATGGACCCGCGGCAGCGGGGGGCGTATCAGGGGGCGGCGGAACTGTCCGGGACGCTGGGCAAGGTCTGGGCGCCGGCGGTCTACACCTTCCTCGCCATGGAGTGGGGGCCGGTGGGCTGGCTGATCATCGCCGTCATCGGGTCGGTCGCCGCGGCCGCACTGCACCCGAGTGCGCGGGTCGCCCGACGGTTCGTCGAGCGGCACGTCCCGGCCGACGAGCTGGCGGCGGCCGCCGCACACGCCCCGACCGCGGATGAGGTGGTCGCGGTCGGGCCGCTGGAGGCCGTCGAGCCGAGGTGACGTGCGCCGGCGAGCGCCCGCCGGAACCCGTGGCCGGCGGACGGCTCAGGTGGCGTCCTGGACGCGGGCGTCGCGCTTGGACTTCCAGAGGCTGGCGATCGTGGTGACGCCGAGGATGACCACGATCGCCCCGAGCGAGACGGAGATCGGGATCTCCGGGACATGGATGTTCTCGCCGCCATTGATGAACGGCAGTTCGTTCGTGTGCAGGGCGTGGAGCAGGAGCTTGACGCCGATGAAGGCGAGCAGGACCGCCAGGCCGATGCTCAGGTAGACCAGCTTCTGCAGCAGGCCGCCGAGGAGGAAGTAGAGCTGCCGCAGACCCATGAGCGCGAAGAGGTTGGCGACCAGGACGATATACGGCTCCTTGGTCAGGCCGTAGATCGCCGGAATCGAGTCCAGCGCGAACAGCAGGTCGGTCGTCCCGAGGGCGAGGATGACGAAGAGCATCGGGGTGGCCAGTCGCCGGCCGTTCTCGCGGATGAACAGCCTGGTCCCCTCGAACTTCGGCGACGACGGGAACCGCTTCTCGATCGCCTTCATGAACCGGTTGTCCTCGTACTCCTCGTCGTCCGATTCGCCCTCGGTCGCGAGTTTGACGGCGGTGTAGATGAGGAAGGCCCCGAAGATGTAGAAGACCCACGAGAAGTTGTTGATCGCCGCGGCGCCGGCCCAGATGAACAGGCCCCGCAGGATGATCGCGATGATGATCCCGACCATGAGCGCGAACTGCTGCAACCGCTCGGGCACCGCGAAGCGGGCCATGATCAGCAGGAAGATGAACAGATTGTCGACGCTGAGGGAGTACTCCGTCAGCCAGCCGGCGAAGAACTCCCCGGACAGCTTCGGGCCCTTGATGGCCAGGAGGGCGAGGCCGAAGAGGACCGCGGCGCCGATGTAGCCGGACAGCGCGACGGTCAGTTCGCGCGTGCTCGGGCGGTGCGGGTTGCGCGAGATCCAGAACACATCGAACGCGAGGAACACCGCGGCGATGGCGATGGTGAGGAACCAGACCCAACTGGGGAGATTGAGCTGCGTCTCGTTCGCAGCAGCGAGCATGGGGACCAACGAGGCCGCCTTTCGGACGTGAGGACATCAGGTCCGAAGGTCTCTCCCGCCCGTTGTGACCGGACCGCCGCCCCGGGTCCAGGCAGGTGCGCGGACCGTGATGACGAGGCTGGCGTTCAGGGATACTCCCCTTCGCTGCCGGTCAGTGTCGCAGAGTCGGCGCCCCCGAGGCGAATCCGGATCGTCCCGGACCGCTTCCGGCCTCCCCGCGGCTCGGCCCGATCTCGGTCAACCGGACCGGTCGCCCGCGCGTGCACGAGGCAGCTGATCCACCAGGGAGGCCATCATGTCCGGATTCCGATTCGTATGCCGATCGCTCGCCGCCGCGGCGGCGGTCGCGTTGGGCCTGGCGGGGATGCCCGCGGGCAGCGATGCCGGATCGACGACCGGTACGGGTCGATCCGGCTCGGTGCAGTTCTCCGTGCAGCGACTCGGCGGGGCGAACCGCTACGAGGCGGCGGTCAACGTGAGCCGGGAGTTCTTCGGGCCTCCGGTGTCCCGGGTCGTCATCGCGAGCGGGGAGATCTTCTCCGACGGCGTCGCCGCGGGGTCCGGGGCCGCCCGGCTCGGCGGGCCGGTGCTCTTCGTCAAGGCCGATCACGTCCCGGAGGCGACCGCGGCCGAGATCCTCCGGCTGCGGCCGTCGAGCATCCTCGTCCTCGGCGGGCCGGCGACGATCGGTGACGGCGTGGTCGCCGAACTCGGTGCGCTGGCGTCCGGGGGCGCCACCCGGATCCACGGACCGGATCGGTTCGCCACGGCGGCGGCGATGAGCGCGGCGGCCTTCCCGGGAGGGGCGGACACGGCATACGTCGCCTCAGGTCGGGTGTGGCCGGACGCCCTGACCGGTGGGGCGGCGGCCGTAGTCCAGGGCGCACCGATGCTGCTGACCGACACGCACGCGCTCCCCGCGACGACGCGGACCGAGCTGCAGCGGCTGCATCCGGGCCGGATCATGCTCCTCGGGGGGACATCGTCGGTCGACTCCTCGGTGGCGAACGCCCTCGCGACCATCGCGCCGGTGGAGCGGGTCTCCGGGCCGGACCGGTATGCGACCGCGCTCGCGGTCGCCGCCCGGGTGTTCGGTCCGAGCCGGCCGGGCGTCATGCTCGCGACCGGCGCGAACTTCCCGGACGCCCTCGCCGCCGGGGCGGCGGCCACCCACACGCGGGGCCCGATCCTGCTGACCCGCGGGTCGGTCCTGCCGGACGGGACGAGCACTGAGCTCGATCGGCTGGGGCCGAACACGGCATACCTCCTCGGTGGGACGGCGAGCGTTCCGGTCTCCATCGCCAAGGCGGTGCAGCGGGAACTCGGCGTCTGCTGGGCGAGCGACCCGCCGAGCGACGGGCGCATCGAGGCGATCACGGCGGCGCCGGGGACGACTCCCCCGCGGATCGCGTTCACCCTCGACATGGGGGGCCGGCTCGACGGGGCGGCCGACATCGTGCGATATCTCACCGACCACCAGGTGTGCACGACCTTCTTCCCGACCTCGATCATGGCGAGCACGGCGGAGGGCCGCGACGTCATGGACCGCATCGCCGCGCACCCGGAGCTGTTCGAGGTCGGCAACCACACCGTCCATCACTGCGATCTCGTGCTCGGGGGTGGGGGTTCACCGTCGTCCGGCCCCTGCCAGGTGCCGATGACCACGAGTTTCATCCGGTCCGAACTCGGCGGCGCGGAGTCCGTCCTGCGGGCCCTGTCCGGTATGCCGATCCGCCCCTACTGGAGGCCGCCGTACGGCTCGTACAACGCGAGTGTGCAGTCGGTGGCCGCGTCCGTGGGCTACCCCAAGACGGTGCTGTGGAACCGGGACACGATCGACTGGGATCCGGCCACGACGACCCAGCAGATCATCGATCGGGCGACGTCACCGACGCCGGCCGGTGGGTCGATCGTCCTGGCCCACCTCGGGGGGTTCCACACCGGGGAGGCGCTCCCGACGATCGTCGAACTCCTGCGCGGGCGCGGCCTGACCTTCACCACCGTCTCGGGGCTGTATCGGCAGTAGGTCACCCGACAGTGGGTCACCCGACGGTCGGGCGCCTCGACTTCGGCAGCTTGCTGACGACGAGGTCGTAGGAGGCGTCGATCGCCTCGAGGATCTCCTCGTCCGGGATCGCCCCGCCGAGGGTGAGGGAGTTCCATCCGCTGCGCCCGATATAGGGCATGACGCTGGCGTCGTCGGGGTACTGGTGGAGCCACTCGTCGGCCTCGGCCCGGTTGGCGCCGCACTTGACGCCGACCCCCGACCCGCCGAGGCCGAAGACGAAGATCTTCTCGGCGACCTTGGCGACCCGGTCCCCCTCCCAGGGCTCGTCGGCATATGCCCCGGGCTTGGCGAGGGCGTGGGCGGCGATGTCGTCCGGGGTCATCGGGTCGCCTCGGTCATCTGGCGCAGCTCCTTCTTGAGGTCACCGATCTCGTCACGCAACCGGGCGGCGAGCTCGAACTTCAGCTCGCCCGCGGCCGCGTGCATCTGGTCGGTGAGTTCCTGGATGAGGTTGGCCAGATCGCTCGCGGGCAGCCCCTTGATCGAGGCGACGTCGCCGGTGTCGGCCATCATGGCCCCGCGTCCGCCGCGGCCCGACCCGCGGACCCCGCGCGACTGGCTGCGTCCGGAGCCGAGGAGACTCTGGGTGTCGGCGTCCTCGCGGCCGAGCAGGTCGGTGATGTCGGCGATCCGCTTGCGCAGCGGCGTCGGGTCGATGCCGTGCTCCCGGTTGTAGGCGAGCTGTTTCTCGCGCCGCCGGTTGGTCTCCTCGATCGCGTGGGCCATGCTCGGGGTGAGCTGATCGGCATACATGTGGACCTGGCCGGAGACATGGCGGGCGGCGCGGCCGATCGTCTGGATCAGGGAGCGGGACGAGCGCAGGAAGCCCTCCTTGTCGGCGTCGAGGATGCTGACCAGGGACACCTCGGGCAGGTCGAGGCCCTCACGCAGCAGATTGATGCCGACGAGGACGTCGAACTCGCCCAGGCGCAGCTCCCGGAGCAACTCCACGCGGCGCAGGGTGTCGATGTCGGAGTGGAGGTAGCGCACCCGGACGCCCTTGTCGAGGAGGTAGTCGGTGAGGTCCTCGGCCATCTTCTTGGTCAGGGTCGTCACGAGGACCCGCTCGTCGCGGGCGGCCCGCCTGCCGATCTCGTCGAGGAGGTCGTCGATCTGGCCGCGCGTCGGCTTGAGGACGATCTCGGGGTCGATCAGACCCGTCGGCCGGATCACCTGCTCGACGACGCCGTCGGCCTTCGCCATCTCGTAGTCGCCCGGGGTGGCCGAGAGATAGACGGTCTGGCCGATCCGGTCGAGGAACTCCTCCCACATCAACGGGCGGTTGTCCATGGCGCTGGGCAGCCGGAACCCGTGATCGACGAGGGTCCGCTTGCGGGACATGTCACCTTCGTACATCGCGCCGATCTGCGGGACCGTCTGGTGCGACTCGTCGATGACGAGGAGGAAGTCGTCGGGGAAGTAGTCGAGGAGGCAGTTGGGGGCGCTGCCGTGGGTGCGGCCGTCGATGTGCATCGAGTAGTTCTCGATCCCCGAACAGGACCCGACCTGGCGCATCATCTCGATGTCATAGGTGGTGCGCATCCGCAGCCGCTGCGCCTCCAGAAGCTTGCCCTGACGCTCGAAGAGCGCGAGCTGGTCGGCCAGCTCCGCCTCGATGCCGGCGATCGCCCGCTCCATCCGCTCGGGGCCGGCGACATAGTGGGTCGCGGGGAAGACATACATCTCCTCCTCCTCGCGGACGATCTCACCGGTCAGCGGGTGAAGGGTGTAGATCCGCTCGATCTCGTCGCCGAAGAACTCGATCCGGATGGCCAGCTCCTCATAGACCGGGATGATCTCGACGGTGTCGCCGCGCACCCGGAACGTTCCGCGGGTGAAGGCGAGGTCGTTGCGGGTGTACTGCATCGTCACGAACCGGCGCAGCAGCTCGTCCCGCTCGATGACGTCGCCGACCCGCAGCGGGACCATCCGATCGACATACTCCTGCGGGGTGCCCAGGCCATAGATGCAGCTGACCGAGGCGACGACGACGACGTCGCGCCGAGTCAGCAGGGAGTTGGTGGCGCTGTGCCGCAGCCGCTCGACCTCGTCGTTGATCGAGGAGTCCTTCTCGATATAGGTGTCCGTCTGCGGGACATAGGCCTCGGGCTGGTAGTAGTCGTAATAGGAGACGAAATACTCGACCGCATTGTTGGGCAGCAACTCCCGGAACTCGTTGGCGAGCTGGGCGGCGAGCGTCTTGTTGGGGGCCATGACCAACGTCGGGCGCTGGACCTGCTCGATCAACCACGCCGTCGTCGCGGACTTGCCGGTGCCGGTGGCGCCGAGGAGGACGACGTCCTGCTCGCCCGCCGTGATCCGGCGCGCGAGATCGGCGATCGCGGTGGGTTGGTCGCCATTGGGCTCGAAGTCGGCGACCACCTCGAACGGGGCCACCCGGCGCTTGAGGTCGGTGATCGGACGCATGATGACAACGGTAAACGTCGGCGCCGACAGCCCTCTTCCCGGCGATCTTCTGTCAGGCTCGAGGGATGCGCATCGTCGTGCTCGGCGGCACCGGGGAGATGGGGTCCCGGGTCGCGTCCCGGCTCGAGCAGCGTGGGCACGGAGTCGTCCGGGCGTCGCGGACCACCGGTGTCGACGTCGTGACCGGGGTCGGGCTGTCGGAGGCGTCGGCCGGTGCGGACACGCTGGTCGACTGCCTCAACGTCACGACGATGTCCCGGAAGGCGGCCGTCGAGTTCTTCACCGCGGCGGCGCGGCGGGCGGTCGCCGCGGCGGAGGCCGCCGGAGTCGGGCACGTCGTCGTGCTGTCCATCGTCGATGTCACTCGGCCGGAGGTTCGCCGGTCCCTCGGCTACTACGCCGGCAAGGCCGCCCACGAGGAGACGTATGCCGCATCCGCCCTCCCCGTGACCGTCGTCGGGACGACGGCCTGGTTCACCCTCGCCGAACAGTTCCTCACCCAGGCCCGGGTCGGGCCGGTCGCGTTCGTGCCAGACGTGACCCTCCAACCCGTCCACCCGGACGCCGCCGCGGACCTCCTGGTGGAGGCGGTGGTGGGTGGCCCGGGAACCGCGCGGATGGAGTTGGCGGGGCCGGAGCGGCATACGGCACCGGAGATGGCCCGGGCCGTCGCGACCGAGACCGGACGGCGGACTCGGGTGCTCGCGGTGCCGTTCCCGGGGCGTCGGTTCCGGAAGGAGGGGCTGGTGCCGGGGAGCGGCATACGGCAGGACGAGCGACGGTTCGATGAGTGGCTGCGGTCACTGCGCCGGTGACCCCCAAGCGCGCCGTGAGGTGCCAGATCCGCCCGAGTTCCGGGCGGTCGCGGCGGAGGTTGTCGGCGGCCCCTGATTGACTTGATGACATGGCGAACGACAACGATGCGCAGTCGATGCCGGCGACCGCCACCGCGGGGCCTGCCGGTTCGATGGTGGTGCGCCCGGAGCGGCCCGAGGACGTCGGGGCGATCCGGGATGTCGTCGTGGGGGCGTTCGGGCTGGAGTCACACGGAGACCTCGTCGAGGCGATCCGGGCGTCGCCGGAGTATCGGCCGGAGTTGTCGCTCGTCGCCGTCGTGGACGGGACGGTCGTCGGGCACGTGATGATCGACGGGTGTGTGCTGCGCAGCGGGCACGCGGATCGGGCGATCGTCATGCTGTCGCCGCTGGCCGTCGCGCCGGAGGCTCAGGGTCGCGGGATCGGGACCGCCCTGGTGGCGGCCGCGCTGAGGGCCGCGGACGCGGCCGGAGAGCCGCTCGTCGTCCTGGAGGGGAGCCCACGCTTCTATGGGGCGCGCGGGTTCGAGTTCGCTCCCGGCCGGGGCATCCACCTCCACCTCCCGGACTGGGCGCCGGCCGAGGCGGCCCAGGTGGCGGTGCTCTCGGCCTACGACCCCGACGACTCCACGCTGCGGGGGGAGGTGGTGTATCCGCCGGCCTTCGACGGGTTCTGAGCCTGCCGGCGGGGTGCCGGACGGCGACCGGGTAGGTTCGCTCTCGTGACGGGTGACATCGACGCGCGCAACGTCCTCGGCGGGCCGCTCGCCGAGTGCGGCCAGGACCCGGTGACCGGGTTCTGGCGCAACGGGTTCTGCCAGGCCGGCCCCGAGGATCCGGGGCGGCACACGCTGTGCGCGGTCATGACCGCCGAGTTCCTCGAGCATCAGGTGCGGACCGGCAATGATCTCGTCACGCCGATCCCGGCCTACCGGTTCCCGGGGCTCGTCCCGGGCGACCGGTGGTGCGTCGTCGCGCTGCGGTGGTTGCACGCGCATCGCGACGGTGTCGGCGCGCCGGTGGTCCTCGCCGCGACCCATGCCGCGACCCTCGAGGTCATCCCGCTGGAGGTCCTGCTGCCGTATGCCGTCGACGTTCCCGACGATCCCCGGGGCCTGCTCGGGTGACCGACCGCACCGAGACCGCCGGGGACTCCGACCACCGGCTCGCGCCCTATGACCCCATGCCCTACGGCCGGCCCGAGGTGGGCGTGGGACCGTGGGTGGGGCCGTGGCCGGAGGGATCGGCATACGACCCGGAGTTGCTGCGGGACGGCGACCGGCGCAATGTCGTCGACCGTTACCGCTACTGGCGGATGGAGGCGATCGTCGCGGACCTCGACACGCGTCGGCACGACTTCCACGTCGCGATCGAGAACTGGCAGCACGATTTCAACATCGGGACCATCGTCCGGACGGCGAATGCCTTCCTCGCCAGGGAAGTGCACATCGTCGGCAACCGGCGGTGGAACCGGCGCGGGGCGATGGTCACCGATCGCTACCAGCACGTCCGCTATCACCCGGACGCCGCGGCCCTCGCGGACCATCTCCGTGCCCGGGACGTGCCGCTGTGGGGGGTCGACAACCTGCCGGGGTCCCTGCACCTCGAGACGGCCGACCTGCCGCGGCGGGTGTGCTTCCTCTTCGGGCAGGAGGGGCCGGGGCTGAGCGAGGCGGCGCGCGAGGCGTGCGCGGCGACCTTCTCGATCGCCCAGTTCGGCTCGACCCGCTCGATCAACGCCTCCGTCGCCGCGGCCGTCGCGATGCACGCCTGGGTGCGGACGTATGCCGATTTCACCGACGCGTGGCGGGGGTGACCCGGGCATGGGTCGGTTGGATGGGCGCGCCGGCCACGGCCTCGCCGCGCGGCTGCACGCGCGTTATCGGGCGACGGGGGCGGACCTGCCGTTCGGCGACCCACTGCGGGCGCACGGCCTGGCGATGGAGGGGTACTTCTGGCGGCTGACCCACGAGGGACGCTCCCTGATCGCCCTGATCGGGGTCAATGCCCCGAGTGACGGCTCGCCGCCGTGGGCGACCCTCGGCCTCGCCGACAGCGAGGGCTTCGTCCGGACGACCGCCGCGGACTCGGGGTGGGCCGATCCATCGGCCGTCGGGGCGGGCAGTGGGTCGGCGTTCGAGGCGTCGGCGGGTCGCGTTCGCGTCGATCTCAGCCCGGACGCCCGGTGCGAGTTCGCCATCCGCGCGCCGGCGCCGTGGCCGAATCGGGTCGTCGGTGGCTCGAGCGGCTTCCACGTGGTGCCCGGGCTCAACCAGTACTGGCATCCCTGGCTGCTCGGCGGGCGCGCCGATGGCTGGGCACTGCTCGGCGGGCGCCGCTGGGAGTTCACTGACGCCCAGGTCTATGCCGAGAAGAACTGGGGCCGAGGCGGTTTTCCCGACGCCTGGTGGTGGGGGCAGGCGCAGGGGTTCGCCGACCCGGAGGCGTGCGTCGCCTTCGCCGGGGGGCTGGTTCAGGCCGGACCGCTGCGGACCACGGTCACCGGCCTCGTCGTCCGGCTTCCGGACGGAGCCGTGGTGCGGCTCGGCAACCCCGGGATCTCGCCGGTGCATGCGGACGTGACGGACGAGCGGTGGCTGCTCCACGGGCGTGGGTTCGGCTGGCGGATCGAGGTCGAGGGCACCGCACCGCTCGGCGACGCGCATGTGCTCCCGGTGCCGCTGCCGGACGAACGCCGCAACACCGCCGGCGACCTGGAGCATCTGGCCGGCGACCTGCGGGTCGACGTGCGCCGCCACGGGCGCCTCGTCTGGTCGGGCCACTCCCGCGTCGCCGCCCTGGAGCACGGCGGGCTCGCGCGGGCGGAAGCGGAACTGCGCCGACGCGGCATACCGCTCGGAGCGGTCGACGCACCGCCGTGGCGGCCAGGCGCGGTCCCGACCGCGGGAGACCCGGCGCCGCCTGTCGCCGGGCGGACCTCGTGACACCGACACCCGCCGAGTTGGCCGACGCGCTGCGGGTTGTCGCCCTGCCGATGCGGGTCCGCTTCCGCGGGGTGACCGTCCGCGAGGTCGCGTTGATCGAGGGGCCGGCGGGGTGGGGCGAGTTCGGGGCCTTCCCGGAGTACCCGCCGCCCGAGGCCGCCCGTTGGCTCGCCGCGGCACTCGAGTCGGCGAATGCCGATCGGCCACGACCCGTGCGTGACCTCGTGCCCGTCAACGCGACCGTCCCGGCGGTGCCGCCCGAGGCGGTCGCGGGCATCCTCGACCGCTTCGACGGCTGCCCGGCGGTCAAGATCAAGGTCGCCGAGCGCGGGGAGAGTGCGCGGCAGGACATCGACCGCGTGGCCGCCGTCCGCGCCCGTGTGGGGCCGCGGGTGACGATCCGGCTCGACGCCAACGGCGGCTACTCGGTGGACGAGGCGGCGCGGGTGCTCGCCCGCGTGGCGGCATACGACATCGAGTATGTCGAACAGCCCTGCGCGACCGTCGGGGAACTGCGCGACCTGCGGATCCGGCTCGCCCGCAGCGGGATCGACACGCTCGTCGCGGCCGATGAGTCGATTCGCCGCGCCGAGGACCCACTCCGGGTGGCCCGGGAGCAGGCGGCCGACATCATCGTCGTCAAGGTGGCCCCGCTCGGTGGGGTCCGACGCGCCCTGGAGATCGTCGCCGACTGCGGCCTGCCGGCGGTCGTCTCCTCCGCCCTCGATTCATCCGTCGGGATCAGCGCCGGCGTCGCCCTCGCCGCCGCACTCCCCCGCCTCGACCACGCCTGCGGCCTCGGCACGCTCGCGCTCATGGACGGTGACGTCACCGCCGACCCGATGCGTCCCGTCGGCGGCGCGCTTCGCCCGCGGCGGGTGGTCGTCGACCCGGATCTGCTGAGTCGGTATGCCGTCACACCCGACCGCGTGGCCTGGTGGCGCCGGCGCGTGCTGGCGTGCGCGGCCCACCTCTGACGGGCGCACCCCACCGAGGAGGCGGGCTCACGCGGAGCGCAGGTGCACGACCGAGGGCCAGGCGGGGTCGCAGTTGCCGCAGACGACCGTCGAGTCGATACGGTCGAACGGTTCCGCCTCTGTGACAACGGGATAGCCGGCCTCGGCGAGCCCCTCGCGGGCGGGCGGAGCGGCGCCGACGGTCACGACGAGGGTGAGCCGACCGTCGATCACGGTCGCCGCGGGGTCGGCCGGAAACGTGGGCCCAGCCGGAGACGCGGGCCCCGAGGACACCGACGGCACGACGGCACGACGGATGCGGGCGGCGATCCGCCGACCCTGCGCGGCGACCGCCTCCGGCGAGCGGGTGCCCAGGTGCGCGTCGGCGGGGGCGGGAAGACCACGGAGGAGGTTGTCGGCATACGGCGCGATGCGGGTGTCCCACAACGCATCCACAGCGGACCCGAGGTCCGCGGGAGTCCCGTCGTTGGACAGCAGGACATCCCCCGCCGCGCGCCGTTGCGCGTCGTGCGCCTGCGCCCGGATCCGGGCGCGCGCGTCGGCCTCGTCCAGGCCGCGGTGCTCCACCAGTCGTCGGACCCGCGTCTCCTCGTCCGTCAGGACCACGACGACGAGGTGGTAGTCGGCCGACATCCCCTTCTCGACCAGGAGCGGCATGTCGTGGACCCGCACCGTCCCGGCCGGAGCCGCGGCCATCCCTCGCGCAGTCTCCGCCCAGATCAGCGGGTGGGTTATCGCCTCCAGGTCGGCCAGAGCGGCCGTGTCGGAGAACACGATCCGCGCCAGCGCGGCCCGGTCGAGACTCCCGTCACCGGCCCGTATGCCGTCCCCGAACCGCGCGAACACCGCGTCCAGTCCCGCGGTCCCCGGGGCGAGGACCTCCCGGGCGATCCGGTCGGCGTCGACGATCACCGCGCCGCGCTCGGCCAGCCGGGCGGCGACGCTCGACTTCCCCGAGCCGATGCCCCCGGTGAGCCCGACGCGCAATCCCACGTTCTTCATCACGGCGCATTGTCCGCCCGCGCGCCCCGGCGCGCACCCGAGGCGCGCCGCGCACCCGAGGCGCACCCGAAGCGCGCCGCCCGCCCGCGGCGCACGCCACGCGCACCCGACACGGGGCCCGACCTCGGGAACGCGGAACGGCCCGCGACCCCAGGGGGTCGCGGGCCGTTTCCGGCTGGTGAGCGCGCGGCATACGGACGTATGCCGGGTGCCGTCAGTTGCCGGTGAGCTTCTCGCGCAGCGCGGCCAGGGCCTCGTCGGAGGCGAGGGTGCCCTCGGCCGGGGCCGAGGAGCGGCTCGACCCGGTCGAGGAGTACGACGTCGGGACCTCGCCCTCGCCGCCCGCCTCGGCCTCGGCCTGCGCGGCCTTCTCGACCTGGGCGCGGTGGGCCTCCCACCGGGCGTGGGCCTCGGCATACTGCTTCTCCCAGGCCTCGCGCTGCTTCTCGAAGCCCTCGAGCCACTCGTTGGTCTCGGGGTCGAAGCCCTCGGGGTACTTGTAGTTGCCCTGCTCGTCGTACT
>JBDIAJ010000026.1:0-33931 GCA_039812345.1 Nostocoides sp. | reverse complement strand
TTGGCCCAGGTCTCCTCGAGCCACTCGCGCATCCGCAGCACCTCCTTGGCCTGGATCTCCAGGTCGGAGGCCTGACCGTAGTCGCCGCCCATCAGGGCCGGCTGGTGGATCAGCACGCGGGCGTTGGGGAGGGCGAACCGCTTGCCGGGCGCCCCGGCTCCGAGCAGGACGGCCGCGGCCGAGGCGGCCTGACCGATGACGAAGGTCTGCACATCCGGGCGGATGTACTGCATCGTGTCGTAGATCGCCGTCATCGCGGTGAACGAACCGCCGGGGCTGTTGATGTACATCAGGATGTCCCGGTCGGGATCCTGACTCTCCAGCACGATCAGCTGAGCGATGATGTCGTCGGCGCTCGCGTCGTCGACCTGCACCCCGAGGAAGATGATCCGGTCCTCGAAGAGCTTGGTGTAGGGATCGAGGCGCTTCATCCCGTAGGACGTGCGCTCCTCGAACTGCGGGAGGATGTAGCGGCTGCTCGGGCCGGGCACGTGGAGGCGCGCCATACCGTCGAATGTCATGTCTGTCGTGGTCCTTTGTCCGTATGCCGCGGTCACTCGGTCACCGGGTTGTCGTCGCCGCCGGCCTGCTCGGCCCGCTGGAAGACGTGATCGACGAAGCCGTAGGTCTTCGCCTCCTCGGCGGTGAACCAGCGGTCGCGGTCGGAGTCGGCCTCGATCTGGTCGAGGCTCTGCCCGGTGTGCTGGGCGATGAGTTCGGCCATCTGCCTCTTGATGAAGAGCATCTGCTCGGCCTGGATCTTGATGTCGGAGGCGGTGCCGCCGATGCCGCCGGACGGCTGGTGCATCATGACCCGCGCGTGCGGGGTGGCGTAGCGCTTGCCCTTGGTCCCGGCGGACAGGAGGAACTGGCCCATCGACGCGGCCATGCCCATCGCGACCGTGGCGACGTCGTTGGGGATCCAGTTCATCGTGTCGAAGATCGCCATGCCGGCAGTGACGGAACCGCCGGGGCTGTTGATGTAGAGCCAGATGTCCGACTTCGGGTCCTCGGCGGCGAGGAGGAGCATCTGCGCGCAGATCGCGTTGGCGTTCTCGTCGCGCACCTCGGAGCCGAGGAAGATGATCCGCTCCTTGAGCAACCGCTGATAGATGTGGTCGTCGAGCCCGAACTGCCCACCCTGGGCAGCCGCGCTGGGGCTGTTGGTCACGCGGGTCTCCGTCCTGACACTGCGCTCGTTCGGGGATGTCATGGTGACCCTAACGTCCGCCCCCCGGCGCATACTCCCGCCCCGGACCGTTGTTCGCCGTGAGCGCAAGGGAGGCCGGCTCCGCGCCCGGCTCGCGGACGGCGGGGACGACGAGGAGAGCCAGGACGGCCCCAGCGCCGACGACCAGGAGCGAGCGCAGGACGCCGACGTGGTCGCCGAGGAAGCCCAGGAGCGGCGGGCCGGCGATGAACGCGGCATACCCGATGGTGGCGACGACGGACATCCGGGCGGCGGCCCGCACGGGGTCGTCGGCCGAGGCGCTCATCCCGACCGGGAAGCCGAGAGCGGCGCCCACCCCCCAGACGGCCGCACCGGCGAACGCGGCGATCGGGCCCCCGAAGATGACCATGAGGGACCCGACCACGGCCAGGCCGAAGCAGGCGCGCAGCACCGGAACCCGGCCGTGCCGATCCAGCAGCGTCGTCCCGACCAGCCGGCCGATGGTCATGAACGTCAGGAAGGTCGCGAACCCGAGCACGCCCGCCCACGTGGGCAGCTCGTAGCCCTCGTGGAAGGCGACGGCGAGCCAGTCGTTCGCGGTGCCCTCGGTGAACGCGGCGACGAGGACGACCAACCCGATCAGGAGGGTGCGCGGCTCGGTCCACGCGGAGGCCGACGTCGTCCCGGAGCCGGCGTGGTGCGCGGCCGCGGCACCGGCCGCGGTCGCCTCGTGCGGGAGCAGCGAGCGCAGCGACCAGGCCCCGACGACGACGATGAGAACGGCCAGCCCGAAGAGGTGGACGAGGATGCTCACTCCGGCCCACGACAGTCCCGCACCGACCAGGGCCGAGACGACGGTCCCGCCGGAGAAGGCCGCGTGGAAGTGCGGCATGATCGCGCGCCCGAGATGGCGCTCGACGTCGGCGCCCTCGAGGTTCATCGCGACGTCCCACGACCCGACGCCCAGTCCGAGGAGGAAGAGCCCGACCATGAGCAGTGGTCGCGATCGGGCGGCGTCGACCCCGAGACCGACGGTGAGGATGCCGACGACGGCGATCGCGAGCGCGCCGCCGATGACCCGGCGGACGCCGGCCCGTTCGATGACCCGACCGGTCAGCGGCAGGGCGATGACCGACCCGACGGACAGGGCGAAGAGGGTGGCGCCGAGCTGTCCGGCGGACAGGCCCAGGGCGGCCTTCGCGTCGGCGATCCGCGACGCCCACCCGGCGAAGGCCAGCCCGGCCAGCGTGAACAGCCCGAACACGCTGGTGCGCGCGGCGACGGCCACGGACCGGTCGACGGGAGTCGGTGTCATGAGCTTGAACGTCTCCTCAGGATGGGTCGAATCGTTTCGAGTCGAATCGTTTCGACTAGTGTGTCCCGTATGCCGCGCGACGTCAACCTCCGACCACCCACCACGCGCCCGGGGCCCCCGCGTGGGGCGGATGGGGTCGACCTCCGCGCCGACCCGTCGGCGGCGCACTGACATGGCCCGCTCCCCCTCACCCCGCTCAGGGCGCCCGACCCTGCGCGACGTCGCCGACCGCGCCGGAGTCTCGATCTCGACCGCGTCCCTGGTCTTCAGCGGCCGCGGTCCGGTGTCGGCGATCACCGCCGAGCGGGTGCGGGCGGCCGCCGAGGGCCTCGCGTATGCCGGTCCCGACCCGCTCGCCTCCTCCCTCCGCCAGGGACGCGCGGGCACCGTGGCCGTCGTCGTCGAGGGACGGCTGGGTGATGCCTTCGGTGATCCGTTCGCGTTGTCGGTGTTGGACGGCCTCGCCCGGGCCCTCGACGACATCCCCGCGGCCCTGCTCCTCCTCGCCCGGGTGCCCGGCGACGACGACCGCCTCCTCGCGCAACTCGCCGCCGCGGCATACGACGCGGTCGTCTTCCCCCTCTGCGGGCCGGAGGCGGACCCCGCGGTCGACCTCGTCGCCGGTCGCGGCGTCCCGATGGTCGGGGCGGGTTCCCCGGCGGATCCGCGCGTGCCCCAGGTCCTCGTCGACGAGCGCGGCGCCAGCGCGGCCATCACGCGGCACGTCCGCGCGCTCGGGCACCGGCGGATCGGGCACGTCACCATGCCACTCGTCCCGGAGGCGACGACCGGCCCGGTGACGGTCGCGGCGATCGCGCGGGCGGTCTATCCGGATGCGCGCGGTCGGGCCCTGGGCGTCCTGGACGTGACCCCGGACGCCGTGCTCGTCCAGGCCGGCTCGCTCGCCATCACCGCGGGCGAGCAGGCGGGCCGGATCCTCCTCGACGTGCCCGCGGACCGCCGGCCCACCGCTGTCGTCGCGCAGTCGGACCTCCTCGCCGCGGGGGTCATCCGCGCGGCGGAGGCGCTCGGCATCCGGGTTCCCGGTGAGCTGTCGGTGACCGGCTTCGACGGGCTCGACCTGCCCTGGCTCGACCACGACCTGACCACGATGGTCCAGGACGGGCCCGCCAAGGGCCGCGCGCTCGGTCACCTCATCGCCCGGTCCCTGGACGGCCGACCCGTCGCCACCGAGGACTTCCCGACCGTCCTGCGGGTCGGGACCACGACCGCGCCCCCGCCCGGGTGAGGGGCGGGGGCGCGTGGGTCGAGGATCAGGCCTGGTCGGCGTCCGCCGGCTCGGCCGGGCGCGCGGTGTCGCCTGGCGCCTCGGTGGCTTCTGCGGGCTCCGTGGCGTCGGCCGGCTCGGCGGGGCTCGCGACGGCCTCCTCGGTGTCGCCCGGCGCCTCGACGGCCTCGGCGGGCTGCGCCGAGACCGCGCTCTCGTCAGCCCCGTCGACGTCGTCGACGTCGTCGACGTCGTCGCCATCCGCGTCCTCGTCGCCCTCCTCGCCCTCGTCGGGGACGAGCAGGTTGAGGTCGATGACGGACCCGGAGGCGTCGGTGATCGTGGCCCGGTCGAGGACGCTGGCCAACGCCTTGCGGCGGGCCACCTCGGCGACGATCGCCGGGACCTGGCCGTCGGCGTCCAGCGCGCGGGCGAACTCGTTGGGGTCCATGCGGTACTGCTGCGCCTGCATCAGGAGGTACTCGACGAACTCCTCCTGGCTCACCTCGACCTCGGCCTGTTCGGCGAGCGCGTCGAGGAGGAACTGGGTCTTCATCGACCGGCGGGTGGCCTCATCGACCTCCGCGCGGTGCTCGTCGTCCTCGAGCCGGCCCTCACCCTCGAGGTGACGGTCGACCTCGGCGAGGACGATGCCCTCGGGCAGCGCGACGTCGGTGACGTCGAGCAGGTGCTCGATGATCCGGTCGCGGGCCTGGATGCCCTGCTCGAACTTCTTGGACTGCTCGACACCCGAGGCGAGGTCGGCCCGCAGCTCGTCGAGCGTGTCGAACTCCGAGGCGAGCTGGGCGAAGTCGTCATCGAGCGCGGGCAGGACGCGTTCCTTGACCGACTGCACGGTGACCGTGCACTCGGCGTCCTGGCCCTGGTGGTCGCCACCCGCCAACGGCGCCGTGAACACCGCCGTCTCGCCGGCCGCCAGGCCGATGACCGCGTCGTCCATGCCAGGGAGCATGGTTCCGGACCCCACCTCGTAGGACACCCCGGTGACCGAGTCGATCTCCTCCTCGCCGATCGTGGCGCTGAGGTCGAGGGAGACGAAGTCACCCGACTCCACGACGCGATCGACCGTGGTCAGGGTGCCGAACCGCTCGCGCAGGGTCTGGATCCGCTCGTCGATGTCGTCGTCACTGACGGTGACGTCGTCGACGGAGACCGCGATGCCGTCGAGGTCGGGGAGGGAGATCTGGGGACGCACGTCGACCTCGGCGGTGAACGCCAGATCGTCGCCCTCCTCCATCGGCACCTGGGTGATCTCGACCTCGGGTTGACCGATCGGCCGCACGTCGCTCTCCTCGACGGCCTGGCCGTAGAAGCCGGGGAGGGCCTCGTTGATGGCCTCCTGCAGCACCGCGCCGCGCCCGACCCGCTGCTCGATGATCCGCGTCGGCACGTGTCCCCGGCGGAAGCCGGGCACGCTGATCTGCGATCCGATCGCCTTGAAGGCCGCGTCGATGCTCGGGACGAGCTCGGTGTACGGGACCTCGACGGTCAGTTTCACCCGCGTGGGGTTCAGGGTCTCGACGGCGCTCTTCACTGGGCGGTTCTCCACTTGGACGGAATCGGTTTGGCGATCGGGATTGACGGTCAGTCTCCGAGCGGGCGACGAGAATCGAACTCGCGTAATCAGTTTGGAAGACTGAGGCTCTACCATTGAGCTACGCCCGCGCTGCCCCGGCGCCGGGTGGCGCAGTGCACGGGGTAGCCTACTGCCCGCCGATGCCGCACCTGAAATCGCCGCGGGACCGTTCACGGGCGGCATACGGGGTATGGCGCAGTTTGGTAGCGCGTCCGCTTTGGGAGCGGAAGGCCGCCGGTTCGAATCCGGCTACCCCGACGACGCGGGCTGTCGGCGCCCTCGCCCCGACCCGGTGACGCGACGAGGGCGCGCCGGGTGCGGGGGCGCTGGTAGAATGGGCGCTTCGATCCGGTCGGCCCCGTCCCGGTGGCCGTTCGCTCCGCCGTTGTCGGCCCCGCCGATTCAGCGGCCACGACAACCCGAAACAGCTTCGCGAGGACACACTGATGGCGCGTCGGACCCGTTCCCGGTTGACCGGAGCCGCCCTGCCGCTGTTGGCGATGGGGACGATCGTGGTGGGAACGACGGTCCCGGCGGTCGCGGCATCGGCGCTGAGCCCGTCCACCCTCGCGGTGGCGTTCGCCACCGACTCCTCCTCGACCACCGACCCGACGATGACGTCGCCGCCGGTGTCGACGTCCTCGACGGACACGCCGACATCCTCGACGGACACGTCGACGACCGACACCTCGACGACATCCAGCACGACCACGACCGACACCTCGACGACATCGAGCACCACCACGACCGACACCTCGACGTCCACCAGCACGTCGACGACCGACACCTCGACGTCGACCAGCACCTCGGACAGCCCGACATCGACCTACACGACGCCACCGACGTCGACGACGTCGACCTACACGCCGCCGACCTCGACGTCCACGTCGAGCTACACCCCGCCGACGACCACCACGTCGTCCACCACGACGTCGAGCCCGGCCTCCACGACGCCGACCAGCACCAACAGCGTCAACACGCCCACCTCGACGTCCACATCGACGTCGGTCTTCGTGCCGCCCGCGACCTCGACGAACAGCCCGCCACCCGTGGTCGACACGGGCACGTCGTCGGACACCTCGTCCGGTGGAGCCGGTGCGGCGACGTCGTCGACCACGTCGGCCGGAGAGGCGCCCGGCGTGGCCGAGAAGGTCGCCGCGGTCGCCAGCAGCATCTTCGGTGGCAATGCCGACTGGGACCTGCTCAAGAAGACCTTCATCGCCGTGGCCCTCGGCGGGCTCGGCTGGCTCGCGCTGGTCGTCATGCGCCCGCGCCGCCACTGATACGGGTCAACCGGGCGTCAGGGCCGCGATCCGGTCACACCGCCGGGAGCAGTCGAGCCTCGAGATAGACCGAGGCGCGCCCGGCGGCGAGTGCCTTCGCCTCGAACCCCTCGACCGGCTTCCACTCCGGCCGGGCCACCGGCCGGAGTGCGAACCGTGGATGGGCATCGAGCTGCGCCGACGCGTGCTCGGCATACACGGGGTGGTCGGTCCCCAGCAGCAGCACTCCCCCGGGAGCCAGCAGGTCGGCCACCCGATCGAGCGTATGCCGTTGCACGAGACGTCGTTTCTCGTGCCGTCGTTTCGGCCACGGGTCGGGGAAGAACAGGTGGACACGGGTCACGGCGCCGGGCGTCAGCCCGCCCGCGAGCAGATCGAGCGCATCGCCGACATAGACCCGCAGATTCTCGATCCCGGCCGACTCGGCCGCGGCCAGCATCCGGGCCACCCCGGGCACGTGCACCTCGGCGACGAGCACATCACTGGCCGGATGGGCTGCCGCATAGGCGAGCGCCGCCGCCCCATGGCCGGACCCGATCTCGAGAACCGCGTGACGGCTCGGGCGGCCGAAGACCATCGCGAGATCGACGGGGAGGCGCGGAACGGCATACGTCGGAAGCAACGCGGCCAGGCGCGACTGCGTGAGCTCGGAGACGCGGAATCTCGGGGTGTAGCTGCGCACCTCCTGCGTCGTCCGCGGGGGCAGCCAGGCATGCGATCGGGCCGGCACCCCGCGAGGGTACCGGCCCGATCGGCAGGGCTCCTACTCGGGCGAACGCAGCCGCGTTCCACCCTTGACGACCCGTCCGGGGACGGCCGCCGGGTCGAGGGTGATCTTGTCGCGAGCCGCGATCGTGGTCAGGCTCGCCGAGTCCATCTTCAGCGTGCTCCAGTAGGGCGAGCTCGTGTAGAACGTGAACCCGACCATGCCGTAGCTGTAGGACGAGTCGTACCCGGACCAGACCGTCCGGCCGTTGATCGAGAAGGCGAAGAAGTCGTTCTGGGCGACGACCTTCATCTGCTTCCAGATCACGGTGGTCAGGAACGGGAAGTACGTCCAGTTCATGAGGACGTTGTCCCCGCCACCCGAGTCCACCAGCCACACCGAGACGTAGCCGGTGTTGGTGAAGGAGAAGATGTAGGACGGCGACCACTCGCCGGTGGAGTCGAGGGAATAGGGGTTGCCGCGGATGACGAGCGAGTTGTTCCAGTAGCCGCCGCCGTTGCCGTCGCGCTTGACCCTGGCCTGGTAGACGAAGTTCGACCAGTAGCCGGTGTGCTTCGTGGACGTCCAGTTGTTCTGCAGTCCGTCGGCGCGCCACATGCCCGCGGACCGGTACCACGGACCCCGGACGGCGCTCCAGCCCCTGTTGTTGCTGGTGAAGTTGCTCGACCAGCCGGCGAGTCGGTCGCCCTCCGCGGCCAAGGCCGATTGCGACCCCGCCGCTCCAGCCACGACTGCGCCCGCGGTACCGAGCAGGAAGTTCCTGCGTTCCATCCTGTGCCTCCCCTTCGAAGGAAACCTGTCCGTCGTGAAGCGGTCCTCCGCTCCGATCCGGATTCAACCACCGCGACCGGGCCGGTGTCTCGGGAATGGCGAGATTCGTCCGGAACTTCCGACGGGCCGACGGGCCGGCACCCAGCCTGGGTGCCGGCCCGCCCATCCCGCGCCTGGTCGAGCCGCGGCTAGTGCGGCGCCACGAACGGCGTGCCGCCCTTGACCGTCTTGCCGAGCACGGCCGCGGGGTCGGGCGTCACCTTCGCGTCGGCGGCGAGCGTCTGCATCGTCGCGGAGTCCACGCGCAGGAGGCTCCAGTAGGGCGAGGAGGTGTAGAAACCGATGCCGACCTGACCGGAGGTGAACATCGAGTCCCGACCGGACCAGACCGTCCGACCGTTCAGCGAGAAGGTGAACGACCCGCCCTGGGCGACGACCTTCATCGTCTTCCACAACTGAGTGCCGATGACCGAGGCATAGGTCCAGTCCTTCAGCGTGGTGGCGGATCCGTCCCGATTCAGCCGCCACACCGAGAAGTACTTCGTGTTGGTGAAGGAGAACAGGTAGGACGGGGTCCACCAGCCCTCGCTGTCGGTGTACGTGCTACCCCGGACGATCAGCGAGTTGTTCCAGTAGCCGCCGCCGTTGCCGTCTCGCTTGAGCCGGGCCTGGTAGATGAAGTTCCGGTAGGTCCCGGTGTGGACGATGGAGTTGACGTAGTCCTGGTCGCCGTCGCAGGCGTAATTGCCGCCGTTCATGTACCAGTACCCGCTGACCGGGGTCCAGCCGTTGTGATTCGTCGTGAAGGTGCTGGTCCAGCCAGCCGCCTTGCCCGCGTCGGTGCCCGCGCTGGCGATGCCGGTCGCCATCGGGGAGGCGGCGAGCGCGACCGAGGCCAGTGCCCCGGAGATGAACTTCCTGCGCTTCATGGAATGACCCTTTCGATCGAGTGGATCGCTGGTGAGAGGCCGTGTCGATCTCTCGGGATCAGTCGATCAGGGCTGCTCGTCGGGTGTCTCGAATCCCGTCGAGGATGGCCACATTCTGCCCAGAACGTCAGTATTCGACCGCCCCCTGGAGCCGGTTCTGCGGGTCGTATGCCGATTTCACCGACCGCAGTCGGGCGAGGTTGGGCCCGAAGTAGGTGGCGACGGCGCGGCCGGGCTCGACGTAGTTGACATAGCCGCCGGCGCTCATCGTGCCGAGCCGCGTGTGGGCATACCCGATCCAGCCGCGTGCGGCGTTGTAGGCGGTCGTCGAGTTCGTCGGGATCGGGCAGAACCACTGGATGAGGGCGGCGTGGTTGCGATAGGGGAAGGCCGTCGCCGTCGCCGACACCGACTGGGTGACCCCGGTCAGCGGCCCGATGAGCGTCTGGAAGGTGACCTTGCGCCGCAGCCCTTCGGTGACGATGTCGACGAGCGCGGTCGCGGTCGCCGCGGTGACCGTCTGGAGGACGTCGCTGCCCGCGGTGAAGTCCCGGCGCGGGGGGTTGGGGTTGCCGTTGGCGATCTCGAGGACGGTGTCCATGTAGGACGCGACCTTGGTCTCCCGGCTCAGCGGCGTGACGCCGATCATCCCCTGAAGCGTGTTGCAGTCGGTGTCCTGGTCGCCGGGGGCGGTGATGCCGTGCAGACGCAGGACGATGCCCGTCTTCGTGGGGTTGGAGTTCAGGCTCATCGTCACTTTGGTCGTGTTGTGACTGCTCGCGCTGAACGCCGCCCACGCGGCGATGACCTTCGGGGCGGCCGAGGCGGGGTAGGCCAGGGAGAGCTGCCCGAGCTTGGACGTCGCATGGGTCAGAT
Organism: Nostocoides sp.; assembly: GCA_039812345.1. Classification (GTDB taxonomy): domain Bacteria; phylum Actinomycetota; class Actinomycetes; order Actinomycetales; family Dermatophilaceae; genus Nostocoides_A. The sequence continues at coordinate 24,034 of JBDIAJ010000026.1, read as the reverse complement.
AGGTGAGGTCGGTGACCACGGCGGTCTGGGCGCCGCCGCCCCCCCGCAGGCTCCAGAAGAGGTCGGCGTTCTGCGTCGCGGAGGCGGTGATCAGCGACCCGTCGACGGTCACGCACCGTGCCGACACGAGCCGGTCACAGGTGGCCCCGTGCGCCCGCAACTCCGGCCCGATCCCTCCACCGAGGGTCAACCCGGCGGCCCCGACCGTGGGGCAGGTCCCGGTCGGGATGGTCCGCCCCGACTTCGCCAGGGTCACGTGGACGTTGTACAGCCGGGCGCCCGCGCCGATCGTCGTCTGGGTTCGCGCTCCGTTGAGCGTGACCGATTGCATCCCGCGGAGATCGAGGACCATCACCCCGGTGCCGGTCGAACTGCCGACGTAGCAGTGCCCGCCCGCCCGGGGAGCGACGATCAGGTCATAGCTCGCCGAGAACGCCATCGCCTGTTGGACGTCCGCGACATTGCTGGGTTGGACGACCGCGAGCGGCAACTTCGAATCCCACCGCGGGTTGAACAACTGCTTCGCACTCGCGTATGCCGAATCGCTCGGCAGGAGAACGCGACCGGTCATGCGAGCGTCGAGGGCGGCCCAGGCCGAGACGGGTGGATCGGTGCGGCGGGTGCCGGCGAGGGCGCTCGGGGCCTGCCACCCGAGGAGGGCAGCGGCGGAGGAACCGATGAGCAGTTGACGTCGATCGAAGGTGGTCATGCCCTGACGCTAGGTCGTCACGCTTCCGGTGTCAGCCTTTTGGCCACAAACCGACCAGAGCCGAGGTCAGGCAGGTCCGGAGCCGACGGCGAGACGCCCGGCCTCACTCCCGCCAGATCAGGACCACGGCCCGGTCGTCCTCGACGCCGCCGCGGGCGCCGCGGCACAGGGTCGCCGCCACGCCGGGCAGGCCGCTCATCCCCTCCCGCTCGACCGCCCCGAGCATCCAGTCGATCCCGTCGGCGAGTTGGTTGGTGCGGTTCTCGATGACCCCGTCGGTGTAGAGGAGCAGGGCGTCGCCCGGCCTCAGCCGGCGCCGGGTCTGCGGGAAGGTCATCCCTTCCATGACCCCGAGCACGGGCCCGGGGCGACCCAGGACGGACTCCCAGACCCCGCGCTCGGCGTCGTAATGCAGCGCGGGCGGATGACCGGCCGACCCGATGTCGAACTCGCCCGTCCCGAGATCGAGGTCGAGGTGGACGGCGGTCGCGAAGCCCTCCCGCCAGTTCTCCCGGACGAGATAGGCGTTGGCCGCCTCGAGGAAGCGGCTCGAGACGACCTGCCCGAGAAGGCCGCTCAACGCACTCGACAACATCAAGGACCGCGTCCCGGCCCGCACCCCCTTGCCGCTGACGTCGACGAGGACGATCTCGAGGCGCCGCCCGCTCTGGCCCGAGCACAGCAGGAAGTCACCGGCGAACGACTCCCCGCGGGCGCCGGCGATGGCACTCTCGGCCCGCCAGCCCTCGGGCAACGGTGGAATCACGGCCAGTGCCCGCTGGCGAGCCCGCAGGTCGGTCAGCATCCGTTCGCCGACGAACCCGACCAGCCCCACGGACGCCCGGGCGGCCGAGAGGAGATAGAGGACGACCATCGCGGCGAGGATCGCGGCATACGCGACGAACGTCTGGGAGCGCACCTGCTGCTGGAGCAACTCGCCGGCCGTCACCCACGCGAGGATGTAGACGAAGCTGACCACCAGCGGACCCGGCGGCAAAAACAACCCGCCGAGCAGGACACAGGGGATGAAGACGACCCGGGGAAAGGCGTTCGGCCAGGTCAGGAAGGCACATCCGGCGACAGTGACGAGGACGAGGACGACAAGGAGTCGGGCCCGGACCGTCAGTCCCTGACGCAGCCACCGCTCCCACCCCAGCCGGATCCGCCGACCGGCGCGCCCGACTCCGGCATCTCCGACCGGAACCGTCACCTGGTGAGTGCCTTCGGTCACGAAGGCAGGGCCGGCAGGACCCCGTCCCCCTCGTATGCCGACAGGAGGGCGATGCGGCGCGCGTGCCGCGGCTCGGTGCTGAACGGCGTCTCGAGGAAGGTCTTGACCATCGACTTGGCCTGGTCGACGGTGTTCATCCGCGCGCCGATGCTGATGACCTGCGCGTTGTTGTGCTGGCGCGCGAGCGAGGCGAGTTCGTCGTTGTAGCACAGGGCCGCCCGGATGCCGCGGACCTTGTTGGCGGCGATCTGCTCGCCGTTGCCCGAGCCACCGAGGACCACGCCCAGCGACTCCGGATCGGCCGCGACCGCCTCGGCCGCGCGCAGGACGTACACGGGGTAGTCGTCCTCCGGGTCGTAGGCGAACGGCCCGTGACTGGTCACCTCGTGCCCCTCGGCCTCGAGGAAGCCGACGAGCTCGCCGAGCAGGTCGTATGCCGCATGGTCGCCGCCGATGTGAACGCGCACCGCACTGCCTTTCGTCAGGTGAAGATCGGCGAACGCGTGCGCGTCCGCTTGAGTTCGAAGAATCCGTCGGTCCCGGCGACGAGGACGCAGCCGTCCCACAGCCGCCCGGCCGCCTCGCCCCGCGGGGTCGGGCTGATCACCGGGCCGAAGAAGGCGACCCCCTCGACCTCGATCACCGGGGTGCCGACGTTGTCGCCGACGAGGTTGATCGCCCGTGCGTGACTCGCCTTCAGCGCGTCGTCCCACTCGGTCGAGTGGGCCGCAGCGGCGAGGTCGGCGGGCAGACCCACCTCGGCGAGCGACTGCACGATGACGTCGTCCAGGTCCTTGTTCTGCTGCAGATGGATTCGGGTCCCCATCGCGTCATACAGCGGCTTCACGACGCCCTGCCCATGCGCCTCGCGGGCCGCGATGATGACCCGGACGGGCCCCCACGCCCGCTCCATGAGCGACTGGTAGTCCGGGTCGAGGTCGCGGCCCTGGTTGAGCACCGACAGGCTCATCACCGACCAGGTGACGTCGATCGGGCGGATCTGCTCGACCTCCATGAGCCAGCGCGAGGTCATCCACGCCCAGGGGCAGACGGGGTCGAACCACATCTCCGCAGGCACGGCGTCGTCGTGGGAGGGGGACGGGGTCGGCATACGGACAATTGTGCCATCTCCCGGGCGTGGCAGGATGGCACGTCGGCGACCGCCGGGGACGGCCGCCGCTCAATGCGAATCGAGGAGTGACGAAGTGCCCGGATCCAATCTCACCCAGGGCGAGGCCGCCGACCGCGCCGCGCTCCTCACGGTCGCGTCGTATGCCATCGAGCTCGACCTGACGACGTCCCCGGAGACCTTCCGCAGCGTGACGACGACCCGATTCGCCTGCGCGACCCCCGGCGCCTCGACCTTCATCGACCTCGTCGCCCCGGACGTCACCGCGATCACCCTCAACGGTGTCACCCTCGATCCGGCCACCCACTTCGACGGCGCCCGCATCGAGTTGCCCGGCCTCGCTGCCGAGAACGAGCTCGTCGTCGACGCGACCTGCGCCTACATGAACACCGGTGAGGGTCTGCACCGCCTGGTCGACCCGGTCGACGGCGAGGTCTACCTCTACACGCAGTTCGAGGTGCCGGACAGCCGGCGGGTCTTCACCGTGTTCGAGCAGCCCGACCTCAAGGCCGAGTTCACGTTCACGGTCACCGGGCCCGATCACTGGCAGGTGCTCTCCAACTCCCCGACGCCGGCGCCCGAGCCGGTCCGCGACGGCGTCGCGCGCTGGAGTTTCGCGCCCACCCCGCGGCTGCCGAGCTATGTGACCGCCCTCGTCGCGGGACCGTATGACGCGGTCCGCGACGAGGTCGAGACCCGCGCCGGCACCATCCCGCTCGGGGTCTTCTGCCGGCGCTCGATGACCCCGCACCTCGACGCGGCGAACATCCTCGCCTGCACCAAGGCCGGCTTCGCCTTCTTCGAGGAGATGTTCGACCTCCCCTTCCCGTTCGCGAAGTACGACCAGATCTTCACGCCCGAGTACAACGGCGGGGCGATGGAGAACGCCGGCTGCGTGACCCTCCACGAGATGTATGTCTTCCGGGGCAAGGTCCCGGACGCCCTCGTCGAGCGCCGGGCCCTGACCATCCTCCACGAGCTCGCCCACATGTGGTTCGGCGACCTCGTCACCATGCGGTGGTGGGACGACCTGTGGCTCAACGAGTCCTTCGCCGAGTGGGCCTCGACGACCTGCCAGGCCGAGGCGACCGAATGGGCCTCGGCGTGGACCACCTACTGCACCCACGAGAAGGCCTGGGCGTATCGCCAGGACCAGCTCTCCTCGACCCACCCCGTCGTCGCGCCGATCCGGGACCTGCACGATGTCGAGGTCAACTTCGACGGGATCACGTATGCCAAGGGGGCCTCGGTCCTCAAGCAGCTGGTCGCCTACGTCGGGCGGGATGCCTTCGTCGACGGGCTGCGCAGCTATTTCCGCCGGCACGCCTGGGGCAACACCCGCCTCGGCGACCTCCTCGACGAACTCGAGGCGTCCTCGGGCCGGGACCTGCGCGAATGGTCACGGTTGTGGCTCGCGACGGCCGGGGTCAACACCCTGCACCCGCTCGTCGAGACGGACGACCAGGGCCGGATCAGCGCCGCGGCGATCGAGCAGAGCGTCGCCTCGGGCGATCGGCTGTTGCGGCCGCACCGGCTCGCCGTCGGTCTCTACAACCTCGCCGACGACGGCGCGCTCACCCGCACCGACCGGATCGAACTCGACGTGACCGGGGCCCGCACCGAGGTCCCCGAGCTGATCGGGCGGCCCCAGCCCGCGCTGCTGCTCGTCAACGACCTCGACCTCGCCTACGCGAAGATTAGGCTCGACCCCCGCTCGCTCGCGACCGCGCTGGCCCATCCGGGCGATCTGCGCGACAGCCTCGCGCACGCCCTCGTCGTCTCCTCGGTGTGGGACATGACCCGCGACGGCGAGATGGCCGCGTCCGACTACCTCCCGTTCGCGCTCGAGGTCATCGCCGGGGAGCGCGACTCGACTCTGTTGCGCACCCTCCTCGCCCAGGTGCACACCTGCCTGGTCGCCTATGTCGCCCCGGAACGGCGGGAATCGGCATACGGACTGGTGCTGGGGCGCCTGCGCGACCTGGTCCGGGCCGCGGAGCCGGCGAGCGACGCCCAGCTCCAACTCGTCACGGCGTATGCCGCGCTGCTGCGTCCCGGCGACGACGCGAGCCTCGTCGCCGCGCTCCTGTCCGGCACCGAGACGCTGGACGGCCTCGCGCTCGACACCGACCTGCGGTGGAACCTGCTCACCGCACTGGTCGCGTCGGGCCAGGCCGGGGACGACGAGATCGACGCCGAACTCGGGCGCGACAACACCGCGACCGGCCGCGAGCGGCACGCCCGGGCCCGCGCGAGCCGGCCGACAGCCGAGGCCAAGGAGGCCGCCTGGATCGAGGGGGTCGAGAACGAGGCCACGCCCAACTCGGTCATCCAGGCGCTCGCCCTCGGCTTCACCCATCCGGGTGCCCGGGATCTCCTGCGCCCGTATGGCGCCCGCTTCCTCGCCGCCATTCTCCCCGCGTGGCAGGCCCGCACCTTCGCCACCCTCGACGAGATCAACGGCTTCTATCCGTGGATCCTCGCCGACACGGAACTGCTCGACCTGACCGAGGGCTGGCTCACCGAGAACCCCGACGCCCCGGCCGCCCTGCGACGCGCGGTCGCCGAGCACCGCGACACCGTCGCGCGCGCCCTGCGCGCGCAGGCCCGCGACGCGGCGGCGTCGTGACCCTGACCGTCGCGCCACCGTCCCCGGCGCTCGCGCCGCCCGGCCTCGCCCGGGTGACCTGGGCGTCCGCCTGGGACTGGTTCGACGGTGCCCCCATCCGGATCGTCGCCACCGTCCTCGCCGCGATCATCCTGCGTGGCCTGCTCAACCGGCTCATCCGCCGCAGCGTCGACCTCGCGATCAGCCGCGGCGAGCGCGACGGCCGGCCCCGGGCCGAGTGGGCGATCGCGCACGCGGCCGGGTGGAGTCCGCAACGTCACCGGCAGCGGCTCGCCACCCTCGGCACCCTCCTGCGCAGCGCGGTGACCGTGATCGTCGGCTCGATCGCCATCCTCACGGTGATGTCGCTCGCGGGCATCCCCCTCCAGCCCTTCCTCGCCTCGGCTGGGGTCGGTGGCGTCGCCCTCGGCTTCGGGGCGCAGAGCCTCGTCAAGGACTACCTGTCCGGTGTCTTCATGATCATCGAGGATCAGTACGGCGTCGGCGACGACGTCGACACCGGCACCGTCAAGGGGATCGTCGAGGACGTCACCCTGCGGATCACCTCGGTGCGCGACCGCAGCGGGGTGCTCTGGCACGTCCGCAACGGCGAGATCCTCGCCCTCGGCAACAAGAGCCAGGGGTGGGGCCAGGCGCTCGTCGAACTCCCGATCGCCTATGACGCCCCCCTGCCGAAGGCGCTCGCGGTGCTCGGCCGGGTCGTCGACGAGTTCGCCGCCGATCCCAAGTGGTCCGGGACGCTCGTCGAGCCGCCCCTGGTCCTCGGTGTCGAACGTGTCGAGGGCGCCGCGGTGACCCTGAGCATCCTCCTGAAGTGCCGGCCCGGCGACGAGTTCGACGCGCAGCGGGCGATGCGGCGACGCGCCAAGGTCGCCCTCGACGCCGCCGGCATCCCGGGGCCGAAGTTCCTGCCGTCGATCCCGCTGCCGGGTTCCGGCTCGTCCGGGAAGGGGAAGACCTCGTGAGTTTCTACGACGAGGTCGGTGGGCACGCCACCTTCGAGCGGCTCGTGGCCGGCTTCTATGCCGGGGTCGCCTCCGACGCTCCGTTGCGGGCGCTGTATCCCGAGGAGGACCTCGGCCCGGCGGCGGTCCGGCTGCGGATGTTCCTCGAGCAGTACTGGGGTGGTCCGACGACCTATTCCGCGCAGCGGGGCCACCCCCGTCTGCGGATGCGTCATCTGCCGTATGCCGTGACCCCCGACATGCGCGACCGCTGGCTCACGCACATGCTCGCCTCCGTCGACGCCCTCGGTCTCGACCCGGCGCATGACGCGGCGCTGCGGGACTACCTGGTGCGCGCGGCATACTCACTCGTCAACACGCTCGGCGAGCCGGAGGGACTCACAGGCGCGGGATAGCGTCGCATCAGAGCGCGTCCAGGGACAACCCGCACTCTGGGGGACGAATTCGATCCCCGACAAGGAGTCCCCCAATGGTCCTCTCCAAGCTGCGCGCCTACACCGCGGCGATCCTCGCCGGCACGGGTGTCGCCGCCGGTGCCGTCGGCGTCCATCTCGCCACGAGCCACCAGGGCGCGAGCGCGGCCGCCGCGACGTCGCCGGTGACCCAGGCGGCCGCCCGGCTCACCACCGGGCAGGCCCAGCCCGCCCTGCCCGGCTCGGACGACGTGCAGTCGGGTGCGGACGCCACCTCCTCCCCCACCGACGACTCCACCTCGTCGGGAACGACGTCATCCGCCCAGGGGTCGACATCCTCCTCGAATCAGGGCGGCTTCGCCCCGGTCGCGCCGGTCGGCGGCGGACGGGGTGGGGGCGGGGCACCCGGCGGCAACACCGGGGGCTCCTGACCCCTCCCCCGTCTGGGTCCCACGCTCTGCGTGGGAGAGGCCGGTTCAGCCCCGTCGAAAGGCCGGTTCAGCCCCGTCGAACGGACACACAAGCCAACAAAGGGCTTGTCTCACCCAAGGCTGACAGACAGGGTTCAGACCCGTCGAGAGGCCGATTCAGGGTCGTCGAGAGGCCGGTTCAGCCCCGTCGAAAGGCCGGTTCGGGGTCGTCCGGGTCCTCCATCGCCCTTGGCGGGCCTGACTCAGGCTCAGGGGGCGAGCGGGTGCCCGCGGGCGGTGAAGACGTCCCGGAGGACGTCGATCCGGTCGCTGACCAGCCCATCGACCCCGAGGTCGAGGAGGCGCTCCATCTCGGCCCGATCATCCACCGTCCACACGTGGACGTGCTTGCCGAGGCGGTGCGCGCGCCGCAGCAGTCCGGTCGTGAACGTCCGCACGGTGCGCCCGGCGATGTCGGTCGTCAGCGGAATCTGGAAGACCGGGGCCGGCGAGTGCACCAGCCGCGAGGCGATCCGCGGCGTGAACCGCATCGCCGCGACCCCGCGGGTTCCGGCCGCGGTCGCGAGAGCGGGACCCAGCGCGGCCCGCACGGCGGTCAGCCGCTTGGTCGAGAACGATCCGACGCACACCCGGTCGACGGCGGCGTGCCGGCGCAGCACCTCCACCAGGGGTGCGACCGCGGCCTCGGTCTTGCAGTCGATGTTGAACCGCGTCCCGGGGAACTCCTCGAGCACCTCGTCGAGCGTGGGGATGACGTCTCCGGCGACGGTGCGTGCGGTGCGGATCTCGGCATACGTCTGCTCGGCGATGACGCCGCGTCCGTCGGTGACACGTTCGAGCCGGTCGTCGTGGAAGACGACGAGCATCCCGTCGCGGGTGGCCTGGACGTCGGTCTCGAGATAGCCGTAGCCGAGTTCGACGGCGTTGGCGAACGCGGCGATCGTGTTCTCCCGGCCCAGGTTCGGGCCATAGAACGATCCGCCGCGGTGGGCGAGGGCGACCGGACGGTCGCTGCGGAAATAGGGATGATCCGAGGCCCGCATCGGCCCTAGCCTCGCAGCGCGGCCCAGACGGCCGTGTCGGTCGGGACCCGCGCGTCGTCCAGGTCGCCGGACGCCACCAGGACCGTCGCCCCGACCGGCAGCGCAACGGCCTGCTCGCCGAAGTTGAGCAGGACCAGCGTCGGGTAGGCCTCGTCCTTTCCGGAGTTGACGAAGGCGAGGACGTCATCGCCGTAGTCGGTGACGAGGGCCAGGCTGCCCAGCCCGAGTTCGCGCTCGCGGCGCAGGGACAGCAGCCGGCGGTAGAGCTCGAGCGTCGACCCGGCGACGCCGTCCTGCGCGTCGGCGGCCAGAGCGGCATACGACTCCGGTTGCGGCAGCCACGTCGCGTCCGTCGGCCCGAACCCGAGGCCGGGTGCGTCGGCGACCCACGGCATCGGGATGCGGCAACCGTCCCGGCCGAGGTGGGCGCCACCGGTCCGGAGAAACACGGGGTCCTCGCGCAGGTCGTCGGGCAGCGTGGTCGCCTCGGGCAGGCCGAGTTCCTCCCCCTGATAGAGGTATGCCGATCCCGTCAGCCCGAGCATCATCGTCGTCCCCGCCCGGGCGCGGCGCAGGCCGAGTTCGGCGTCGGGCTGCGGGTCGTCCGCGCCGATGCCGTTGGGCCGGGGCTCCCCGACGGGCAGGGCGAGCCGGGTGGCGTGCCGGACGACGTCATGATTGCTCAGCACCCAGGTCGCCGGCGCGCCGACGGAGTCGCACACCTCCAGTGACTTGGCGATGATCCGTCGATAATCCATTGCCCGCCAGGGGCATTCGAGGAAGTCGAAGTTGAACGCCTGATGGAACTCGGTGTGCCGGAGATAGAGCGCGGCGCGCTCGGGCGGGTGCACCCACGCCTCGGCGCACAGGATCCGGTCGGGCTGGCCGTAGCCGTCGAGCAGGGCGCGCCAGGTTCGGTAGATCTCGTGCACGCCGTCCTGGTCCCACATCGGGGCCGCGCAGGTCGGCTCCCGGCTCTCCTCCGGCCCCATCTGGTCGTGCGACCGGTCCCAGTCCCGCAGGCTCTGGTCCTTGACCAGTCCGGCGGCGACGTCGACGCGGAAGCCCGCGACGCCGCGCTGCACCCAGAAGTCGAGGATGTCGAGGAACTCCTGCGCCACCTCGGGATCGGTCCAGTCGAAGTCGGGCTGGGTGACGTCGAAGAGGTGGAGATACCACTGGCCGGACGATCCGTCCGCCTCGGTGACCCGGGTCCAGCCGGGGCCCCCGAACACCGACTTCCAGTCGTTCGGCGGGAGCTCGCCGTCGGCGCCGCGACCGTCGCGGAAGAGGTAGCGCGCCCGCTCCCGCGAGCCCGGCGGGGACGCCAGCGCCGCCTGGAACCACGGGTGCTCACTCGAGGAGTGGTTGGGCACGAGGTCGACGATCACCTTCAGCCCCAGCGCATTCGCGTCCGCGAGCAGGCCCTCGAAGTCGGCGAGGGTGCCGAACAGCGGGTCGATGTCGCGGTAGTCGGTGACGTCGTAGCCGGCGTCCGCCTGGGGTGAGACATAGAACGGGGAGAACCAGATCGCGTCGACGCCGAGGGCGACCAGAAAGGGCAGCTTCGCCCGGGCACCGGGCAGGTCGCCGATGCCGTTGCCGGTCGAGTCCGCGAACGAGCGCGGATAGATCTGATAGATCACCGCGTGCCGCCACCACGCCGCGTCCACCCGATCGTGATCGTGCAGGGAACGCAGGTGGAGGTCGATCAGCGGCTCGGCCACGCCGGCGGGGGTCTGGGTCACGAGGAGCAATCCCACCACATCGACCGCGCCCGGCAGGCTCCTGGCGCGCGCCCTCGTCAGGTCGCGACGAGCAGGTCCGCGATCCGGTCGACGATCCGCTCGCCACCGGCGACATGCCACCGGAATCCGCGGTGCTCGACGACCCGGGCGACGCCGCCGACGCCGCGGATCAGGGCCACCCCGGGATACCAGTCCCAGTCCGACGTCGAGTGCTGGAGGAAGCCACCGAGCCGGCCCGCGGCCACGCGAGCGATGTCGCACGATCCCGACCCGAGCATCCGCAGGGTCGCGGATTCACCGCAGGCGGCGAGCCACGGCTGCATGATGTCGGGATTCCCGAACCGGGTCGGGTGGAGATAGGTCGCCAGGGCGACCTCGGACAGGGCCCGGTCGGGGAGCCGCCCGAGCCGTATGCCGTTGAGCCACGCCCGCGCCCGGCCGTCACGCTCGATGACGCCGGTCCAGGTCTCGTCGGCGCTCTCCTGCCGGATCGCGCCGACGAGGGCGTCGCCCGCGCCGCGCAGGGCGATCGCGCTGCACCAGTGCCGCAACCCCGAGGCGTAGTTGTAGGTCCCGTCGATCGGGTCGATGATCCACGACCGGCCCGACGCTCCGCTCGCCCGGGCGCCCTCCTCGCCGACGATGGCGTCCTCGGGGCGCAGCGCCGTCAGTGCGGCGACGATGTCGGCCTCGGCCCGCGCGTCCGCCTCGGTGAAGAAGTCGGACACCGACGTCTTGCGGGTGCGGGTGAGCGGGCCGCCCTGCCGGTCGGCGCCGATGGCCGCCCCGCGCCGGACGAGGGCCTCGGCGAGGGCGAGGTCGCCGTCGGCGGCCGGCCCGGTCCGCAGCCCCGCGATCCAGTCCTCGGTCTCGGACAGCGCCGTTCGGGATTCCGGGCTCATGGTTCGACCCTACCGGGCGAGCACGTGACCGGTGGTGGTCGTCAACCGCCACCACGGGCCGGCCCGGCTCAGGCGGGCGGCCTCGCCGGCGCGAACGAACCCCAGCCCGTATGCCGCGAACGCCAGGCCCCGCGGCGCGCTCGCCTCCGCGACGAGCGGCCCCGACCAGACGCGCGCCCGCAGGGCCTCGACCTGGGCGGCGAGGCCGGTGCCGGCCGCGGCGACCTCGGCGATGCCGTCCTCGGCCGCCCTCACGATCAGTGCCGCGTCGATGTCGCCGACGACCGCCCAGCCCCCACGCGGCGGCGTGACCCCGGCCCACGGGAGGAACACCGACATCGGCGGGACCGGGAGCGTGAACGGGCCGCCGGGCCCCGGATTGCGGGCGAGCCGGTCGAGGACGGCCGCAGCCGGCACGGTCGCGTCGACCTCGGCCGGCTCGGCGAGGGCGAGGACCCGCAGCCCGATGACCGCACCGGACCCGGTGACACCGCGCCCCGGGAGGACGCCGGCGTAGGCGGCCAGCACGGGCCCGCGCGCGTGGAGGCGCAGCGCGGCGTCCGGGTCGAGGCGGCGCTGCCGCTCGGCATACGTCCGCAGGTCGGTGAGGCTCTCCGCGTCGGGGAAGACGAGGGCGGTCATCGGCGCCGCCAGCGGAAGCTCACCGGGTCTCCGGCGAGCGCGGACAACCGCTCCCGCTGGTCGCCTGTCAGGCGGCGCGGCCGGGCGCGGTCGAGGTCGTAGGCAACCAGACCCGTCTCGGCGCGGGCATAGACCGCCTCACCGACCACCGGCGGATCGCCGAGTTCGTAGGCGACGTCGAAGCCGACGGGACTGACCGCGGTGGGCCACAAGCGGATTCGCACCGGTGCGTGCCGGAACACCAACGGCGCGAGGTATTCGATCTCGTGCCGGCTGACGATCACCCCCCGGTCGAGCATCGCCAGATCGCCGAACCACGCCCCGAGGGCGACGACCCGGGCGTCCTCGAGCAGCCGGAGGTACTGGACATTATTGACGTGGCCGTAGGCGTCCATGTCGCTCCAGCGCAGCGGGACGTCGACGGCGAGCGGCTCGGTCATGCCTCTATTGGACACCGGCACGACCTCTTAGGGTGGGGCCCGTGCCTCTCGACCCGACCGATCCCATGCACGGCCTGCTCACCCTTCTCGATCTCGAGGAGGTCGGGACGGCGACGATCGCCGTGTCCGGTGCCGCCGCGGCGACCGACGACGCCGAGCGGGGGATGCGGGTCTTCGTCGGCCCGAGCCAGCGCACGCCGCAGGAACGGGTCTTCGGCGGCCAGGTGCTCGCCCAGTGCGTCATCGCTGCGGGCCGGACGGTGGCCGACGTCGCCCCGACCCGGCGGATCCACAGCCTGCACGGCTACTTCATCCGCCCGGGCGACGACCGGCAGCCGATCCGGTTCGCCGTCGAGGAGTTGCGCGACGGAAACTCCTTCTCCACCAGACGGGTGCACGCACTGCAGCACGGTCACGTGATCCTGTCGATGACGACGTCGTTCCAGGAGCCCGCGGGCGGGCTCGACCACCAGGACCCGATGCCCGACGTCGTTCCGCCGGAGGAGTTGGCGCCGTGGCCACCGGCCGACGGGGCGGAGTATGCCGACCTGCGTCGCCGACGGCTCGTCGAGCTGCGGCATGTCGAGGGCAATCTGTTCCGGGACCGGGTGGAGCCGCGCAGCGCCTCCCAGCATGTGTGGATGAAGACCATCGCACCGCTGCCCGACGACCCGCTGATCCACGCCGCCGTCCTCGCCTTCGCCTCCGACTACACCCTCCTCGAGGGCGCCCTGCGCCGGCACGGACTGGGGTGGACCGACACCCGCCTGCGGGTGGCCAGCCTCGACCACGCGATGTGGTTCCACCGCCCCGGGCGCGCCGACGAGTGGCTCCTGTATGCCGAGCACTCCCCGTCCGCTCAGGGCGGGCGCGGGCTCGGCCGGGGCCGGATGTACACCCGGGACGGCGTGCTCGTCGCCAGCGTCGCTCAGGAGGGGATGGTCCGGGTCAAGGGCGAGTAGGCCGACCCGCGCGGGGGCAGGACCCCGCGGTCGACGAGGCCGCGCAGGACGACCATGCTGCGCGCCTCGGTGCGCAGCGAGGTGCCGGCGCGCCGGACCCGGCGGCTGACGGTCTCGGCCGCCGTGTCGATCTCCACCCGCCACGACGCGCCGTAGTTGCGGTTGGGGAGGATGAAGTCGAGCGGTTCGTAGTGCCCGTTGAAGACGAGCAGGAAGCTGTCGCCGCGGATGCGCTGCCCGCGCCGATCCGGCTCCGGGATGGCGCGGCCGTTGAGGAAGACGGTCAACGACTTGGCGAACCCGTTGCGCCAGTCGTCCTCGGACATCTCGGTGCCACCGGGGGTGAACCACGAGATGTCGTGGACATCGCTCTCGCCACCGTGGTCGGCGCTTCCGGCGAAGAATCGGCGGCGCCGGAAGACCGGATTCTCCCGGCGTAGTTCGACCAGGCGACGGGTGAAGTCGAGCAGGTCGGCCTGCTGCTCGGTGAGGTCCCAGTCCATCCAGGCGATCTCGTTGTCCTGGCAGTAGGCGTTGTTGTTGCCGCCCTGGGTGCGGCCGATCTCGTCGCCGTGCGCGATCATCGACACCCCCTGGGAGAGCAGGAGGGTCGACATGAGGTTCTTGTGCTGGCGGGTGCGCAGGGCGAGGATCGCCGGATCGGACGTCGGGCCCTCGACGCCGCAGTTCCACGAACGGTTGTGGCTCTCCCCGTCCCGGTTGTCCTCGCCGTTGGCCTCGTTGTGCTTCTCGTTGTAGGAGACGAGGTCGGTCATGGTGAAGCCGTCGTGGGCGACGACGAAGTTGATCGAGGCGATCGGCTTGCGTCCGGAGTGGGCATAGAGGTCCGAGCTGCCGGTCAGCCGGGAGGCGAACTCCCCGAGGGTGGCCGCCTCGCCGCGCCAGAAGTCGCGCACCGTGTCGCGGAACTTCCCGTTCCACTCCGTCCACAGCGGCGGGAAGTTGCCGACCTGATATCCCCCCTCACCGATGTCCCAGGGCTCCGCGATGAGCTTGACCTGGCTGACCACCGGGTCCTGCTGGCAGAGGTCGAAGAAGGCCGAGAGTCGGTCGACCTCGTGGAACTGGCGGGCCAGGGTGGCGGCGAGGTCGAACCGGAAGCCGTCGACGTGCATCTCGGTGACCCAGTAGCGCAGCGAGTCCATGATCAGTTGCAGGACATGGGGATTGCGCATGAGCAGGCTGTTGCCGGTGCCTGTGGTGTCGTAGTAGTGGGCGAGGTTGCCGGTCACCAGTCGGTAGTAGGCGTTGTTGTCGATCCCCCGGAAGGCGAGGGTCGGGCCGAGGTGGTTGCCCTCCGCCGTGTGGTTGTACACGACGTCGAGGATGACCTCGATCCCCGCCTCGTGGAGGGCCTTGACCATCGCCTTGAACTCGAGCACCTGCTCCCCCCGGGTGCCGTATGCGGCATACCCGTTGTGCGGAGCGAAGAACCCGATCGTGTTGTATCCCCAGTAGTTCGCCAGGCCCTTGTCCTGGAGGTGGAAGTCGTTGACGAACTGGTGGACGGGCATCAGCTCGATCGCGGTGACGCCGAGGTCGATGAGGTGCTGGATCGTCGCCGGGTGGGCGATCCCGGCATACGTCCCGCGAATCGACTCGGGGACCTCGGGATGGCGCATCGTCATCCCCTTGACGTGCGCCTCGTAGATGACCGTGTTGTGGTACTCGTGCCGCGGCGGGCGGTCCTGTCCCCAGTCGAAGAACGGGTTGACGACGACGGACAGGAGGGTGTGCCCGAGGCTGTCGAAGCCGTTGCGGATGGTGTCGAGGCCGCGCTCGGCGTCGGTCATGACATAGCTGAACAGCGACACGTCGCCGTCCATCGTCCCGTCGATGGCGCGGGCATACGGATCGAGGAGCAGCTTGTCGGGATCGCACCGGTGACCGCGCTCGGGGACATAGGGCCCGTGGACCCGGAAGCCGTAGCGCTGGCCGGGGAGGATGCCCGGGAGGTAGCCGTGCCAGACGAAGCCGTCGACCTCGGCGAGGCGGATCCGCTGCTCCTGGCCGGCGTCGTCGACGAGGCAGAGTTCGACGGCGTCGGCGATCTCGGAGAACACCGCGAAATTGACGCCGGAGCCGTCATAGGTGGCGCCCAGGGGGTAGGGCCGACCGGGCCAGATCTCCACGAATACCCCTCGCTAAGGTGACAGGTGAGAAGTCCCCAACCTATCCGAGTGGAGTAGGAGCGCAAAGATGAGCAACACACGGGTCGCGGTCGTCACGGGGGCCGCCCGGGGTATAGGTGCCGCGACCGCCCAGCGGCTCGCGACGGACGGGTATGCCGTCGCCGTCGTCGACCTCGACGAGTCGGCCTGCGCGGGGACGGTGGAGGCGATCACCGCCGCCGGTGGCCGGGCCCTGGCGGTCGGCTGCGACGTCTCCGACGCCGCGCAGGTCGAGGCGGCGATCGCGCGGATCGCCGACGAACTCGGCGCCCCGGTGGTCCTGGTCAACAACGCCGGGATCATCCGGGACAACCTCATCTTCAAGATGACCGAGGACGACTGGGACGCGGTCATGAACGTCCACCTCAAGGGGGCGTTCCTGATGACGAAGGCCTGCCAGGCGCACATGACGGCGGCGAAGTTCGGCCGGATCGTCAACCTCTCCTCCTCGTCGGCGCAGGGCAACCGCGGCCAGGCGAACTACTCGGCGGCCAAGGCCGGGCTGCAGGGCTTCAGCAAGACCCTCGCCATCGAGTTGGGCAGGTTCGGGGTGACCGCAAACGCCGTGGCGCCGGGGTTCATCCAGACGGACATGACGGCCGCGACGGCCGCGCGGGTCGGGGTCCCGTTCGAGGACTTCATCAAGGGTGCCGCGGCGCAGATCCCGGTCGCCCGGGTCGGCCAGCCGGAGGACATCGCCGCGACGATCAGCTTCCTGTGCAGCGAGGGCGCCGGCTTCGTCTCCGGGCAGGTCATCTATGTCGCCGGCGGCCCACTCGACTGAGAAATGACCGCCGCAGCCGCGGCGGAGCCGTAGAAGTCGCTCAGCCGGGCCCGGATCCGGTCCTCGAGCAGTGGCCGGGCGCGGTCCAGCACCGGTCGGGCCAGGGCGGCGAGATCGGTGGCGAGCCGGTCTGGCTCGACACCGAGGTCGGTGAGCAGAGGGGCGACCCGGCACTCGGCATACGTGTCCAGGAGGCGACGGACGGCGTCCTCCACGACCGGGATCACCCGGCCACCGGCCACGACCTGCTGGACGAGGGCGCCGACGGTCACCGTGAGTGACTCGACGTCGGCGTCGGTGACCAGCTCGCCGGTGCCGGCCAGCGGCCGCCGCGCGGCCTGGGTCCACGCCTCGTCGACGAGGTCGTGCAGGGTGGCCGCGTCCAGCGTCTGCTCGAGGAAGCGGCGGCTGTCGCGCAGGGTGTCGCCGATATTGGCCTGGACGAACGCGGAGAGGCGCTTGTCGACCGCGTCCTCGAGGCGGGGGGCGGCGGCGTTGAGGCCGCGCTGGCCCAGGCGGACCATCGAGGACGCGCCGGGGAGCCGCCGCGCGAGGACGTTCTCGGTCAGGACATAGGCCTTGATGCCGTGATAGAGCACGTGGGCGACCAGGCGGTGGTACGCCGTGCTGTCGGTGAACGCCCGAATCGCCGCGGTCCTCAGGGCCTCCATCCCGGCGAGCTGGTCGACAGCGGCATCGAGGTCCCGGCGGCCGACCAGGTCGGCGGGGGTCAGTGCGCTGGCAGCGGTGGCGTCGCGGGCCGCGAGGGTCGCGTCGACGATCAGCCCGAGCATCTCGTCGGTGAGCGCGGTCGAGGCGAGCGCACCGGCCAGCCTCGCCGCGGTCGGTGCCGCGGGGGCGAGCTCGCCGACGGTGACCTGGCCCAGCCACTCCCAGGCCGCGCTGATCTCGTCCCGGAGGACGGCCTCGACGGCGCCGGAATCCCAGCGCGCGAGCTCGTGGGCGACGTGCGCCTCGACGAGTCGATCCAGGTCGGCGGGCTCCATACGGGTCAGCCAATCACACCGTGGATCGGCGCCGAGAAGCGGCCGACCGGCCCGGGCGTCCGCGGGCGGGTCAGGGGCCGGAGTTGGAGAGGCCGGTGTGTCAGAGGCCGGAGTTGAGGGTGACGCCGCCGTCGATGACGAGGGTCTGCCCGGTGATCCACGCGGCGTCCTCGGAGAGCAGGAAGCTCACCGCGCCGGCGATGTCGTCGGGGAGGCCGAGTCGCCGCATCGGGTAGGGGGCGGCCGCCTTGGCCTCGTCCGCGGCATACAGCGCCTCGGCGAACTTCGTCTTGACGACCGCGGGGGCGACGGCGTTGACCCGGACGGCCGGGGCGAGCTGGTAGCCCATCTCGAGGGTCAGGTGGATGAGGGCGGCCTTGGAGACGCCATACATCCCGATGACGCCGGTCGCGCCGATGCCGGCGATCGAGGCGATGTTGACCACCGCCCCGGGCCGGTCCCGGCCCAGCCCCGCGGCGACCGCCTTCTGGGTCCACGCGAAGGCGGCCAGGACGTTGGTGTCCATGATCTTGCGCGCGGCATCGAGGGGTGTGTCGAGGATCGGGCCATAGACCGGGTTGATCCCGGTGTTGTTGACCAGCAGGTTCACCGGGCCATAAACCCGGGCCGCGGTCGCCAGCGCCTCCTCCTGATGGGCCTCGACGGAGGTGAACCCGGCGACCGCGGTCGCGTGCTCGGGGCCGCCGAGCCGCGTGACCGCGTCGGCCAGAGCGTCGGGCTTGCGGGCGGTGATGACCACCCGCGCCCCCTCGGCGACCAATCGCTGGGCGATCGCGAACCCGATGCCCCGCGAGGCACCGGTGACGACCGCGACAGAACCCTCGTGCCGACCCGTCACAGGCCCAGGTCCCGGCCGATGAGTTCCTTCATGATCTCGTTGGTGCCGGCCCAGATCTTGTGGACGCGCGCGTCCTTCCAGGCGCGGGCGACGCGGTATTCGTTCATGAAGCCGTAGCCGCCGTGCAGCTGGACACACTCGTCGAGGACGTCGCACTGGACCTGCGAGGACCACCACTTCGCCTTGGCGGCGTCGACCGGGGTGAGCTTGTGCTCGGTGTGGGCGATGACGCAGTCGTCGATGTAGGCCTCGGCGACCTCGACCATGGTGACGAGCTCGGCGATCTTGAACTTGTTGTACTGGAAGGTCCCGATCGGCTGGCCGAACGCCTTGCGGTCCTTGGTGTACTGGATTGTCTCGAGCAGGATCTGCTTGGCGTTGGCGATATTGCCGACCGCCGCGCCGATCCGCTCCTGCGGCAGGTGCATCATCATCTGGATGAAGCCCATGCCCTCGGGACCGAGCAGGTTGGCCGACGGGACGCGGACGTTCTCGAAGAACAGCTCCGAGGTGTCGGACTCGGGCTGGCCGACCTTGTCGAGCTTGTTGCCCTTGGTGAAGCCGGGCATGTCCGACTCGAGGACGAACAGGGAGATGCCCTTGGCGCCCTTGGTCGGGTCGGTGCGGGCGGCGACGATCGCCAGATCGCACTGGTGGCCGTTGGTGATGAACGTCTTGGAGCCGTTGAGGATCCAGTCGTCGCCGTCACGCACGGCGATGCTCTTGAGGGCGGCGAGGTCGGACCCGCCGGACGGCTCGGTCATGCCGATGGCGAGGATCTTCTCGCCGGAGGCGACACCGGGCAGCCAGCGGGCCTTCTGCTCCTCGGTGCCGAGGTGGACGATGTAGGGCGCGCAGATGTCGGCGTGGATGCCGAAGCACGAGGCGGCGGAGGCGGTGAACTTCGAGATCTCCTCGCCGAACACGGCGTTGAAGCGGTAGTCGTCGATGCCCGCCCCGCCGTACTCCTCCGGGATGTTGAGGCCGAAGAAGCCCTGCTTGCCGGCCTCGATCCAGATGCCGCGCTCGATGACCTTGTCCTTGATCATCTGCTCGGCGACCGGCTTGAGGTTGCGCTCCACGAACTCCCGCACGGACTCGCGGAAGGCCTCGTGGTCCGGACCGTAGATATTGCGGGGCATGGGAACTCCTAACACGTCATCGTGGGTGTCTAAGCGCTTGCTTAGTCTACTGGGCGGCGAGCCGCCCGTCACGGGTCCGGATGGGGCATATTGGGCATATGGCTGAGGCGACGAGGTCCGCACCGCGCGTCCGAACGTATGCCGTGCCCGCCATCCCGCTGACCGAGGGCGTCACCTCGACCGCCCTGCGCCTGATGGAGGCGGCCGCGGATGCGTTCTCCGACTTGGGTTTTCATGGCACGACGACGCGCGACATCGCGAGCCGGGCGGGGCTGTCCCCGGCCGGGGTCTATGTCCACTTCGCCTCGAAGGAGGACCTCCTCTTCAGCATCTGTGAACGAGGACACACGGCCGCGCGGGACATGCTCGTCGAGGCCGCACAGACCTCGCCGACCCCCACCGACGCGCTCCTGGCGATCGTCGCGAACTTCTCCCGCTGGCACGCCGAGCACTACCGCGTGGGCCGGATCGTCCAGTACGAGTTCGGTCACCTGACCGAGGAGCACCAGGAGACGGTCATGCGGCTGCGCAAGGAGATCAACGCGGCCGTCCAGGACGTGCTGACCCGAGGCGTCGCTGCCGGTGAGTTCGACGTCCCGGACGTCTCCGCGACGGTGCTCGCCCTGCTCTCCCTGTGCATCGACGTCGCCCGGTGGTATCAGCCGGGCATCCGGCGCCGCCCCGAGGAGATCGGCGCGACCAACGCCGCCCTCGCCCTCCGCCTGGTCGGCGGCACCTGAACTCCCCTCCGTCTGGGTCCCGCCCTCTGCGTGGGAGTGGCCGGTTCCGCCCCTGGCCCGCACGCGCCGAGCGCCGTGCTGCCCGGTCAGCCGAAGGTCGCGGTCTTCACCGCCTGCGGCCGAGAGGCGAGGGCGTCGATGACGTTGATCCGCAGCGACAGCGACTGCGCGTCCAGGTGATAGTCCACCCATGTTCCGGTGTCCTCGACCCGGACGCGATCGCGTGTCCACGTCCCGCGCGGACCGGGGTGGGTCCAGAGGGCGTCGAAGGCGGGCCCCGCGGCGAGTTCCGCCATGAGTTCCCTGTCGCCGAGTCGCCAGGCGTGCAGGAGCTTGTCGGTGTAGCCGCTCACCGGCCCGGTGGTGGCCTCGAGCGTGGCGGCGTCGACCGCATGCCAGCCGCCCGGCTGTCGGTCGCCGAGGAGGATGGCGATGGTGACCGATCGGCCGGTGCCGTCGGCATACGTGCTGTGGAGGTAGCCCCAGCCCGCGTCGGACGCGACCCGGGTCCAGGTGGTGCCGGCGACGACGCCCTCGGCGCCGAGGGCGCGCACCAGCGGTCCGGCGCCGTAGCAGCCGGCGGCGAGCCGGTTCCCCGTGGTGAGGGCGGCGAGGAGGCGGTCGCCATACACGAGCGCCGGCAGGCGTTGCACGGAGCCGTATGCCCGCGTGCACACGGAGTTCGTCGTCCGCGCCTCGGCGGTGGCCGCCTGGGCGGGACCGGCGAGGACACCACCCGCGGCGAGCAGCGCGACGCAAGCGGACGAGCCGGTGGCGACGGAACGTCTTGACATGTGGACCCCTTCGTTCCCGGACCGCACCCGGCGCGCGGCCTCATCTCGAAGACGCCGCAGGCTCCCGGCGGGTTGGCGGAGGACGACTGACCGGTCACAGTCGCCCGATCGCCGGGTCGATGGCGTCCACATCGCGGTACGTTGGACGGGTGAAGGTCGAACAAGATGACCTGAGTCGTCCGGAGGTCAGACGCCTCCTGGCCGAGCACCACGAAGAGGTGCGCGGGGTGCCGATCCTCGATGACGAGGTCGGCCCGTCGATGGACGGGCTCGCCGATCCCGACCAGACGGTGTGGTCCGTATGGCGGGACGGCTACCTCCTCGGCCTGGGCGCCCTGAAGGAGTTGCCCGACGGCAACGGCGAGATCGAGTCGATGCGCACCCCGCTGGAACACCGCGGACAGGGCGTGGCGACCTTCGTCCTCAAGAAGCTCCTGGACGAGGCCCGCGACCGCGGCTATTCGCGCGTGAGCGTCCAGACGAGCAGCAAGCCGGCCTTCGAGACCGCCCGCCGGCTGTATGCCCGGCACGGGTTCATCCCGTGCGGCCCGTTCGCCGACTGGGACGACGACCCGCAGAGCGTCTTCATGACCCTCGACCTCCTGGCCGTCGACGCCACGTCCTGAATCCCGCCCTCCCCGACTCCTGCGCCCGATGCCGGACGGTCCGGCACGGGTCAGTCGCGGGTGAGCTTGCGGTAGGTCACCCGGTGCGGGCGGGCGGCCTCCTCGCCGAGCCGCTCGACCTTGTTCTTCTCGTAGGCGTCGAAGTTGCCCTCGAACCAGAACCACCGGCTCGCGTCTTCGTCGGTGCCTTCCCAGGCCAGAATGTGGGTCGCGACCCGGTCGAGGAACCATCGGTCGTGGCTGATGACCACCGCGCATCCCGGGAAGTCGAGGAGGGCATTCTCGAGCGAGCCGAGGGTCTCGACGTCGAGGTCGTTGGTCGGCTCGTCCAGCAGCAACAGATTGCCGCCCTGCTTCAACGTCAACGCGAGGTTGAGCCGGTTGCGCTCTCCGCCGGAGAGGACCCCGGCCTTCTTCTGCTGGTCCGGCCCCTTGAAGCCGAACTGCGACACATACGCGCGGGACGGGATCTCGACCTGCCCGACCTTGATGAAGTCGAGCCTGTCGGAGACGACCTCCCAGAGGTTCTTGGCCGGGTCGATCCCGGCGCGGCCCTGATCGACATACGAGATCTTGACCGTCTCGCCCACCTTGACCGTGCCGGCATCGGCCTCCTCCAGGCCGACGATCGTCTTGAACAGCGTGGTCTTGCCGACGCCATTGGGGCCGATGACGCCGACGATGCCGTTGCGCGGCAGGGTGAAGGACAGCCCGTCGATGAGCACCCGGTCGCCGAACCCCTTGCGCAGCTTGTCGACCTCGATGACGACCGACCCCAGCCGCGGACCCGGCGGTATGGCGATCTCCTCGAAGTCGAGCTTGCGGGTGCGCTCGGCCTCGGCGGCCATCTCCTCGTAACGGGCGAGACGGGCCTTGGACTTGGTCTGCTTGGCCTTGGCGTTGCTGCGCACCCACTCCAGTTCCTCGGTGAGGCGCTTGGCGAGCTTGGCGTCCTTCTTGCCCTGGACCTCGAGGCGGGCGCGCTTCTTCTCCAGATAGGTCGAGTAGTTGCCCTCGTAGGGGTAGGCCCGGCCGCGGTCGAGCTCGAGGATCCACTCGGCGACGTTGTCCATGAAGTAACGGTCGTGGGTGACCGCGACGACGCAGCCGGGATAGGCCGCGAGGTGCTGCTCGAGCCAGAGGACGGATTCGGCGTCCAGGTGGTTGGTCGGTTCGTCGAGCAGCAGCAGGTCGGGCTTCTGCAGGAGCAGCTTGCACAGGGCGACCCGACGCTTCTCACCACCGGAGAGCACCGCGACCTCGGCGTCGGGCGGAGGGCAGCGCAGGGCGTCCATCGCCTGTTCGAGCTGGGAGTCGAGATCCCAGGCGTCGGCGGCGTCGATCTTCTCCTGGAGCTGACCCATCTCGGTCATGAGGGCGTCGAAGTCGGCGTCGGGGTCGGCCATGAGTTCGGAGATCTCGTTGTAGCGATCGAGCGCCTTCTTGATCTCGCCGGCGCCCTCCTCGACGTTGCCGAGCACGGTCTTGGTCTCGTCGAGCTGGGGCTCCTGCATGAGGATCCCGACGCTGTATCCCGGGGTGAGCCGGGCCTCGCCGTTGGACGGCTGCTCGAGCCCGGCCATGATCTTCAGGACCGTCGACTTGCCGGCGCCGTTGGGCCCGACCACGCCGATCTTGGCGCCCGGCAGGAACGACAGGGTGACGTCGTCGAGGATGACCTTGTCCCCGTGCGCCTTGCGGGCGCGCGAGAAGACATAGATGAACTCAGGCATGGGCGCAAGGCTAATGGCGTCCGCCGGGCCGGACCGAATCGGCCGTTGTCCACAGGAGCCGTTCCGGGCAGGATCGGCGGTCGTCCACAGGCTCGCGGACTCGTCCTGGCCGTCTGCCGCTCCCCTCCCCCACGATGGAAGCGGACCACGACGGGACTCGCCCGCCGCGGACGACGAGAGGTGGGGGAATGAACGAGACGTATGTGACGATGGCCGGCAACGCCTGCCAGGATCCCGAGCGGCGGATCGGCGCCAGCGGGGTCGTCTACACCAAGTTCCGGGTCGCGTCCACGCCGCGCCGCCGCAACAACCAGACCGGCCGGTGGGAGGACCTGCCGACGAGCTTCTTCTCGGTCCTCGCCTTCGCCCAACTCGCCGAGAACATCGTGTCGTCGATCAGGAAGGGGCACCCGATCGTCGTCCAGGGCCGGCAGACGGTCAAGACCTTCCCGCGTCCCGACGGCAGCAGCGCGGTGCAGGTCGAGATCGATGCCCAACACATCGGGCACGACCTCACGCGTGGCGCGACGACCTTCCTCAGGGGTGGTCGCCTCACCGTCGATCCCAACGACCGGACCACGGACCCCGCGATCAATGAGCTGCGGATGGCCGAGGACGCCGCCTCCGGCGGGGTGTGGGGCGCGCCGCCGGAGCAGTCGCGGCGGTGGTCGGGCGCACCGACGCCGCCCCCGTCGACTCCCTATGGCAGCGACCTGCCCACGATTCCGTATGCCGATCTCAACCCGCCCGAGGACCCCTCCCAGGGCGAGGAGCCCGAGCCGTTCGAGCCTGACTACGACGAGTGCGACGACTGGGTCGGCACCGACTCCGGCGGGGCGGGTGCGGACGACGCGGAGCCGGAGGACGACGGGGACGTGGATCGGGCCCGCCCCCGCGAGCCGGTCGAGGTCTG
>JBDIAJ010000025.1:0-33993 GCA_039812345.1 Nostocoides sp. | reverse complement strand
AGCGAATCAACTGCGGTCGGGTGCAAGCCGATGTCCTTTGCTTTCGTTTGAGAACGTTTCCGTTCTATTGCCTTGACTCACGTCCGGAACGGGTGTACGATTGAGGCATGACAGGGCAGGCCAACGGATCCGGCGCCGAGCGGTGCAGCTCGGCGCCCGACCCGTGCCCCGACCCGTGCCCCCGGGTGACGGACCCGCAGCAGCAGTTGGCCTGCCTCCGAGCGCTGCTGCCGTTGCTCGCCGGGGTCGACGGGTCGGATCCGGACGGACGGTTCGCCGGTGTCATCCGGTATGCCGCGCAACCCATCCCACGCCCGGCTGACGACGCGGGCACCGGTGAGGGTGCCGGTGAGGGTGGGGCAGGGGCGGGCGCTGGTGCCGCCGACGCATCGGCAGGGGCCGGCGCGGGTGGCGAGCCCGCCGGCGCGGGTGACGAGCCCGCTGCGGAGGGTGACACCGAGGGTGATGAGCCGGAGGTCGAGCTGGTGGGTGTGGTCGCGCGGCTGGCGGACGCGGCGGTGATCATCGACCTGATCGCCGCGACCGAACAGGCCGGCGCCGCCCTCGCCGCGACCCACGCCCGCCTCGCGGTCGCCCTCGCCGCCGCCGTCACTGCGGCGGCCGAGGCCCGGGGGATCTCCCGGCGGCAGGCGGAACGCTCCATCGCCCCCCAACTCGGCCTGGCCCGCCGCTGCGGCCCCGGGACCGCGGACCGACACCTCACCTTCGCCCGAGCCGCGACCAGCGTCCTGCCCGACACCTTCGCCCTCCTGACCGCCGGCACCATCAGCCACGAGCACGCCACCGCCGTGCACCGCGCCACCACCGGCCTGACCCCCACCGGGCGGCTGCGGGTCGATCAGCGGATCGCGTCCCGCCTGCCCGCACTGACCGCCCGCCAGGCCGAGACCACCGCCGCCGGCATCGCCGCCGAGGTCGACGCCGCCGCGATCGTCGCCCGCCACGCCGCCGCCGTCAACGACCGCGGCCTGTGGACCCGGCCCGCGCCGGACGGGATGGCCTACCTGACCGTGCTGGGCGACCTGACCGACGTCATCGGCGCCTACGCCTCGCTACGCCGCCACGCCGACGCCGTCCTGGCCGGCACCATCCCCGAGGACCCACCCGGCGAACGGACCTACGCCCAGATCCTCACCGACACCGCCCTGCACGCCCTCTCCGGGCGCCTGCCCGGCCAGATCCACCCCGTCCGGGTCAACCTCGTCATGCACCCCGACGCCCTCTTCGGACCCGGCCGCACCGACCCCCTACGCCCCACCACCCCCAAGACCACCAGCAACCCCGCCCCCCACCACCCCCGACCCGACCACACCCCGCACACCCCGCACACTCCGCACACCCCCGACCCAGCCGAGCGCGGCGACCCAGCCGAGCAGCCCGAGCGCAGCGACCGAGCCGAGCAGCCCGAGCGCGGCGGGAAGCACAAGCGGGACCCCCACGGCGATCCAGGCGGCCAGAGCGAGCAGAGCGAACGGCCCGAGCAGGGCGCGGGGGGCGACCTCACCGGAAGCCTTGACCAGAGCGCGCATCAGCAGAACCAGCCCATACCGGAGCGCCCCGGCCTGCCCACCCCGGACCAGCAGCGCGAACAGGTCAGCGCGACCCGGGCCGACCCACCCCCCGAGCGACACCGCCCCGGCGACGGCACCCGATGCGCCGGCGCGAACATCCCCGTCCGCATCGTCGGGCACGGCTACCTACCCGCCCCACTGGCCCGCGCCCTCCTGCGCACCGACTGCGACACCCCCAACACCCACCCCGCCACCGTCCTACTCCGCCGCACCTTCACCAGCCCCGACGGCAACGACCTGATCGCCCTCGAATCCACCTCCCGACTCTTCCCCGCCGCCCTGCGCGACCTGCTCATCCTCCGCGACGACGTCTGCCGGATGCCCCACTGCGCCGCCACCATCCGCCACGCCGACCACATCCACCCCCACCGCGACCACGGACCCACCACCCTGGCCAACGGACAAGGACTCTCCGCCCGCTGCAACCACACCAAAGACCTCCCCGGATTCACCACCCACGTCCTGACCCCGGACCAGATCACCGCCTACGCCACCGGCGACCCCGACCACCCCAACACCCACATCGCCCGCGCCGCCGGACCCGCCACCCACGTCACCGAGGTCCGCACCCCCACCGGACACCGCTACCTCTCCGCCAACCCACCCGCCCTCACCCCCACCCACCCCACCCAAGGGGCACGACGAGCACCCGCGCCAGCCACCGCCACCCAACCAGCCACAGCAAGCCAACCAGCGGCATGACCCCACCACGACAAACCGCACCGCATGCCCACCCAACAGCCAGGCGGGTCGGCTGGCAGGCAGGTCGGCCGGCAGGCAGGTCGGCCGGCAGGCAAGCGGGCACGGCCCATTCCATCGCGGCCCGTGCTCCAGGGGAGCAGGATTGACGAAGTGCCCGACGGCGCCCCACACACGATCGACGACGTGGCCGCGGTCGCCCGTGGCCGGACGTCCACCGCGGACTCCCACCGACGCGACGGACCACCTCGGCGAGTCGGTGCGGGTGGCCTGCACCAGTCCCGCCTGGAGTACGTCCGGCCAGCCGGCAGTGCTTCGCAGCCGTCCCCGCCGAAGACCCCGCCCGTGCCGATGGGACCGCCGTCGCCCAGCAGATCAGCGATCGTGCCGCTCCTGGTCGAAGAGCCCACGCGGACGCGATGCGCCGAACGAGGCCCGCTCGTCCTCGATCCACTCAGCTCCGACGAACTCATCATCGCCCCACCCGACCGGGCACCACCCGCTGCCTGACGTGTCGCGACATACCAACGAGAGACGTCGGTATCGCCCCATCTGATCTCGGATCACCCCACGCGCGACGCCACCCGGAAGACGGGGATCCGGGGCGCGACCGGCTCGAACTCCCCGAGCGGCGCATCCTTGTCGACCTGGATGTGGGGCCG
Organism: Nostocoides sp.; assembly: GCA_039812345.1. Taxonomy (GTDB): domain Bacteria; phylum Actinomycetota; class Actinomycetes; order Actinomycetales; family Dermatophilaceae; genus Nostocoides_A. The sequence goes on along the minus strand of JBDIAJ010000025.1, from coordinate 31,040 downwards.
GCCGCCGGGCACACACTGCAGATAGCGCTTGATGACCGGCGCGCGGTCGGCGACCGCCACCTCGGTCAGCAGCACCGGCCGCGCACGACGCCGGTGGAGCACCGCGCGGCCGCCTGCCGCCCGCACATTGCGGGTCCAGTTGCACTCGCCGAGCATCGAGACGAGATACCACTGCCCGTCGAGATCGGCCATACCGAGCGGGAAGGTCGTCGGCTTCCCGCTGCGCCGCCCCGGCACCTCGAGCGTGACCCACCGCCGCGGCAGGATGCCGAGCCGATACACCCGCCCCCAGAAGCGGGCGAACCGCCTCGCGACGACGTTGCCGGCCCCGCCGGCATACAGACTCCGCAGCCGGCGCGCGGCCCGCCCCTCGTATGACGCCCGGCCCATCGCCGCCCCCTCCGATCGAACCCGTCGAGACCATCCTCTCGCCGCCGGCCACGCCTGGACCACCGGGGTGGTGCCTCGGAAAATCAGATGACAATGACGCCGCCCGAGCGCCGCTGACGGCAGCGCCGCACGCTTTAGATTGACGACCATGACGGATGTGATCATCGGCGATACCCCCCTGACCATCGACCAGGTCGTGCAGGTGGCGCGGGCGCGCACGGGCGCGGACCACGCCGATCACCTCGGTGACCCCGTCGCAGTGGTCGTCAGCGACACCGCCTGGGAGCGCGTGCGGGCCAGTCGCGCGGTCGTCGAGGAACTCGCTCACGACACGATCCCGCACTACGGCGTGTCCACCGGCTTCGGCGCCCTCGCCACCCGCCATATCCCTCTTGAGTTGCGAAAGCAATTGCAGCGCAGCCTCATTCGTTCGCACGCCGCGGGCTCCGGCCCCGAAGTCGAGCGCGAGGTGGTCCGGGCGCTGATGCTCCTGCGGATCCAGACCCTCACCACCGGCCGGACCGGCGTTCGCGACAGCACGCTCGCGGCATACGTCGGCCTGCTCAACGCGGGGATCACGCCGGTGGTCCACGAGTACGGCTCGCTCGGCTGCTCGGGCGACCTCGCCCCGCTCGCCCACTGCGCCCTGGCGCTCATGGGCGAGGGGCCGGTCCGCGACGCCACCGGCACGCTCACCGACGCGGCGACCGCCCTGGCGGCGGCCGGCCTGGATCCCGTCGAACTCGCCGAGAAGGAGGGCCTGGCCCTCATCAACGGCACCGACGGCATGCTCGGCATGCTCTGTATGGCGATCGCCGACCTCCGCACCCTCGTCACCACCGCGGACATCGCCGCCGCCATGAGTGTCGACGGTCTCCTCGGGACGGACGATGTGTTCGCCGCCGACCTGCACGCGCTCCGCCCCCAGCCGGGACAATCGCTCAGCGCCGAGAACATGCGAAAGATCTTGGCCGACAGCCCGATCCGCGACTCGCACCGCGATCCCGCGGCGTGCACCCGGGTCCAGGACGCCTACTCCCTCCGGTGCGCCCCGCAGGTCGCCGGCGCCGTCCGCGACACCATCGACCACGCCGCGCGCGTCGCGGGCTGGGAGCTGGCCAGCGCCGTCGACAACCCGGTCGTCACCCTCGACGGCCGGGTCGAGTCCAATGGCAATTTCCACGGGGCGCCGGTCGCCTATGTCCTCGACTTCCTCGCGATCGCCGCCGCGGACCTGGCGAGTATGAGCGAGCGGCGCACCGACCGCTTCCTCGACAAGGCCCGCAACCACGGGCTCCCGGCGTTCCTCGCCGACGACCCCGGCGTGGACTCGGGCCTGATGATCGCGCAGTACACCGCGGCCGGGCTCGTCTCGGAGATGAAGCGGTTGGCGGCGCCGGCGAGCGTCGATTCGATCCCGAGCAGCGCGATGCAGGAGGACCACGTCTCGATGGGCTGGGGTGCCGCCCGCAAGCTGCGCCGCTCTGTCGCCGCGCTCGAGCAGGTCCTGGCGATCGAGCTCGTCACCGCCGCCCGCGGCATCCGGCTTCGGGCGCCCCTCGACCCCTCGCCGGCCGAAGCCGCCGTCATCGCCGCCCTCGATGAGGTCACGCGCACCGAGCCGGGTCCGGATCGATTCCTCGCCACCGACCTCGCCGGCGCCTGCCTGGCAGTGGCCGACGGCTCCGTGGTCGCGGCCGCCGAGGCCCTGACCGGGCCGTTGCACTGAACCGCCATGCTCGCGGATCGGGCCATGCGCCCGCTGCTGCTGATGGACGTCGACGGGCCGCTCAACCCGTTCCGCACCAAGTGGTTCCGGCGGGCGCCGGAACGTGGATACTCCGTGCACCACCTCACACCGGCCGGTGGGCCGACCTATCGGGTGGTCCTGAATCCCGAGCACGGCGCGGCACTGACCGAACTCGCCCAAACCTACGATCTGGCGTGGGCGACGACGTGGCAGCACGAGGCGAACCGGCTGATCTCGCCCCTCGTCGGGCTGCCCACCGAACTGCCGGTCCTCCCGCTGCGGCTGCCTCCACATCACGTCGAGCGCTGGTCGTGGAAGACCGACCAGATCATCGATTGGGTGGGCGATCGGCCGTTCGCGTGGTTCGACGACGAGATCAACCGGGCCACTCGCGATCGTCTCGCGCGGGCGCCCGGGATCGGTGAGCACCTCGCGCTGCGGATCGAGCCCCACCGCGGCCTCGAATCGGCGGACTTCCTGGCCCTGCGGCGATTCGCCGACGCCCTGACGGCCTGATCGGCGACGTCAGCCGCAGCGGGCGAGCGCCTCCGCGATCAACCGGTGCCCCTGGACCTCGAAGGCCTCGTCGCCCACCTGATACGCCCACCCACCAGGTATGCCGCCGGTGCCGGTCACAGGGCGGCCTCGCCGGCCGGGGTCATCAACCCGTCCGCCCGCAACCGCGCGACGAGCCGGAGGTTCCGCGCCGAGGTCGTCCCGCGGACGCGGCGCGGCGTGAACCTCTGGAGGTAGCTGGCCGCGTCGCCGGGATGCCGCGTGGACTCGCTCCAGCCGAAGCACAGGCCCTCTTCCAGGACATCGTGAAAGGTGACACCCCGTATGCCGCTGCCCGCCTTGGTCAGTCGCACCCAGACCCCGGTGACGAGTCGTGCTCCGCGACCAACCACTCCCGCAACGCATCTCGCGTCTCGAAGGAGACCACCTCGAGACCGTCGTGCCGCCCGCTCGGCTCAGCCACGAAGGTTCCGGTCGAAGAACGCGAGAACCTCATCGACCCCGCGTTGTTGCCGCTGCTCGGTCAGGGTCGAGTGGCCGGACCCCTCGAACTCCACCGCGAGGAAGTGATCGCCGAGTTCCCGCTTCAGCGTCTGGAACCGGGTGCCGACGGCCTTGTCGCCGGTGAACCGCAGCCCCAGGACGTCACATCCGGCGGCGGCCCGGCGACGCACCTCGGCGAGGTCGGCCGGGCTGAGCCCGAGGTCCGCGCTGCGCCGGGCGCCGAACGCGACCGGCATGGCCGGCTGCGCCAACACCGGAGCGACGACCGGCGCGTCGACCATCATGGCCAGGGCGAAGCCGCCCGTGAAGCACATGCCGAGGGCACCCACGCCGGGCCCACCGAGTTCCTCGTGAAGGCTTCGCGCCAGCGACCGGAGCCAGTCGGCGACCGGGGCCGTTCGCCCGGTGGCGAGCTTCGTGAACTCCCGGCTGATGCACAACTGCGGCAGCACGCGCACAATCTCTTTGGGAGAGAACGGAACATCGACCGGCCCGAAGAGATGCGGCAGCACGACGGTGTAGCCCGCGGCAACGACCTCCTCGCCGAATCGTATGACCGCCTCGGTCAGCCCGGGCACCTCATGGCAGATGATGACCCCCGGCCCGGTGCCCTTCCGATAGATGTCGTGGCTCATGCCGTCCGCGTCGAATCGGCGCCGCTCCCAGGTGTCCAGACTGCCCATACGTGACAGTGTGCGGCACCCGGACGGCATGCCGCTCACCGAGTGTTGCCGGTGTGGCCCAGGCTGAAACGGCCGGGCTGCGGCCAGACGGCGAGCCCGTGAGGTCCGGCGTTGACCGCGATCCGGTGCAGCAATCGGCCCGTGCGGGTGTCGAAGACGTAGACGACCGAGTGGTAGCGCCCGGAGAGCCACAACTGCGTCCCGTCGGCCGTGACCCCGCCCATATCGGGTGAGCCGCCACCGGGAATCCGCCAGGTCGCCACGACATCCAGCGTGGTGGCGTCCAGAACGCTGATCGTCCCGGCGTCCCGGTTGGACACGAAGATCCGTCGAGCATCCCGCGAGGGATAGATCCCGTGCGCCCCGAGCCCGGTCGGGATGAAGCGCTCGTAGGTCAGCTTCCGCGCATCGATGACCCACACGCCGTTGCGCAGCATGTCGGCGACGAGGAAGTGCCGGCCGTCGGGGGTCAGGCGGACGTCCTGCGGCATGGCGCTCGCCCCGGGGCGCAACTCCTGCTTGGGGCCCGGCATGTGCATCGCCACCGAGGGGCTGGTGGCTCCCGGCGTCCGGATGCCGTTGAGATCGATCACCGCGCGAACCCGGGTGGCGTCGCGGTCGACGACGAGCAGCTTGCCGCTGTACTCGCAGCTGGCGAGGAAGAAGTCGAGCCCTGCGGAGTAGTCCGCGTGATTGACGCCGTAGCACGGGACCGGGAGCGAGTGCTCGAGTCGAAGGCTGTGGGCATCGCGGACGTCGATGCGGCGCAGCCGCTCGGCCATGACCAGGGCCGACCTGCCGTCGGGCGTGAAGTAGAGGTTGTAGGGGTCGTCCACCGCGACCGCCTTGCCCTCCTGCCCGGTCATCGGGTCGATCGGGATCAGCTCATTGCCCAGGTCCGAGTTGACCCAGAGGGTGCGCAAGTCCCAGGACGGCACCACGTGCTGCGGCTCACGCCCCGTGCGGAAGGTGCGGATGATCCGGTAGGTCGCGGGGTCGATCACCTGCACCGTGTCGGTCATCGAGTTGGGCACGTAGACCAACGGACGCGCCTTCGCCGCGATCCCGGTGACCATCCCGCTGCCGGCCGCGGCATAGACATTCGCCGGCCCGGCGGGCGTGGTGGACGGGCCCGTCGACGAGCCGGGCCGGGCCGGGCTCGTCGTCGTGGCCGTCCGGGTCAGCGCGGGGTCCGCCCCGGTGCACGCGGCCACGGTGACCGCTAGCGCGACGACACCGCTCAGCGCGAGGGACCACCTCCGCAGGCCCATGTCAGGCGAGGAGTCGGGTCAGCGTGACGGCGCGCAGGCCCTTGGCCTGCAGACCGGCGAGAATGGCGGGGATCGCCTCGACGGTGCCGGGATGGCCGAGATGGAGGCTGACGATCGACCCCGGGCGGACACCGGCCAGGGTGCGGTCCCGGACCGCCGGCGCGCCGGGGTCGAGGAAGTCCTCCGGATCGACGCTGTAGGAGACGCAGCGGGCGTAGCCCGCGTCGGTGGCGGCGCGCCGGATCGTTGGTGTGCTCGCGTGGGTGCCCGACGGCCGGAACCACCATCCCGGCGCGCCGGTCGCGTCGACGAGCGCCGCCTTCCCCGGGCGATCTCGGTCCGCGCCTCGGCGAGCGAGAGGCCGGGCATCTGCTGGTGACTCCACGTGTGGTTGCCGAGCTCGTGTCCGGCGGCGAGGATCTCGCGGCCGATGCCCGGGTTGTCGTGCAGCCAGGTGCCGACCGCGAAGACGGTGATGAAGGCTCCCGAAGCCGCGCACGCGTCGAGGATCGCCCGGGTCAACGGCAGCGCGCCCTGGCCGTGGAAGGTCAAGGCGACCGCGCCGGAATCGGCCGGGCCGGCGACGATGTCCGGTCCCGGCGTCGTGGCCAGGTGCGGTGGTCGAGCCGATGACGTCGAGGGGGCCGCCGTCGTGGTCGGGTTCGCCGCGCTCGCCGATGTCGCGGACGCCGACTCGGTGGCGAGCACGCGACTGCTGGACGATTCGGTCTCCCCGGTGCAAGCGGCGAGACTCAGTCCCGCGGCGCCGAGGAGCACTGCCCGCCGCGGCTGGGGGGTGCGGGGCTGGGGGACACTCCGCGGCATGGCCCAGACGATGCCGGGCATGACTGAGAACTTCCTGTGAGGGTCCTGGGAACCAGGGGAACGCGGTGGGCGAGCAGGTGGGAGGATGCGAAGCGGCATACGGCAAGAACGAGGTCGAAGGAGACCGGTATGGACGGCGCTCGCCCGGTCCGCGCACCGCGCGGGACCACCCTGACCGCCCGCCAGTGGAGCACCGAGGCCCCGCTGCGGATGCTCATGAACAACCTCGACCCCGAGGTCGCCGAACGCCCGGACGACCTCGTCGTCTATGGCGGCACCGGCCGGGCCGCGCGCGACTGGCGGTCGTATGACGCGATGGTCCGCACGTTGACCACCCTCGCCGCCGACGAGACCATGCTCGTCCAGTCCGGCCGGCCGGTCGGCGTCTTCCGCACCCACGAGTGGGCCCCGCGCGTCCTGATCGCGAACTCCAACCTCGTCCCCGACTGGGCGAACTGGCCGGAGTTCCGGCGCCTCGAGCACCTCGGCCTGACCATGTACGGCCAGATGACCGCCGGATCGTGGATCTACATCGGTACCCAGGGCATCGTCCAGGGCACCTATGAGACCTTCGCCGCCATCGCCGAGAAGCGGTATGGCGGCTCCCTCGCCGGCACCTTGACCCTCACCGGCGGCTGTGGCGGGATGGGCGGCGCGCAGCCGCTCGCCGTCACCTTGAACGACGGCGCCTGCCTGATCGTCGACGTCGACCCCCATCGCCTGCAGCGCCGGGTCGAGCACCGCTACCTCGACGAGGTCGCCGACGATCTCGATGACGCCATCGCAAAGGCGTTGCGCGCCAAGGAAGAACGGCGCGGCTGGTCCGTCGGAGTCGTCGGCAACGCCGCCGAGGTCTTCCCCGAGCTGCTGCGCCGCGGCGTCGAGATCGACATCGTCACCGACCAGACCAGCGCGCACGACCCGCTGTCCTACCTCCCCACCGGCATCGGCCTGGACGAGTGGGCCGAGTATGCCGAGAAGAAGCCCGAGGAGTTCACCGACCGCGCGCGGGAGTCGATGGCCCGCCACGTCGAGGCGATGGTCGGCTTCCTGGACGGCGGCGCCGAGACCTTCGACTACGGCAACAGCATCCGCGACGAGGCCCGCCTCGGCGGCTACGACCGCGCCTTCGCCTTCCCGGGCTTCGTCCCGGCCTACATCCGACCGCTCTTCTGCGAGGGCAAGGGCCCGTTCCGCTGGGTGGCTCTCTCCGGCGACCCGAAGGACATCGCCGCCACCGACAAGGCCGTCCTCGACCTCTTCCCGGACAACGACCGCCTCCACAAGTGGATCCGGGGCGCCCAGGAACGGATTGCGTGGCAGGGACTTCCGGCGCGCATCTGCTGGCTCGGCTACGGCGAGCGGGACCAGGCCGGCCTCGCCTTCAACGACCTGGTCGCCTCCGGCGCGGTCAGCGCGCCGATCGTCATCGGCCGCGACCACCTCGACTGCGGCTCGGTCGCCAGCCCCTACCGCGAGACCGAGGCCATGCTCGACGGCTCCGACGCGATCGCCGACTGGCCGCTGCTGAACGCCCTCACCGCGACCAGCTCCGGCGCGACCTGGGTCTCACTCCACCACGGCGGCGGCGTCGGCATCGGCCGCTCGATCCACGCCGGGCAGGTCAGCCTCGCCGACGGCACGCCGCTCGCGGCGGAGAAGCTCGCCCGGGTCCTGACCAACGACCCCGGCATGGGGGTCATCCGGCACGTCGACGCCGGCTACGACCGCGCCGACGAGGTCGCCACCGACCGCGGCGTGCGGGTGCCGATGCGCGAGGGCTGACTCCCCGCCCCGGCCGCCGCGCGCGCCTCGCGTCCGCCCGTGCGCACTGACCTGGTGGAATGGGGGCATGACTGAGTCGTCGGGATTCGCCGCGATGTGGGGCGACCTTGCCCCGGTGGGGCGGGATCGGCATACGGGCGGGTATCGGCGGTTCGCCTGGACCCGGACCGACCACGACCTGCGGGAGTGGTTCGCCGCCGAAGCGGCCCGGCGCGGCCTCGACCTGACCGAGGACCGGATGGGCAACCAGTGGGCGTGGTGGGGTGACCCCGACGCGGACGGCCCCGGCCTCGTCCTCGGCAGTCACCTCGATTCGGTCCCGGACGGCGGTGCGTATGACGGTCCGCTCGGCGTCGTCAGCGCCTTCCTCGCGCTGGACGTGCTTCGGGCGCGGGGGTTCGGGCCCGCTCGCCCGATCGGGATCGCCAACTTCGTCGACGAGGAGGGCGCGCGGTTCGGGATCGCGCTCGCCGGGTCCCGGGTTCTCACCGGGCTCCTCGATCCCGACCGGGCCCGAGCCCTGTCCGACGCCGACGGGGTGACCATGGCCGAGGCGATGCGGGCGGCGGGCCGCGATCCCGAGGGGATCGGACCCGACCCCGAGACCCTCGGCCGCGTCGGGACCTACGTCGAACTCCACGTCGAGCAGGGACGGGCGCTCGCCGACCTCGACGCCCCCGTCGCCGTGGGCACCGACATCTGGCCGCACGGGCGCTGGCGGATCGACCTGCCCGGGGAGGCCAACCACGCCGGCACGACTCGTCTCGAGGACCGCCGCGACGCCCTCCTCGCCCTCGCCGGCGTGGTGCAGGAGGCTCGCGCCTCGGCCCAGCGCCGCGGCTGCCTCGCCACCGTCGGCCGGGTCGCCGTCGAACCCGGCGGGATCAACGCGATCGCCAGCCACGCCACCGCCTGGCTCGACGCCCGCGGAGGCAACCCCGAGGCGGTGCGCGGCGTCATACAAGACGTGACGGCGACGGCGGCGGCAGCGGGGGGTGCGGTCCGCGAGGAGTCGTGGACCCCTGTGACGAGGTTCGACCCGGCGCTGGCGAGCCGGCTCGCGGAGGCGCTGGGCGGCATACCGATGCTCGGGACGGGGGCCGGGCACGACGCCGGCGTGCTCACGCAGGCGGGGATTCCCAGCGCCATGCTGTTCGTCCGCAACCCGACCGGCGTCTCGCATTCACCCGCCGAACACGCCGATGCGGCAGACTGCCTCTCCGGCATCGACGCTCTGGTCGGCGTCGTGATCGAGTTGACAGGGGATGCGCGATGAGGACCTACTGGGCGCCGATCGCCATCCTCCCCGACGGCGCCGCCAACCGGGTCCGGATCGAGGTCGAGGACGGCGTCATCACCGCCGTGGCGATCAAGACCTCCCCGACGCAGGACGACATCCGGCTGGACGGCGTGCTGGCCGCGGGTCTCGCCAATGCGCACAGCCACGCCTTCCACCGGGGCCTGCGGGGACGCACCAACAGCGGAACGGGGGACTTCTGGACCTGGCGGGAGCAGATGTACGCCCTCGCCCGGGTCCTGACACCCGAGAGCTACTTCCGGCTCGCCCGGGCGGTGTTCGCCGAGATGGTCTGCGCGGGCTACACCGTGGTCGGCGAGTTCCACTACCTCCACCACGACACCGACGGCCGGCCGTATGCCGATCCCAACGCCATGGGGCACGCCCTCATGTCCGCGGCGCGCGAGGCGGGCATCCGACTCACCCTCCTCGACACGTGCTACCTCAAGGGCGGCCTTTTCGGGGGCGGGCACTTCGATCTGGACCCGGTCCAACGCCGGTTCGGCGACGGACACGTCTCGGACTGGATCAACCGGGTCGCGTTGCTGCGTGACGAGCCGACGATCCGGATCGGCGCGGCGGCGCACTCGGTTCGGGCCGTGCCGCGGGAGGCCCTGCACGACTTCGCCTCGGTGGTCGGGGCCCGCCCCGTGCACGCCCACCTCAGTGAGCAGCTCGCCGAGAACGCCGCCGCGAACCTCCACTACGGGCGCACCCCGACCCGGATCTTCGACGAGGCCGGGCTGCTCGGGCCGCGGTTCACCGCTGTGCACGCGACGCACGTCAGTGACGACGACATCGCCGTCCTCGGGCGGGCCGGCGTCTCGGCGTGCATCTGCCCGACGACCGAGCGTGACCTCGCCGACGGGATCGGACCGTCCCGCGCGCTCGCCGACGCGGGAGTGTCCCTGTGCATCGGCTCGGACCAACACGCCATCGTCGACCCGTTCGAGGAGTTGCGGGGGCTGGAGATGCACGAGCGGCTCGTGACGGGGGAGCGGGGCCGGTTCTCCATCCCCCAGCTCTATGTCATCGGGACCGTCAACGGCTATCGCTCGCTCGGCTGGCCCGAGGGTGGCCGGGTCGAGGTCGGGTCGCTGGCGGACTTCGTCGTCGTCAAGCGGGACTCGCCGCGCACCGCCGGGGCCCGGCCCTACCAGATCGGCTACGCCGCTTCCTCCGCCGACATCGTCGCCACGGTCGTCGCCGGCGAGTTGGTCGCCGCCGACGGCCACCACCGGCTCGGCGACGTCGGCCGCCTCCTCATGGACGCCTTCGACGAGGTCCGCCGCTCGTGACGGGTTCTCCGCCCGGTGCCACGTCCCGCCTCCCCGCAACGCAGGCCGTCCGCGACGCGGGGGCCTCCGGGGCACAGTCGATCCTGGTCACCGACATCGGCGAACTCGTCACCTGCGCGGGGGGCGAGCGCGCGGGCGAGCGCTCGGGCGAGGGGCGCGCGGAGGAGGCACTCGGCATACGGCATGAGGCGGCGCTGGTCGTCGAGGACGACCGGATCGCCTGGATCGGCCCGGCGGGGGACGCGCCGCCCGCCGACCGGCGGGTGAGTGTCGGCGGCCGCAGCGTGATCCCCGGTTTCGTCGACTCGCACACCCACCTCGTCTACGCCGGCGACCGTGCGGCCGAGTTCGCCGCGCGGATGACCGGCGAGCGCTACGACGGCGGCGGGATCGCCACGACGGTCGCGGCCACGCGCGCGGCGAGCGACGACGACCTCCGCGCGCTCCTGCACACCCGAGTCGCCGAGTTGCGCGCCCAGGGGAGCACGACGTTCGAGATCAAGTCCGGCTACGGCCTCGACGTCCCGACCGAGGCCCGCCTCCTGCGGCTCGCCCGCGAGGTCACCGACGAGACGACCTACCTCGGGGGGCACGTCATACCACCCGAGTTCCGTTCCAACAGAGGGGCGTATGTCGATCTGGTCACCGGCCCGATGCTCGCCGCCTGCGCGCCGCTGGCCCGGTGGGTCGACGTCTTCTGCGAGCCCGCCTCCCCGCACGCCTTCGACGCCGAGGAGTCCCGCGCCATCCTCGCCGCCGGGGTCGCGGCCGGCCTCCTGCCGCGGGTGCACGGCAACCAACTCGGCCCCGGCCCGGGCGTCCGCCTCGCCGTCGATGTCGGCGCCGCCAGCGTCGATCACTGCACCTTCCTCGACGACGCCGACATCGCCGCGCTCGCCGACGGCGACACCGTCGCCACCCTGCTCCCCGGGGTCGAGTTCTCCACACGGATGCCGTATCCCGACGCCCGTCGTCTCCTCGCCGCCGGCGTCACCCTCGCCCTGGCGACCGACTGCAACCCCGGGACCTGCAACACCTCCTCGATGCCGTTCGTCATCGCCCTCGCCGTCCGCGAGTTGCGGATGTCACCGGCCGAGGCCCTCCTCGCGGCCACCCGGGGCGCGGCGATGGCGTTGCGCCGCACCGACATCGGCCGGATCGAGGTCGGCCTGCCGGCGCGCCTCGCCGTCCTCGACGCCCCGAGCCACCTGCACCTCGCCTATCGCCCCGGGGTTCCCCTCGCCACGACGCTCCACTGGTGACCTGACCCGCCACTGCGCGCGGGTGGAGCGCGCGGTGAGGGGCTCGCGGCATACCGAACACACCACCTCCGGATGCGTATGCCGCCCGCACCCGACGTGCTCGACCGTCACCGGGGTCTCCAGCCCGGTCCACGTGTTCCCCCACTCGACCAGCGCGAGATAGGCGGGGAAGAGCGCGAAGCCCTTGTCGGTCAGGCGATATTCGCGATGCCCGGAGGTCGCGCCGGAGGGGAGGCGCTTCTCGAGGATCCCGTGCTCGACCAGCAACCCGAGTCGGTCGGCGAGCATCGTCCGGGCCGCCCCGGTGCCCTGCTGGTAGTCCTCGAATCGCCGCGCCCCGTTGAACGCCGCCCGCAGGATCAACCACACCCAGCGCTCACCGAGGATCGCCGACGAGCGCGCGATCGGACACTGCTCATCCCGCAACTCCTCGTGTCGCATGTCACGGACCCTAGCATTCAGTAGCGATCTGCTACTAAGGTCCCACCCATGACGACGACGCCCGCCGACACCTGGCAACCGACCGCCTGCATCCTCTGCGAATGCAACTGCGGCCTCGAGGTCGCCCTCGGCGGGCCGGAGGGGCGCAATCTCGTCAAGATCCGCGGCGACAAGCGCCACCCCGGCAGCCACGGCTACACCTGCGAGAAGCCGCTGCGCCTCGACCGCTATCAGAACGGCCGCGCCGAGCGCGTCCTGCACCCTCAGCGCCGCCGCCCCGACGGCACCTTCGAACAGGTCTCCTGGGACAGCGCGATCGGCGAGATCTCCGCGCGGCTGACGGAGATCGGCGCGACCCACGGCGGCGACACGATCCTCTATTACGGCGGCGGCGGGCAGGGCAACCACCTCGGCGGGGGCTACGCGCGGGCGACCCTCGCGGCATACGGCGCGACGTTCCGCTCCAGCGCGCTCGCCCAGGAGAAGACCGGCGAGTTCTGGGTCAACGCCAACATGCTCGGCGCCGCGCTCGTCCGCTCCGACCTCGCGCACGCGCAGGTCGCCGTCTTCCTCGGCAAGAACCCGTGGCAGTCCCACGGTTTCCCGCACGCCCGGACCGTCCTGCGCGAGATCGCCCGCGACCCCGAGCGCACCCTCGTCGTCATCGACCCGCGCCGCACCGAGAGCGCCGACCTCGCCGACATCCACCTCCAGGTCCGGCCTGGGCGCGACGCCTGGCTTCTCGCCGCCATGGTCGCCATCGTCGTCCAGGATCACCTGACGGCCGACGCCTGGCTGGAGGAGCACGCGACCGGACTCGACGACGTCCACGCCGCCGTCGCCGACGTCGATGTCGCGGCCTTCTGCACCATCGCCGGTGTCTCGGAAGCCCTTGTCCGCGAAGCCGTATGCCGCATCGCCGCCGCGTCGAGCGTCGCCTTCTTCGAGGACCTCGGCATCCAGATGAACCACCACTCGACGCTGGTCAGCTACCTGGAGAAGCTCGTCTGGCTGCTGACCGGCAACCTCGGGAAGCCGGGCACCGCGTTCGTCCCCGCCGCCCTCGTCCCGCTCGCCTCCGCCCGCCGGGACAACTCCCTCCACAACGTCGTCACCCCGGTCACCGGGTCGCCGGTCATCGGCAGTCTCGTCGCGTGCAATGTCATCCCCGACGAGATCCTCACCGACCACCCGAAGCGTTTCCGGGCCATGCTCGTCGAGTCGGCCAATCCCGCACACAGCCTTGCCGACTCCCGCCGGATGACCGAGGCGCTGGAGGCGCTCGACCTCCTCGTCGTCATCGATGTCGCGATGACCGAGACGGCCCGCCTGGCCGACTACATCCTCCCGGCACCGACGCAGTTCGAGAAGCCCGAGGCGACGTTCTTCAATTTCGAGTTCCCGCACAACGTTTTCCACCTCCGGCCGCCGATCCTCGACGCCCCCGAGGGGCTGTTGGAGGAGGCCGAGATCCACGCGCGCCTCGTCGAGGCCTCCGGTGCCCTCGACCCCGCGGTCGTCGCCCGGCTCGCCGAGGCCGCCGAGCAGGGCCGGATGCCGTTCGCCGCCGCCTTCGTCACGGCGACGATGAGCGACCCGGCCCTCGCCGCCCTCGCCCCCGTCCTCCTCTATCGCGCCCTCGGCCCCACCCTCCCCGACCGTATGGCGAGCGCCAGCCTCCTCTGGGGCGCCGCCCAACTCGCCTTCCGCGCCAACCCGACGTCCGTCATGGCGGCCGGTCACGCGAGCGGCGACGCCCTCTTCGACGCGATCCTCGCGGGCCCATCGGGGATCGTCTTCGCCGACGACTCCGCCGACCCCGAGGCGGCGGTGTGGAGCCGGGTCAAGACCTCGGACGGGAAGGTGCACCTCGGCATACCGGAGTTGCTCGCCGACGTCCGGGCCCTGGCGACGACGACCCCGCCGGGCCCGACCGAGGAATGGCCCTTCGTCCTCTCCGCAGGCGAGCGGCGCGCCTTCACCGCGAACACGATCATCCGCGACCCCGCCTGGCGCCGCCGCGAGGAGGACGGCCCGCTGCGGATCTCGCCCAATGACGCGGAGAAGCTCGGCCTCACCCCGGGCGACGAGGTCGTCCTCGAGACCCCGGCCGGCCGCGCGACGGCGCGGGTCAGCATCGACGACGGCCGTCAGGACGGGCACATCGCCCTGCCCAACGGGTTCGGCCTCGACCACCTGGACGACGGCGGCCGCGTCGTCACCGGGATCGCCCCCAACTCCCTGACCCGCGGCCAGGACCGCGATCCGTATGCCGGGACCCCCTGGCACAAGTTCGTCCCCGCCCGCCTGACCCCGGTCGGTTGAGTCGCGGCGGCGCCCGTCGCGAACACGATCTGGTTGCTCACCCTCGCTGGGTTTGACCTCTCGACGGCTCCTAGGTGATCTCTCGACGGCTCCTAGGTGATCTCTCGACGGCTCCTAGGTGATCTCTCGACGGGGTTCGCCTGGCGACGGCGCGTATCACCGGCCGTCGTCCGTCCTCTTCTCGCGCGAGCACCCCCGCCCGCCCAGAGAGGCCCGACCGTGACCGCCACCGCCGTCTCGCCGCAATCCCCCACATCCCCCGCCGGCGCCACCGCCACTCCCTACCTCCTGCTCGACGTCGCCGCCGCGGTCGAGCGACTGCACGCCTTCCAGCGCGTCCTGCCCGAGGTGGCGATCCACTACGCCGTCAAGGCCAACACCGCCCCCGAACTCCTCGCCGCCTTCCACGGCGCCGGGGCCCGGTTCGACGTCGCCAGCCCCGCGGAGGTCGACCTCGTGCTCGCCGCCGGCGCGACCCCCGCCGAACTCCTCTATTCCAACCCGGTCAAGCGGGCCGATCACATCGCCGCCGCCCACGCGGCCGGGGTGCGGCTGTTCGTCGTCGACTCCCACGGCGAGGTCGACAAGGTCGCCCGGGTGGCCCCCGGCTCCGCGGTCGTATGCCGCCTGCTCACCTCCGGCGCCGGCGCCGACTGGCCGCTCTCGCGCAAGTACGGCGCCCTGCCGGGCGAGGCCCTCGACATCCTCCGGCACGCGGGCGCGCGGAATCTCGACCCCGCCGGGATCAGCTTTCACGTCGGCTCCCAGCAGCGCGACCCGCGCGCCTGGGACGTCCCGGTCGCCGAGGCCGCGGCCGTCTTCGACGACCTGCGCGCGCACGGATTCCGACCGCATCTGCTCGACCTCGGCGGGGGTTTCCCGGCCGACCACGGCGGTGCGGCGCCGCCGCTCGCGGACTACGGGATCGGCATACGGACAGCCGTGGAACGAGCGTTCGGCGCGGACACGCCGGATCTCGTCGTGGAGCCCGGTCGTGGTCTCGTCGGCGACGCCGGCGTCCTCGTCTCCTCGGTCATCGGCATCGTCGATCGCGGCGACCAGCGCTGGGTCTTCCTGGACGCGGGCGTCTTCACCGGCCTCGTCGAGACTCTGGACGAGGCGATCCGCTACCGCCTGACGACGACCGTCGACGGCCCCACGGGTCCCTGCGTCCTCGCCGGCCCGACCTGCGACAGCGCGGATGTGCTCTATGAGAAGGTCCCGGTCCGCCTCCCGCTGGGCCTCGCCGAGGGCGATCGGGTCACCTTCCACGCGGCCGGGGCCTACACGACGTGCTACTCGACCGTCGGTTTCAACGGCTTCGCGCCGCTGCCGACGATCCTCGCCTGAGGGGTCACGCGGTCCGGGCCTGCTCCCGGTCGAGCAGCGGCTGGGGCAGGTGCCCGGCCGACTGCTCGTAGTAGGCCGCCGCCTTGCGGGTGAACAACGTCTTGGCGAGGGCCGCCGCCGCCGCGCTGAGGACGGCCAGCGCGAGTGCCTCGCCGAGCGGGGTGTTGGGGTTCTGCGGGTCCACGCTCGCGTCCTTGCCGGCCTTCTGCCAGATCGTCGAGACCGACTTGTTGGCGACGATTCCCGCCACGACCGCCGCCCCCGTGCCGAGCACGCGCCAGACCATATTGCCCATGGGCACACGATCTCACACGCCCCCCGGCCCCGCACCGGTTGCGACGTACCCTGGTCTCGTGACGCGACGGCGCAAGCTCCTCATCGCCGCGGGGGTGCTCACCGCCGGCGTCCTCGCCGTGCCGGTGGGCGCCAACGCCTGGATCGCCGGCGAGGCCTCCGGCCACACGTATGCGGTGGCCGACGTCCCGCCCGCGCCCGTCGCCCTCGTCTTCGGCGCCGGCCTGACCCCCGACAAGCAGCCGACGCCGTATCTCGCCTACCGCCTCGACGTCGCCAAGGCCCTGTTCGACGCCGGCAAGGTGCAGGTCATCCTCGTCTCCGGCGACAACCGCACCCACGCGTATGACGAGCCGACCGCGATGCTGGACTACCTCGTCGCGCACGGGGTTCCGGCCGACCGGATCGTGCGCGACTTCGCCGGACGCGACACCTATGACTCGTGCGCCCGGGCCAAGCGGATCTTCGGCGTCGACCACCTCATCGCCGTCACCCAGGCCTACCACCTGCCGCGCGCCATCGCGACGTGCCGGGCACTCGGCATACGAACCGACGGGGTGGGCGACACCCAGGGCGAGCGGTTCGGCGACGTCTGGGAGGCGGGCTCGCAGCGCGAGAAGCTCGCCGCGATCAAGGCCGTCGCCGACGTCGTCACGCGCCGGGATCCGGTCCTCGGAAACCAGGAGAACGGCATCCGCGACGCCCTCGCCACGGCCGCCGCCGGGCACTGACCACCCCCCGGCCCCGGCGGACGCGACCACCGCACGCGAGTAGTTAAGGTGGACCGCATGAGTCGTCCCAATGGTGGTGCCGCCCTGCCCGTCCCCGCGTCCCCCGCGCAGATCCGCAACGTCGTTCTCGTGGGACCGAGCGGTGGCGGCAAGAGCACCCTGTTCGACCGGCTCGTGTTCGGTGAGGCGGCCGGACGACGCCGCGACGAGGGCGGGGCGTCCACCTCCCTGCGGATGTCGGCGATCGGCCGCGGCGACGTGCTGATCAACCTCGTCGACACCCCCGGGGCCCCCGACTTCGTCGGCGAGGTCCGCGCCGGGTTGCGGGCCGCCGACGCCGCCCTCTTCGTGGTCGCCGCCGGTGCCTCCGTCGACGAGGCCACCCGGATGCTGTGGCGCGAGTGCGCCGCGGTCGGGATGCCGCGCGCCGTCGCCCTGACCAAGCTCGAGCAGACCCGCGACGACTACGCGAGCATCGTCGAGGCCTGCCGCCGCGCCTTCGGTGACACCCAGCCGCTCCAGGTGCCGATCCTGCTGGGTGACAAGGTGACCGGCCTGCTCGATCTCCTCGGGCGCGAGGTCCACGGACCCGATGGCAGCGTCGTCGGCGAGCCCGACCAGGACCAGAGCGACGTCATCGAGGACCTGCGCGGCGGTGTGGTCGAGGCGATCATCGAGGAGTCCGAGGACGAGACGATGCTCGACCGCTATCTCGGTGGCGAGGAACTCGACGCCGATGCCCTCCGCGACGACCTCCGTATGGCGATCGCCACGGCCCGCTTCTTCCCGATCGTCCCGACGCACTGGGCGAGCGGCGTCGGGGTGGACGAACTGCTGCGCCTGTTCGAGGGCGGCTTCCCGGCGCCGACCGATGCCTGGCTGCCCGAGGTGACCACCCCGGACGGCGGGGACTTCGGCGCGATCACCTGCGACCCGGCCGGGCCGCTGGTGGCCGAGGTGGTGCGGACGACGAGCGACCAGTACATCGGGCGGCTCGCCCTCGTCCGGATCTTCTCCGGCTCGATCGCCCCCGACCAGCCGCTCCACGTCTCCGGCCACCTCGAGGACTTCGCCGGCCGACCGATGGCCGGACACGAGGACCACGACTCCGACGGCGACCGGGTCGGCCACATCTCGACCCTCTCCGCGGATGAGTCGGTGCCGCGCACCGGGGCGATCGCCGGCGAACTCGTCTGGGTCACCAAGGTCGCCCACGCCGAGACGTCCGACACCCTGTCGAGCCCCGAGCAGCCGGCCCTCGTCCAGCCGTGGCTGCTGCCCGAGCCGCTGCTGCCGGTCGCCATCCACGCGGCGTCGAAGGCGGACGAGGACAAGCTCGCCTCCGCCCTGCAGCGGCTCGTCGCCGAGGACGTGACGATGCGGCTCGAGCACAACGTCGAGACCCACCAACTCGTCCTGTGGGCACTCGGCCCGGCGCACGTCGACGACCTGCTCGCCCGCCTCAAGGACCGCTACAACGTCAACGTCGAGGCCGAACCGATGAAGACCTCCCTCCGGGAGACCTTCGTCCGGGCCTGCGACATCCAGGGCCGCCTGGTCAAGCAGTCCGGCGGGCACGGGCAGTATGCCGTCGTCAAGATCCAGATCGAGCCGCTCGAGCGGGGCGCAGGGATCGAGTTCGTCGACAAGGTCGTCGGCGGCGCGGTCCCGCGCCAGTTCATCCCGTCGGTCGAGAAGGGCGTGCGCAACCAGCTCGAGAAGGGCGTCCTCGCCGGCTATCCGTGCGTCGACGTCCGGGTCACCCTCTATGACGGCAAGGCCCACTCGGTCGACTCCTCCGACATGGCCTTCCAGACCGCGGCCGCGGTCGGCCTGCGCGAGGCGGCCAACGAGTCGACGGTCTCGATGCTCGAACCCATCGACGTCATCACGGTCACCGTCATGGACGACCACGTCGGGGCGGTCATGGCCGATCTGCGGGGCCGGCGCGGCCAGGTCCACGGGACCACGCCGGCCGAGACCGACGGGTTCACGACCGTCCGGGCCGAGGTGCCGCAGCACGAACTCGCCCGCTACCCGATCGACCTGCGCTCGGTCTCCCACGGGACCGGCAGCTTCACCCGCGAGTTCGTCCGCTACGACTACATGCCCAACGCCCTCGCGCGGGAGATCATGACGAACTGACGTCGGCAGGCCGGTTCGCCCCGTCCGGGTCCGACGCCCTGCGCCCGAGCGCCGCTCAGTCCGTATGCCGCGCGCCCGCCCGCCGCGTCCGGCGCCGCTCCCGCTTGGCTCCGGCCCGTTCGCTGCGGTGCACCAGTCGGCGCAGTTGCTTGGTGGAGAGGGTGATGCCGACGTCGTGCGAGTCCACCGGCAGCGACCAGCCGCGCCAGCGGGCGACGAGGGTGAGGCTGGAGCCGACGATGATGCCGAGCGCCATTCCCCAGGTGCCGCGCGCCGCCGGCGGGAACAGCAGGATCGACCCCGACGCCGCCAGCGCGGCGGTGGCATAGAGGGTGTTGCCGCCGAGCACCGCGGGCACCTGCCCGATGCAGACGTCGCGCACCATCCCGCCCCCGACGGCGGTGATGACGCCGAGCAGCAGCGACGGCAGGACCCCGAGCCCGACGACCTGCGCCTTGATCGTCCCGGTCGCCGCCCAGCACCCGAGCGCCAGGGCGTCGATCCCGATCAGCGGCCAGCGCCACGCCCGGCGCTCCATCCCCAGGACGTAGGCGGCGAGCACCCCAGCCAACGCGGCGGCCAGGTACGCCGGATCGAGGAGGGCGACCGGCTGCCCGACCTGGAGCATGACGTCGCGGATGACCCCGCCGGCCAGGCCGGAGACGATCCCGAGGACGACGAACCCCACGGCGTCGAACCGGCGGCTGCGGGCGACGATCGCCCCGAGCGCGCCATTGCAGAACACGCCGGCGACGTCGACGAGCCGGAACGCCGTCGTCATGTCGACGGTGTCGAGCAACCCGGCCATCGGTGGCGTCTCCTTCGCAGTCGGCCGCCCAACCCTACGGCCCGCGTGACGCCCGTCAGCGGTAGGCGTCCGTCTCGGTCGCCTTCGCGCTGAGCCAGACCGCCCGGCCGGGCGCGAGGCCGAGGTCGGCGACCGCCGCCGGCGTCACGTCCACCCGCGCCGGGGGAGTGCCGTCGACGTCGAGGCGGACGCGATCGCCGTGGACCTCCAGGGAGCGGATGACGCCGCGCCACACGTTCCGCGGCGAGGCCCCCACGGGTTCGTCGAGCTGGACGGTGATCGCGCTGGGGCGCAGGGCGACGACGACCCGGCCGTCGGTGACCTCGTGCGGGGTCGCGCGCAGTCGTCCACCCTCGTCGAGGTCGACTCCGTCGGGTCCCAACCGCCCGCGATAGAAGTTGAGGCCGAACAGCCCGGCGACCCACGCCGTCGCCGGCCGTCGGGCGATGTCGAGCGGCGCCCCCTCCTGGACGACGCGCCCGTCGTCGAGCACGAGGACGCGATCGGCGAGCACGAGCGCCTCGACGGGATCATGGGTGACGAGGGCGACCGGCCCGGGAAAGCCGGCCAGGTGGTCGCGCAGTTCGCTTCGGACGGCCGCCCTGGTCGCCGCGTCGAGGGCGGCGAGCGGCTCATCGAGGAGCAGGGCATCGGGATCGGCGGCGAGGGCGCGGGCGAGGGCGACCCGCTGCGCCTGCCCGCCCGAAATGTCGGCCGGGCGGCGCGCCGCGAGCGGGCCCAGGGCCATCCGGTCGAGCCAGTGGTCGGCGTGATCGCGGGCCGCCGACCGCGAGCGTCCCGCCGCGCGCGGTCCGAAGGCGACGTTGTCCCGCACCGACATGCGCGGGAACAGGCGATAGTCCTGGAAGACCACCCCGATGCGCCGTTCCCGGGCCGGCACGAAAGTGCCCGCGTCGGGGTCGTCGAGGACCGTCGCGCCCAGGGTGAGCCGGCCGCTGGCGAGGAGGGCGAGTCCGGCGAGCGCCCGCAGCAGTGTCGTCTTGCCGGCGCCATTGGGCCCGAGGACGGCCGCGATCTCACCGGCGCACAGACGCACGTCGGCGTCGAGGACGAAGCCGCCGCGGCATACGGTCCCGGTCAGGGCGAGGTCGGCACTCATGCCGCGGTCAGCCAGTGTCCGCGCAGGGTCGCGAGAATCGTGACGGCGACGAACAGGAGAACCAGCGAGAGCGCGACGGCGGCGTCGGGATCGCGTTCCATCGCGAGATAGACCGCGAGCGGCATCGTCGTCGTCCGGCCGGGGGAGTTGCCGGCGAAGGTGATCGTCGCGCCGAACTCGCCGAGGGCGCGGGCCCAGGCGAGGACGGCGCCGGAGACGAGCCCGGGGACGACGGAGGGGATGGTCACCCGGGTGAAGGTGTGCCATCGGCTGGCGCCCAGGGTGGTCGCGGCCTCGTCGAGCCCGGCGTCGACGCTTCGGAAGGCCCCCTCCATCGCCAGGACGAGGAAGGGCATCGCGACGAAGGTCTCGGCGACGACGACGCCGGCGGTGGTGAAGGGGAGGGTGAGGCCGAATGCTTCGTCGAGCCACCGCCCGGCGATCCCGTTGCGCCCCAGGGCCTTGAGGAGGGCGACCCCACCGACGACCGGAGGGAGGACGAGCGGGACGGTGACGAGGGCGCGCAGGAGGGCGGCCCCGCGCCATACGGACCGGGCGAGCACCCAGGCGAGCGGCACCCCGAGGACGATGGCGAGCGCGGCGGCGCTCGTCGCGCAGACGAGGGAGAGGCGCAGGGCGTCCCGGACGGGGGGCGCGGCGAGGTGCGTGCCGAGCGAGGTCCACGGTGCCCGGACGACGAGGGCGAGCAACGGCAGGAGCAGGAAGCTCGCGCCGATCACGGCCGGCATGCCGAGCTGCCACGGGGTCCCGTCGCCGGCGGACCGGGCGCGCTCGGGCGCGTGCGGGGCGGACCCCCGCGTCACGGAGCCGCGAAGCCCGCGTCGCGCAGGACCCCCTGCCCGGCAGTCGACATGACGTAGTCGACGAAGTCCTTGGCCAGGGCCGGGTTGGCCGCCTTGGTCAGGGCGGCGATCGGATAGGTCGTCGTCGTGTTCTGCGCCGCCGGTATGACGATGCCGCTGACCTTCGAACCAGCCGCCTTGACGTCGGTGACGTAGACGACGCCCGCGTCGACCTCGCCGAGCTCGACCTTCGTCAGGACCGACTTGACGTCGGCCTCCTCGCTGATCGGCTTGACGTCGAGCTTGGCGGTCGTGAACACGGTCGCCGCCGCGGCGCCGCACGGCACGTCGGCCTGGCACACGGCGACCTTGACCCCGCTTCGGGCGAGGTCGGCGAGCGCCGCGATGTGTGCCGGATTCGACGGTGGCACCGCGATCTCCATCGAGTTCACGGCGAACGGCGTCGACGAACCCGCGGCCTTCGCGTCCGTGACCGTCGTCATCGTCTTGACGCTCGCGGCGGCGAAGACGTCGGCCGGGGAGCCGTTGACGATCTGCGTCGCGAGTCCGGAGGAGGGTCCGAAGGAGAAGGTCACCGTCGACCCGGGATGGGCCTTCTCGAAGTCCGCTCCGATCGTCGTGAACGCCTCCTGCAGGGACGCGGCGGCGAGCACCGTGATCGTCCCGGAGGCGGAGGACGACGGCGCGGCCGTCGCCGATGTGCTCGGCGCGGTGGCCGACACCGCGTCCCCGGACTTGGCAGCGCACCCGGTGAGACCGAGGGCGGCCAGCGCCACCTCGGCGAAGAGGACGCGGCGGGAGCGAGTGGACTGGTCAGGCATGATCGGGCACCTCGATGACGACGTTGGTGGACTTGACGGCGGCGATGGCGAGCACGCCCGGCTCGAGACCGAGGTCGTCCGCGGCCTCGCGGCTCATCAGCGAGACGATCCGGTGCGGGCCGGCCTGGATCTCGACCTGCGCCATGACGGTGTCGCGCAGGACGTGGGTGACCAGTCCGACGAACCGGTTCCGGGCGGACTCCGAGACCACGGGCATCGGGGTCGGGCGTGGGGTCTCCCGGGCGAGCCGGTGCGCGTATGCCGCGAGGACCGCCCCGTCGATGACCTGACGGCCGCTCTCGTCCGGTTCGGTGCCGAGCCGTCCCTGGTCGATCCAGCGGCGCACGGTGTCATCCGAGACGCCCAACAGGTCGGCCGCTTCGCGCACGCGGAATCGGCTCATGTCCCGCACTGTATCCGCAAACGCGGTCCATTGGGATCCAGGAGACCGCATCAGCGGGCCCCCATGCCCGTCGCGACGATCGGGTGGGCCCGGGCGGCGGCAACCGGAACGCGCGGGTCGCCGGGTCTTCGGGCTCGCCGGAGCGTGGAGATCGCCATACCCTGGCCGTATGGTGCTCGCCTCCTTCCCCGACGCCGACTGGCTCGCCGACGTGGGCCCCATCCCGGGTGTGGACGCGATGGTGTGGAATCCGCGGGATCCCGCGCCGAGCGAGCCGATCGAGGTCGTGGTCGCCCCCTACATCGGGGCCGCCCGGCACATCGCCAACGTCGCGTCGATTCCGAGCGTGCGGTTGGTCCAGTTGTTGACGGCGGGCTTCGACGGCGTCCCGGAGCAACTCCCGGACCACATCGCCGTGGCCAATGCCGCCGGCCTTCACGACGATTCGACGGCGGAGCTCGCGCTCGCCCTCACGCTGGCCGCCCAGCGCGGACTGCCCGACTTCGTTCGCGATCAGGAGCGGGGTGTCTGGCGGCCGGACTGGCGCCCGTCCCTCGCCGACCGCCGGGTCCTCTTGGTCGGCTACGGCTCGGTGGGGCGGGCGATCGTGCGGCGGCTGCTGCCGTTCGAGGCGCACGTCACGGCGGTCGCGAGCCGCCCACGCCCCGGCGACGACCTCGTCGATACCGTCCACGGAACCGCCGAGCTGCCCACCTTGCTGCCCGACACCGAGATCGTCATCGTTGTCGTCCCCCTGCTCGAGGCGACGCGGGGTCTGGTCGACGACGCCTTCCTCGCCGCCCTCCCGGACGACGCCCTTGTCGTCAATGTGGCCCGCGGGCCGGTCGCGGACACGGCGGCGATCCTCCACCACGCCGGGCGGCTTCGGTTCGGCCTCGATGTCACCGACCCCGAACCGCTCCCGGACGGCCACCCGCTGTTCCGGGCGCCGGGGGTGCTGATCAGCCCGCACGTCGGGGGATTGAGCAGCGCGATGCGGCCACGCGCCATCCGGCTGCTGCGCGATCAACTCGGGCGACTCGGGCGCGGCGAGCCGCCGGCGAACGTCGTCCGAGGTTGACGGCCCGGCTCAGGTCAACGAGACGAGCGCGGTCGGGTCGTCCACGGGCAGGTCGCGGCCCTCGAGGACAGCGGTGACCTGCACGTCGTGCAGCGCGACGAGACCGCGAGTCACCGTCATGAACGCGGTGTCGGAGGTGTCCTGGCCGGTCGCGATCCGAACCATCGACTCGCGGGGGGCGAGACCGGTGGCATCGAGGGCGTACCACACCCCGTCGAGGCACGCCTCGGCGATGGCGTGGAAGTCCATCGGCGCGAGCCCCGGCGCATAGACGGACACCAGGCGGGTCGGGATGTTGTAGGCGCGGAGGAACGTGATGACGAGGTGGGCGTAGTCACGGCATACGCCCCGACGCGCGAGATAGGTGTCGAGCGCGGAGTCGACGGGCCGGCTCGACCCGCTGACGTACTGCAGGTGCGCGTTCGCCCACCTGGACGCGGCGACGAGGAGGTCGGTCCCGGCGACCTCCCCGAGCTCGGCATGGGCGACGGCGAGCATGCGGTCGGAGTCGCAGTAGCGGCTCGGGCGGACCGACTCGATGAACTCGAGCGGCGTCGCGCGGAGGGGCTCCTGGGTTCCGGTGACGGTTGCCGCGTAGGTGAGCGTCATACGGCCGACCGGCAACCCGCGGGCGACGTGGAAGCGCGATCCGCACGGGCCCTGGACCTCGCTGACGACCATGTCCTGGCCGTTGATGGTCATCTGGAAGTGCTCCTCCTGCACGTCGTGATGGGCCGCGACCGCCATGGACAGGATGAGGTCGGCGGGCGCGTTGACGGACATGTCGAGCGTGGCGCCGACCTTGCGGAGAATCGTCATGCCTCAATCCTCACACCCGGACCCGGGACGTGCCGACGGTGACCAGCGCTGGCGCGTCCGGCGCCACGCGACGATGTCCCCCTGCGTCCGCGAACGCAACAGCGGCAAGAACGCAGGAGAACCTTCCGTCATGAAACCGATCATGACTTCGTTTCAACGAAGCGGCTATCGGGTGGCGGCCCGGTCGACAGGGGCGGCCTTGTCGGCGCTGATGATCCCGAAGCCACGTCCCGGATCTCCCGTCGTGCATGGGGATTCACACAGAGACGTGAACACCCATCTGCTCGGCGGTCATCTGCCCGCCGTAGTCCTCGACGCAGAGCACGCAGTCGGCCGCGGCAGTGCCCTGGCTGACCACGGTGTCGCGCACCTCGACCGGCCCGAGGGTCCAGGTCATGACGGTGTCGGGCCAGGGTCGGCGCGGGTCGGCGGCCTCATCGGTCTGGTTGGTTGCGCCGCGATTCCTGCACCAGGTCCAGGGGCCGGCCGTCGCCGACGCTGGTGTTGTTCCGGATGCGCACGTCCGAGGTGTTGTTGACGCGCAGGCCGGCCTGCCGGTTCCGGGCGATCCGGTCACCAACGACCAACGCCTTCGCGGAGAAGTTCCAGGAAGATGCCGGTGCCCGCGTTGTCGGTGAACACGGAGTTCGCGATGGTGATGTCGTAGACCGAGCAGTCGGTGCACAGTCCGTGCCCGAGGTTGCCCGAGAACGATGAGCCGGTCACCCGCAGCCCGCTCAGGTGGCACAGTTTCGCGCCGCCCGCCACCGGGGCGATATTGCCGGCTGACGGCATACGGATCCGTGTTCCACTGACGACGATGCGCCAAACGCGGCCCATGCTGCGCTGCGGCGGGCGAATCCGGACGACGAGGAGCCGGCTGTGATCGACCTGCACAAGGGGGCAGCCTCTTGACAAGAGATGGATCGCGGGACGATGCTCCTCATCGTGATAGCTTCTCCTACTCGCAATAGAGTTGCCGAACGTCGTTCGGCAACCCGTCGGGAGATCCTCGATGCCGCCTGGGAGGTCGCCCGCGAGAAGGGCGTCGCCGCCTTCACACTCAAGGACGTTGCCGACCGGGTCGGAATGCGCCCACCCTCGCTCTACTCCCACTTCGCGTCGAAGAACGCCATCTACGACGCGATGTTCGGCCAGGCGTGGCACGGCTGCCTGGACGCCATGCGCGCCGCTGCGGACGGCCTTCCTGACGACCCCCGGACGGCGATGACGGTGATGGGTCACGCCTACTTCGACTACGCCGTCGCCGACCAGGCTCGAAACCAGTTGATGAACGCCCGGATCAGCCCCGACTTCCAACCCAGTGCGCAGGCGTATGCCCCATCACTCGCCGTCTGGGAGCTGGCCCGGACCGAGCTCGACAAGGTCGGTGTATCCGCCGAGGCGGACCTCGACCTGTTTTCGGCGGTCGTCGGGGGACTGGTCGACGCCCAGTTGGCCAACGACCCCGGCGGGGACCGGTACGCGCGACAGCTCGACCGGGCTATCGGCATGCTCGCCGAACACTTCGGACTCTGAAGGAGACCACAATGCCCACCCACAGCGCAGACCCAACCACGATCCACGACACCCGGTTCGACCGCCAAACGGCCATGGCGCTCGCGGCCGAGGAGTACTCCCGATTCGCTGACACGCTCGCTACCCTGACCGAGCAGGACTGGCACGAGCCGACCAGCTGCCCCGGTTGGACAATCCGCGACATGGCAGGGCACACGCTCGGGATGGCCGAGTTCGCCGCGTCCCTGCCCGAGATGGCGCGTCAGCTGGCCCGCGCCAGCCGGGCTGCGAAGCGATCGGGGAAGCCCCAGATCGACGAGCTCACCGCCCTCCAGGTGCGCAAGCACGAGCGGTTGAACGCCCCCGACCTGGTTGACGCCGTCCGGCGAACAGGGCCCAAAGCGGTCGCCGGGCGCCGGCGCCGACCAGCGCTCATGCGGGCAAGGACGATCATCGACAGCGGCCCCAACGGCGCGACGCCGGAGCGATGGAAGATCGGCTTCCTCACCGACACGATCCTCACCCGCGACCCCTGGATGCACCGCAGCGACATCGCCCAAGCACTGGGACGACCCATGCACGTGACCCGCTAGCACGACGGCGTCCTGGTTGCCGACGTGGTTGCCGAATGGGCCCTGCGACACGGGCGACCCTACGACCTCGTCCTGACCGGTCCAGCCGGCGGCCACTGGTCGGCGGGTAGCTCCGGCGAAGCGATCACCCTCGATGCGGAACAGTTCTGTCGGATCGTCTCCGGACGCGGCTCGGGGACCGGGCTGATGGCAACATTCGTCCCGTTCTGAGCGGGTGCCCGGGTATGCCGTGTGGTTCCGCGCCGCCCGCGAACTCTGGCCAACCTGTCCCTCGCGCCTGGGTGTGCCCTCTCCGGTCGCGGCCACACTCCTTGGGCGGCTAGCACTGGATGTGAACCCTCAAGCGGGAAGGCCCACGCAATCGTCGACGACGGCCGGGGTGCACCCCCAGGACAGGTGCTGGTGGCCGTCGACGAGCCCCGGCAGGATCGTCGTCTCGTCGCCGTGGTCGACGGCCGTCGCGTCCTCGGGTGCGGGGTGCGCGCCCGGACGTGCACGACGCGACCCTCGGCGACGACGACCTCACTGCCGACGTGAGCGCGCTCGCCGTCGAAGACGGTGCCCGCTCGGTGGATCTCCATGAATCATGTGCCCCCGCACACCCTGCTCACGCATCCGAATACCGGTCACCGATCTCGTGGGGCGGCGCCGGCCGCTGTCGCGGACGCGCCCGCGGTGGTGGCCCAGACCGCGATCTCGGTGCGGCTGCGCAGGCCCAGCTTGGCCAGGGTGCTGCGCACGTGGGACTCGACGGTGCGGACCGAGACGAACAGTCGGCCGGCGATCTCGCGGTTGGTCAGGCCCTGGGCGACCAACGCGGCGACATCTACCTCGCGGGCGGTCAGGCCCGCGGACGTGGCGGGAGTCTCCGTCGCGAGCTGGGCCTGCAGTGCTCGAGCACGGGCCAAGGGTCCGGGCATGTCCAGCCGGGCCAGCTCGCTAGACGCGATGACGACCAGCCCTGCGGCGCGCGCCGGATCGGTGTCCGTCAGGCAGTCAGCCAGATGGAGCCGCGCGAGTGCCGCCTCAGGTGCCGCCCCGATCCGGTCATCGACGGCGATGGCCCGCTCGAGGTGACCGGCCGCCAACGTGCGCTCGCCGAAGCACAGCGCCATCGCCCCGAGCCGGGTCTCGACCGACCCCGCGGCCACCGGGGTGCCGCCGCCGTCGCTGCCACACCAGGGAGCAATGGGAGCCAGCAGCTCGTAGCAATCGCGCGCGAGACTGGCCTCCTCGAGGAGGACGGCGGCCAGGCCGATCTGCCCGACGGTGCCAAACCACCGCGGGCCGAGCGGGAAACGGGCCGGCACGCTGCGCAGCGGCTCCAATGCGGCACGCGCCCCCTCGAGGTCGCCCTGGACGGCGCGGATGAGCGGGAGCGCCGCCCGGATGAGCGGCATGGGCGGGGAACGCTCGATGATCTCGGCAGTGTCGGGGAGGAACTCCTCTGGGTCGCCGCGCAGGACGCCGAGGGTCACGTGGAACGCGAGGTGCCCCCCGATCATCGAGATGTCGCCGACACGATCGGCGATCCGGCGCGCCTCGAACGCCGTCTGCCGAGCAACCTCGAAGTGACCCTTGAGGACGTGGACGGCGGCCTGAAGGCGCAGGTCGTGCCATCGAGCGATGATCGAACCTCGCTGCTGGGCAAGCCGGCTGATCGCTTCCCGTTGAGCCTCGACAGCGAGCAGATCGCCGCGCTGCGCGTCGATGTCGACCTGCCAGAGATGACCCCACAGGGCGCCCATCGTCGTCGATGCCCTGGGTGCGAGGGAGACGGCGCGGGCGGCCAGGACGGCCCGCCGCTCGGCGGCTTGCGGATAACTCAGGACGTAGTGGAGGGCAGCCAGGGCCCCCAGCTCGGCGTCGACGTCCCCGCTGGCGGCGGCCACCGCCAAGGCATCCGCCGCGACGGCTTCCGGGTCGACGCCTGCCTCGTTGGCGACCTCGGGACCGCAGCCGGGCTGACGCAGATCGGTGGCGGCCAGGGCGGCGGCCGCGAGCACCCGGGCCCGGCGGAGATGCTCATGTCCCGGCAGGGTTGCCAGGGTGCGGCGAGCGGCCGCCGCCACCCAGGTGGAGATACGGGGGTCGCCCAGACCCATGGGGACGACGGTGAGGTCGGCCATGAGGTCCGGACGCGCGGCGGCCTCTGCCAGGTCGAGTGCCTCGCTGCAGGTCGTCAAGGTGTCCTGGGGACGCGCGGCGGTCCATTGCAGCCGTGCGAGGGCCAGCAGTCGCTCCGACTGCTCGGAATCATCCGCACCGAGGGTCCGTGCCGAACGCAGCGCCAGCTCGGCCAATGCGACGCCTTGGTCAGCCGCGGCGGTGGCTGCGGCCGCTGCGGCCAGATCCCGGCATCGGGTCGCTGCGTGCGCCCCCGGGACATGCGACCAATGCCCGGCGGCGACTCCAGCCAGCAGCGGGTCTCCGACAGCGTCGAGCGCGCGAGCGATCCGCGTGTGCGCTTCCAGTCGCTCGACGTCACTCAGGCTGGCGGCGACCGCATCACGGACGAGGGCATGCCGGAAGGCCAGCCCGCCCTCTCCGAAGTCCAATAGTCCCGCGGTCACTCCGAGACGCAGATGGTCGCTCACCTGGGCGACATCGGCTCCGAGTGCCGCCGCCAGCACGGTGGGGCTGAGTCGTTCGCCCAGGACGGAGGCGGTGCCGATCGTATGCCGTGCGGCGGACGGCAGGGCGCTCAGGTGTGCCGTGGCCACGGTGCGCCAGGTAGACCGGGCCGCCAGTGTCGACACCAGGTCGACGCCCGACTCGGGCGGCGGCTCAGTGGTGAGGGTCTGCAGGTAGAAGGGGTTGCCGTCGGTGTGCCGGACAAGCTCGTCCGCGAG
The DNA here is from genome assembly GCA_039812345.1 of Nostocoides sp. GTDB lineage: Bacteria > Actinomycetota > Actinomycetes > Actinomycetales > Dermatophilaceae > Nostocoides_A. The sequence goes on along the minus strand of JBDIAJ010000025.1, from coordinate 1,334 downwards.
CGAAACCCAGGGCTGCGTGCGAGAACTCGCGGCCAGCCACTGCGCGACTGCCTCGACTGACAGCCCCGCCAAGGGCAGGAGGTCGACGTTGGGGGCGCTGAGAAGGACGGATAGCACCGATCCCAGCGGCGACTCTGTCAGCGCATGGTCGCGGGCCGTCGCGACAACCACGATGGGCAACCATGCGAGCTCGTGCGCCAGACCCCGAAGAATCTCCACGGACAGCGCGTCGGCCCAGTGCAGGTCTTCGAGGACGACAAGCAGGCCGTGCCCGGCGGCCGCCGCCTCGAGGCGCTCGCAGATCGCGTCGGTCAGGCGCAGGCGTCCCTCCAATCCGTCGTCATCGTCGTTGTCGCGCAGCAGCGGCACGAGGGATGGCACGTCACGAGCCACCCGCAGCCACGGCCACAACGCCGGAGCTCCGGGCTCGCTCAGACACCAGCCCCGCGCCACCGCCATCCCCCCGTCGAGCGCACTCCGTGCAGCGACTGTGGCAAGAAGCGACTTGCCCACCCCTGCTTCGCCGGTCAGCAGGACGAGACGACCCGTGCCGAGGCGAGCAGCACGGCATACCGCATCGAGACGAGCGCCCTCGATCTCCCGTCCATAAGCAACGGTCATGACCGCCAGTATGGGCGCCCGCCGTCGAGCTTCAGTGGTGCTTTCGGTGGCAGCACTGAGGTGCTCCGGGCGACTGGCTCGGATGCTGTGGGGACCCGGCCCGCACCAAGGGCCCACAGCGAAAGGGAACACCCGTGCAGATCCAGATCGTCACCTTCCACGGGCCGCGCGGCCCGGAGGCGCTCGCCGCATCGCGGCGAGCCGGAGAGGAGCGCATCGCCCCGCTCATCGCCGCGCACCCCACACTGCGGGAGGCGTTGCTCGGGGGAGTTCGAGCCGTCGGTCCCGACGGAGCCGAGGTCGTCGTCGAGTTCGCCCGCGACGCCAGCGCGCTCGACGAACTCAGCCACCTGGTCATGACGTCCGAGCTCCTGCCCGGTGAAGACCCGGCCCTGCTGCCCGGACCCGACCGGGTCGAGCGATACAGCGTGGCCGACCTGTTCGGTCCGCTCGCCGACAAGCTTGGCGGATGGTCGTGACCCAGGGACAGGCGGCGCGGCCCTTGCCTGTGCCGGCGACGGGTCGCTGGCGGATCGACCCGTCGGCCAGCTCGTGCAGCTTCCTGGTCCGCGACAAGCTCGTCACGACAGTGCGCGGGTCCATGCCGGTGGTCGACGGCCGGGCCGTCCTCGGCGACAACCCCTATCCGACAGACTCCTGTGAGACGGGGAAGCTGGTCTGAAAACTAGGCTGGGGCGGAGGACAGGAGAGCA
>JBDIAJ010000024.1:0-34309 GCA_039812345.1 Nostocoides sp. | reverse complement strand
GTCGAAAACCTATGCACCAGAGCGACGTGCGCGCTACACCTCCCCCAAGCCACCCACACAAACAGCGGGAGACCCCACATAGCCCCTGTCGAGGGGTCACATAGCCCCCGTCGAGGGGTCACATAGCCCCCGTCGAGAGATCAACAGCGAGGAACGAGCCGACCCGCCGAGGCGGTGAGGAGATGACGCAATCAAGAATTGAACTCGTCGTGGGTGCGGCTCATGTCGCGCAGGTCGAACGCGTGCGCCTCCTCCGGGGTGGGGGCGGTGCCGCCGAGGCGAGCGGGCAGGAAGCGCCGGTCCTCGCCGGTGAGCACCGGGTAGGCCAGCTGTTGGCGGTCCAGCTGCGCCTGCATGGCCACCTTGACCCGGGCCGTGGCCTCGTCGACATTCGACCCACGCGGCACCCAGATGGGCTCGCCGATCTCGATGAAGATGGGAATCCGGCTGCGCCCCCGGTGTTTCGGCGCGTCCTTGGTCCAGACTCGGTGCGCCCCCCAGAGCGTCGTGGGGAGGATCGGGACGCCGGCGTCGCGCGCCATCCGGGCGGCCCCCGACTTGAACTCCTTCAACTCGAAGCTGCGCGACATCGTCGCCTCGGGGAACACCCCGACGATCTCGCCGGACTTGAGGGCCTGGAGCGCCGCGCGATAGGACGCCGCCCCGTTCTTCCGGTCGACGGGGATGTGCTTCATCCCGCGCATGAGCGGGCCGGCGATCCGATGCTGGAAGATCGACTGCTTCGCCATGAACCGGACATACCGACGGCTGCGCTGCGCCCCGAGTCCGGCATAGGTGAAGTCGAAGTAGCTCGTGTGGTTGATCGCCATGACGGCGCCCCCGGTGGTCGGCACGTGATCCTCGCCGACAATGGTGAACTTCAGCCCCTGGGCGCGGAAGACGGTCTTGACGAGGCCGATGACGGGGGCATACACGCGCTCCATGCCCCAAGGCTACGGTGCTCGGGCGCCCGGTGGTCGGCGGACCGAAGGGTTGTCGGGGGTCGTGCATAGGCTGGCCGTATGCCGCTCCACCTCCACCGCGCCACGCGGACCGACCTCCTCGCCGAGGGGTTGGCCGCGGTGCTCGCCGTGCCGGCGGAGGACCCCATGGCCGAGGAACTCGTCGTCGTCCCGGCCAAGGGCGTCGAGCGCTGGCTCACCCAGCGGCTCTCCCATCGGCTGGGGGCCCGAGCCGGCGCCGGCGACGGGGTGTGCGCGGGCGTGCGCTTCCTGAGCCCCAACTCCCTCGTCACCCTCCTCCTCGGCACGGACCGCGACGACCCGTGGCTGCCCGACAACCTCGCCTGGCCGCTGCTGGCGACGATCGACGAGTGCCTCGACGAGCCATGGGCCGCGCCACTCGCCCGCCACCTCGGGCACGGCGACGACACGGAGGCGGGCCGGCATCGGGCGGGTCGGCGTTACTCGGTCGCCCGGCGTCTGGCCGGCCTCTTCCAGTCGTATGCCGTGCAGCGCCCCGCCCTGCTCGCCGCCTGGGCGGGCGCACCGGGCAGGGGGCCCGCGGGGGCGCGGAAGGGTGGGATTCCCGTGCCGGTCTGGTCCGATGGAGTCGGCGGACGGCTGGACGGGGACCTGACCTGGCAACCGCCGCTCTGGCGGGCTCTGGCCGAGCGGGTCGGGGGTCCGACACCGGTGGATCGGCATACGGACACCGTGGCGCGGCTGCGGGACGGCGACCCGTCGCTGGTGCTGCCCGAGCGCCTGTCGATGTTCGGGCACACGCGCCTGGCCCGGACCGAGATCGAGCTGCTGACCGCCCTGGGCGGGCGCCACCGGGTCGACCTCTGGCTTCCCCATCCGTCACCCGCGTTGTGGGACAAGCTCGTTCGTGAGGTGGCGGACGGTCCGGTGGCCCGGGACCGGGATCGGTCCGGCGATCTCGTCGCGCATCCGCTGCTCGCCTCGCTGGGTCGGGACCTGCGTGAGCTCCAGCGTGGACTGGCGTCGGCGGCGGCCACCGACGAGACGCCCGGCACCGGTGCGACGGCGTCGCTCGGCCCGGGTCCACCCCGTGCGCGCAGCTGGCTGAGCCACCTTCAGGCCGACCTCGCCGCCGACCGCTCACCGACTCCGCAGGAGGCGCGCGAGCGCGGCATCGCCGACGCCGACCGAAGCATCCAGGTCCACGCCTGCCATGGACCCGCCCGCCAGGTCGAGGTGCTCCGCGACATCCTGGTCGGCCTGCTGGCCGACGACCCGACGCTCGAGCCTCGCGACATCCTCGTCATGTGCCCCGACATCGAGACGTTCGCGCCGCTGATCCAGGCGGCGTTCGGGCTCGCCGACCTCCGCTTCCCCGGTGAGGGCCATCCGGCCCACACCCTGCGGGTCCAGCTCGCCGACCGGTCACGGACCGCGACCAATCCGCTGCTCGGCGTGGCCGGCCGGCTCGTCGACCTCGCCTCCGGTCGGATCACCGCGAGCGAACTCCTCGACGTCGCCGCGAGCCCCCCGGTTCGGACCCGGTTCGCGTTCACCGAGGACGACCTCGAGCAGTTCGGGCGGTGGATCGACGGGTCCGGGATCCGGTGGGGACTCGACGGGCGGCACCGGGCGGCATACGGCCTCGGGGGGGTCGAGGACAACACGTGGCGCCGTGGCCTCGACCGCGTCCTGCTCGGCGTCACCCGCGCCGAGGCGGCCGACCATTGGGTGACTGGTGTCCTTCCCGTGGACGACGTCGACAGCGGGACGATCGACCTCGCCGGCCGGGTCAGCGAGTTCGTCGATCGGGTCGACGCCGTGCGCGCCGGCATGCTGGCGGCGACGTCCGTCGAGGGCTGGATGTCCACGCTCGCCGACGGTGTCGACGCGCTCGCCGAGGTCCCACGTGACGACGCGTGGCAGCGCGCCGAGCTCGGTCGGGAACTCGCGACCGTCGCCGCCCGGTCCGAGGCGGGGATGACCCTGCGCCTTCCAGACGTCCGCGCGCTGCTCGCGAACTCGGCCCGGGGGCGGCCCACGCGGGCGAACTTCCGCACCGGGGGCCTGACCGTCTGCACGATGGTCCCGATGCGCTCGGTCCCCCACCGCGTCCTGGTCCTCCTCGGGCTCGATGACGGGACCTTTCCCCGAGGCGGTGGCGTCGACGGTGACGACGTCCTCGCCCGGCATCCGGTGACCGGCGAGCACGACGTCCGCAGTGAGGACCGCCAACTCCTCCTCGACGCGATCTGTGCGACCGGCGAGAGCCTCGTCATCACCTACACCGGGGCCGACCCCCACACCGGCGCCATCCGGGCGCCCGCCGTCCCGCTGGGCGAGGTCATCGACGCCGCCCGAGCCGCTCGCGGCCTCGAGACCCCGGAACACGAGGGTCCGCAGCCCCTGCCACCGGTTCAGCGGCATCGGCTCCAGCCGTTCGACCCGGCGAACCTCGACGTCAGCGCGGGCCCGCCGCTCAGCTTCGACCCGCTGGCCCTCGCGGCCGCCCGAGCCGCCCGGCACCCTCGACCCCGCCCGGCTCCCGGCCTCGTCCTGTCCGGACCGCTCACCCCGGAGCCCACGACCGACCTCGACCTCGCCGGGCTCCAGGACTTCTTCGCCAACCCGGCGCGGGCGTTCCTGCGCGACCGGCTCGACATCGGCACCCCGCTGGAGGCCGATCCACCCGACGACGCGATTCCCATCGATCTCGACGGCCTCGCGAGTTGGCGAGTCGGCGAGCGCCTCCTGCGCGATCTCCTCGTCGGAGGCAGCATCGCCCAGGTTCAACAGTCGGAGTACCTCCGCGGCGAACTTCCCCCGCTCGCCCTCGGACAGGCGGCCCTGAAGGCGATCGGTCCGCGGGCGGGAGCCATCGCGGAGCGCGCGACGACCGTGCTGCACCGACGCGACGACGGCACGCCGATCACGGTGGGGGCCGTCGACATCGACGTCGACCTCGGCGAGGGCCGGCACCTGACCGGCACCGTCGGCGGGGTGGCCCAGAACGCGGCCGTCCTGACGACCTACTCCAGCCTCTCGGCCCGACATCGCCTGCAGGCCTGGATCAACCTCCTCGCCCTGACCGCCGGGACGCCGACCGACAGCGGACCGTGGACCGCCCACCTCATCGGCCGAGCCGCCAAGGACACCGCCGCCCACCTGTCCGTCGGACCGATCGACCGGGCGGATGCGCTCACCGCACTGCGCGACCTCGTCGCGGTCCGCGACCGGGGACAGGTCATCCCGATCCCGTTCGCCCTCAAGACGAGTCATGCGTATGCCGCCATGGCCTGGTCCCGACACCGCGCCACCGAGGATCTGCCCGTGGCCCAGGCCAAGCGGGAGTGGTACTCCGGCCGGTTCCCCGGTGATCAGGCGGACACGTGGGTGACCCGGTTGTATGGCGCCGACGCACCCCTCGACGTCCTCCTGCGTGGACTCACCGACGATGAACGCTGGCGAGGTCCGACCGCCCTCGCCGCCCCGATCGCCTCTCGCCTCGGCCACTACGCGATGCGGATCTGGGCCCCCGCCCTCGCCGCCGGGATCGGACGATCATGAGCGACGCTCTCAGGAACACCTCCGTCCCCGACGCCCCGGACCCGCACCGCGCGACGCCGGACGAGGAGGAGGTGCCGCACCGACCGGAGCGCGGCCTCCCGGGCTTCGGCGCGCCCGACGTCTTCGACATCACCGCCCCCCTCCCCTCGGGGACGACCATCCTCGAGGCCAGCGCCGGCACCGGCAAGACGTGGACGATCGCCGCCCTGGTCGCCCGCTATGTCGCCGAGGGCACCCCCCTCGACCGGCTGCTCGTCGTCACCTTCGGCCGGGCCGCCAGCCAGGAGCTGCGCGATCGCGTCCGCGACCGGCTGCTGCGGGTCGAGCGCTTCCTCGCCGACCCCGGCCGAGCCCCCACCGACAGCCTCGAGCAGGCGCTGGTCGCCGACTGCTCCCCGGACGAGATCCGAGTGCGCCACCGGCGGATCCGCGAGGCCCTCGGCGCCTTCGACGACGCGACGATCGCGACCATCCACCAGTTCTGCCAACTGGTCCTGCGCAGCCTCGGCGTCGCCGGGGACACCGACACGGCCGCAACCCTCGTCGAGGACCTCGGCGACCTGCTCGACGAGGTGGTCGACGACCTCTATCTCGCCCGTTTCGGCCGGGAGACGGAGCCCCCGATCAGCCACGCCGCGGCGCGGGCGGTCGCGCTCGCGGCCGTGACCGATCCCGTCGCCCGGCTCGAACCCGCGGACGCTGACGGTGCCTCGCCCGCCGGTGTTCGGGTCGCCTTCGCCGAGGCGGTCCGCGCCGAGTTCGGGCGCCGCAAACGCCGGCTCGGCGTCCTCGGATACGACGACCTGCTGGTCGACCTGGCGGATGCCCTCGCCGCCCCCGACTCGGCGGCCGCACAGCGGATGCGCACCCGGTGGAGTGTCGTGCTGGTCGATGAGTTCCAGGACACCGATCCCGTCCAGTGGCAGGTGTTCGAGCGAGCCTTCCACGGGCACGGGACGATGGTCCTGATCGGGGACCCGAAACAGGCGATCTATGCCTTCCGCGGCGGGGACATCGACACCTATCTCGCCGCCCGCCGGGTCGCCACCACTCTCGAGACCCTCGGCACCAACCGGCGCTCCGATGGACCTCTGGTCCGGGCACTGGACGCGACGCTCGGCGGGATGGCCCTCGGCCATACGGACATCGTGGTCCACCACGTTCGCGCCGATCGCCACGACGGGCGACTCGCGGGGGCGCCGATCCGTCACCCCTGGCGCCTGCGCGTCGCCTCGCAGGCCCAGTTCGGCCTGCGCGCCGACGAGAAGCTCACCGTCGGCCCGGCCCGGCCCGCCCTCGCCGCCGACGCCGCCGCGGACGTCAAGCGGCTCCTGCTCTCCGGCGCCACCTTCGACGGCCGGCCCCTGCAACCGGGCCAGGTCGCCGTCCTGTGCTTCACCGGCACGCAGCTCACCCTCGTCCGGGATGCGTTGCGCGCCATCGGTGTTCCCGCCGTGCTCGGCGCCGACGAGAGCGTCTTCCACTCCCCCGCCGCGCTGGACTGGCTCACCCTCCTCGAGGCGATCGACGCACCCAACCGCTCGCGCAGGGTCCGCGCGGCGGCCCTGACATCCTTCGTCGGGCGCACCGTCACCGACCTCGACACCGGTGGTGACCGGGTGACCGAGGAGACGGCCACCCACCTGCGCCGACTCGGCGAGCTGTTCGCGCTGCGCGGCATACCGGCGGTGCTGGAGGCGGCGGCGATCGCCGGCGTCGCGCCGCGCCTGCTCGCGGTGACCGGGGGCGAGCGCGACCTCACCGACCTGCGCCATCTCGCCGAGATCCTGCACGAGGAGGTCCTCGAGAGCCGGCACGGGATCGCCGGCCTCGCGACCTGGCTGCGCGAGCAGATCGCCGCCGGCCGGACCCGCGGTGTGACCACCCGCAGCCGGCGGCTCGACAGCGACGCCGCGGCCGTCCAACTCGCGACCGTCCACGGCAGCAAGGGCCTGCAGTATCCGGTCGTCTATGCGCCCTTCCTCGCCGACCGTCACGTCCCCGATGTCCCCGACCCGCTCCGCTTCCACGACCGTGACGGGCGACGGTGCATCGACATCGGGGGCACCGACCCGCCACCCAGAGAGGCTGTCGCCCGGGCGCGCACCGAGGACGACGGCGAGAGCCTGCGCCTGCTCTATGTCGCGCTCACCCGGGCCCAGAGCCAGCTCGTCACCTGGTGGGCGCCGATGACGACGACCCCGTCCTCGCCGTTGCACCGCGCCCTCTTCGGCCGGCGACCGGACAGCGTCGGTCAGCCCGCCCAGACCGTCCCGCTCCCGGGGGCGGCCGCGCTGCGGGACACCCTCAACGCCTGGTGCGCGATCGGCGGGCCCGTCCCCGAGGATGCCCAGATTCCCGCCGACCCCCCGCCGGGACGACTCGGCGCGGCACCCGGACGGGCCTTGGGGATTCGCTCCTTCACGCGCCCGATCGACCTCGATTGGAGGCGGACCTCTTATACCGCGCTCACCCGCGTTCTCGACACCGGCGTCCTCGACTCCGGCATCGTCGACGCCGGCGGCTCGGCCGCGGGGCGCTCGACCTCGGAACCGGAGTCGCCGGTCCGCGACGACGAGGCCCCGGTCGCCGAGCCGATCGCCGCCACCACCGAGGATCCCCGGCTCGACGCCGCCCGCGCGGTGCCGTCGCCGATGGCGAGCCTGCCCGTCGGGGCCACCTTCGGCTCGCTCGTCCACGCCGTCCTCGAGGAGGCCGACCCCCAGGCGCCCGACCTGCATGCCGAACTCGCCGGACGGATCGAACACCAGCTTCAGCGTTGGCCGGTGGACCTCAACCGCCAGAGCCTCGCCGACGCGCTCCTGGCCGTCTGCCGATCCCCGCTCGGCCCCCTCGCGCCGGGTCTCACGCTGGCCGACGTCGGGCGAGGGGATCGCCTGTGTGAGCTGGAGTTCGAGCTTCCCCTGGCCGGCGGGGACACGCCCGCCGCGCTCGGGTCCACGGCACCCGGCCTGAGGCTGGGCGACCTCGCGCCCCTGCTCGACGCCCACCTGCCAGCTGAGGATCCGCTGCGTGACTTCGCCGACGCCCTTCGGACACCGGAGCTCGGTGATCAACCCCTCCGGGGCTATCTCACCGGGTCCGTCGACGTGGTCCTGCGGGTCGGCGACCGCTGGCTCGTCGTTGACTACAAGACCAACTGGCTCGGTCCCGCCGACGCCGACCTCACCGCCGCCGACTACGGCCCGGATGCGCTCGTCGCGGCGATGGGGCACTCCTCCTATCCTCTCCAGGCTCTCCTGTATGCCGTTGTCCTGCACCGGTTCCTGCGCTGGCGAGTGCCCGACTACGACCCGGAGCGGTATCTCGGCGGGGTCCTCTATCTCTATCTGCGGGGGATGTGCGGCCCGCAGACCCCGGTGATCGACGGCCATCCGACGGGCGTCTTCTCCTGGCGCCCGCCGTCCGCCCTCGTCCGCGCGCTGTCCGACCTGCTCGACGGAAGGGCGCCATGATCACACGATCAGGTGCGGCCGTCGCCGACCAGCGGACGACGGTCGACCCGCCGAGCCATCGTCACGTCGTCCCGGTCGTCCCCGAGTGCGACCCGAATGGCCCCGGGAACCCGGCCGGCCTCGACGAACCCGTGCCGGGCATAGAAGTCCCCGAGCCCGGAGCCGCTGCGGTAGCCGAGGATGAGCAGCTCGGCCCCCTCGTTCCGGGCGAGGCCGATCAGGCCGGCGAGGAGGATCGCCCCGAGATTGCGGCCCTGGAGTTCGGGGTCGACCATCAGCCGATAGAGCCAGCGCCCGTGCGCCAGAAGCGGGTTCGCGCTGCCCACCCACCAGCCCCAGCCGACGAGCCGACCGTCCGCGCGGCGCAGGCTTCCGACGTATGCCGAGCCGTCCGCCATCTGCGCCTCGTGATCGGCCAACGCCTGGGCGATCCGGGTCCGGGGCGCACCCGGCAGGAAGCCGACCGAGCCGCCGGCGTCGGTGACCCGGCCCCACAGGTCGAGCACCTCGGCCCGGGTGGCGTCGTCGAGGGCGTCGACACGGGTGAGAGTCGGGGCGGCATACCGGCTCGACGGGCCGGCCCCGGGCGGGTCGCTCGAGTGCCGCGTCGCGGCGACCCGATCCAGTCCGGCCGCCCGGGCGGTCCGCGCCGAGGCGGGGTTGGCGTCGCTGACGACCGCCTCCACCCGACGGCGCGGGAGCCACTCGGCGGCGGTGACGACGGCGGCGCGCGCCGCCTCCCGACCGAGGCCTCGCCCGTGCGCCGTGGCGGCGAACCGGTAGTAGAGATTGACCGTGGTGTCCCCGTCGGGGCGCACCCCGGCGAAGCCCACCGTCTCGCCCCCATTCCGCTCGCGCACCACCCAATAACCGAAGCCGTCTCCCGTCCAGGACTCCAGCAGCCGATCGAAGGCCTCGCTCGCCGCGGCCGGCGCCACGCGGGCGTGCGGCGCGTGGCGATAGAGGGCCGGGTCCGTGTGCAGGGTGACGTATGCCGCGCGGTCCTCCTCCGACGGGCGCCTCAGGGTCAGCCGTGGGGTCGCGACCATGGCGAACGCCGCGGTCACCGCGGCTGGGTCGGAGGGCGGGGGCATCCCCCGAACCTATCCGGGCGACGCCTCTCCGGTGGCCGCCATGCCTGACGCGACCCCGTCGATCGCCCCCACGGACCGTCGGGTCGCGCGACGCGCCCGCCCGCCCCTCCACGACGCGACCCGCACGGGTCTGCTGATCGCCGCCGACGCGCACGTCGCCGACCGGATCGGGCGGCTCGCCGGCGAGGACGACGAGCGCGTTCTCCTCGCGTTCGCCCTGGCCGTCCGGGCGGTCCGCACCGGGTCGGTGGCCTGCGACCTCGGGACCGTCCGCGACCTGGACCCGGAATTCACCTGGCCCGATCTCGACGGCGCGCAGTGGCTCGAGCTGGTCGCGGCCAGTCCCCTCACGACGTGCGGGATCACCCGGATCGAGTTCGGCCTGCTCTATCTCGAGCGCTACTGGGAGCAGGAGGGCACCGTCGCGCGGATACTGCGCGATCGCGCCACCCTCCCACCGCCGTCGGTCGACGAGGAGCGCCTCGTGGCGACGCTCGATCGCCTGTTCCCCGATCCCCTCGACGGCGACCAGCGCCGGGCCGCCGAACTCGCCGCCCGGCAGCACACGACCGTCATCACCGGCGGTCCCGGCACCGGCAAGACGACGGTGATCGCCCGCATCCTCGCCCTCCTCGCCGAGCAGGCGAGCCTCGACGCGGCGGGTTCGCCGATCCGGCTCGCCCTCGCCGCGCCCACGGCGAAGGCCGCGACCCGGCTCGGGGAGGCCGTCGCGACCGCCACCGCGAGCCTGCCGGACGACCTGCGCGCCCGGATCCCCGAGGCCCGAGCGAGCACATTGCACCGGCTGCTCGGCTGGACCCGTCAGGCCGGCAGCCGATTCCGGCACAACTGCGAGAACCGCCTCCCCCATGACCTCGTCATCCTCGACGAGGCGTCGATGGTCTCGCTGACCCTGATGACCCGGCTGCTCGAAGCCCTGCGCCCCGGCACGCGCCTGCTCGTCGTCGGCGACCCGGACCAACTCGCCTCGGTCGAGGCCGGGGTCGTCCTCGCCGACCTCGTCGCGGGCCTCGAGACGCCCGAGGCCACCCCGTCCGCACCCGAGCGCTCGGGGTTGGGCGCGGTGGCGCGCCTGCGGCATACGTATCGGTTCGGGGATGCCATCGACGCCCTCGCCCAGGCGATCCGCGACGGCGACGCCGACACCGCTCTCGACGTCCTGACCTCGGGAGATCCCGCCGTCGCCCTGGTTCCGGACGCGGCCGAGCGGCGTGGCCTCATGGTCGCGAGCGCGCTGGCCGTCCACGACCACGCGGTCGCCGACGACGCGCCCCGGGCGCTGGCCGCCCTGTCCGAGCACCGCCTCCTGTGCGCGCACCGCACCGGGCCCTACGGCGTCGCGCAGTGGAACCGCCGGATCGAGCAGTGGCTTTCCGAGGAGACGGGTGAGACTTTCCGCTCGCCGATGTATCCGGGTCGGCCGCTGCTGGTCACCACCAACGACTACGGTCTCGACCTCTACAACGGCGACACCGGTGTCGTCCTCGTCCGCGACGGCCGGCTCGTCGCCGCCTTCGACGGCGGGGCCGGCGTCCGGGAACTCGCCGCGGCCCGTCTCAGTGACGTCGAGACGATGTATGCCGCGACCGTCCACAAGAGCCAGGGGAGCCAGGCCCGCCGGGTCAGCGTGCTCCTGCCCGAAATGGACTCGCCGCTGCTCACCCGCGAACTCCTCTACACCGCCGTCACGCGGGCGCAGGAGGAGATCGCCGTGATCGGCACACCCGACGTGGTCCGGGCGGCGCTCGACCGGCGCATCCAACGGGCGAGCGGGCTGCGGCAACGTCTGACCGCCCCGTGATTTCCGGGCTGTCGGTGGCCTCGGTTACGTTGAGCGGATGAACAGTCCGCTCGCGTCCGCGACGTGGCTGGGGGGCCTGACCGACGAGCTCATCCAGCGCCACGTCGGGGCCCCCACGTGGGCGCGCGGCCGGGCGTATGCCGAGGCCGACATGGTCCGCAGCGTCACCGCCGCCGATCAGGGCCGGGTGCTGCTGGCCGAGGTCGAGGGGACCTCGCGGGTGCCCTATCAGACGCTCATCACCGTCACCAGCCCGCGCGCCGACCCGCGGGTGCGCTGGACGTCCCGCTGTTCCTGCCCCATGCAGATCGACTGCAAGCACACCGTCGCCGTCCTGCTCGCCGCGCGGGCGCGCTATGCACAGAGCCGAGGTGGCAACCCGGAGACCGCGGACTGGGAGCGGCTGCTCGCCCCCCTCGTCGATGACGTCCCCGATGCGGCCGACACCGGGGCCCGGATGGCCCTGGTCGTCGACCTCGTCCAGCAGACGTCGCACTACCGCGCGATCCGGCAACCGCCGACGCTGGTCCTGCGGCCGACCCGGCGGACCAAGTCCGGTTGGGCCCGCGCCTTCACCTGGGGCGATGTCACCGCCTCCACCGACCGCTTCCCCCTCAACCGCGAGCACAAGGCCGCGCTGCGGGCGATCCACGACCTGCACCGGGTGCGCGATGTCCGCGACATCGGCTACTACGGCTACGGCGACGTCGGGCTCGCCGATCTCGGCCCCAAGGTCTGGCCGCTCCTGCGGGCGGCGGTCGCGTCGGGCGTCGAGTTGCTGCCCGGGACCGGCCTACCCGACGGCGGGGTCCGCGTCGCCGCGGAGCCGATGCACGTGATCCTCGATGTCACCCGCACCGCCGACGGCCTCACGGTCGCCGCGGTCCTCGAGGGCGACGGCATCGGCAGCCGCCTCCACGGCGTGACCCCGCTCGGCGACCCGCCGCACGGATTCGCCCTGGCCGGCGGCGACGGCCTCCTCCTGGCGCCGCTCGACAAGCCTCTCGACCCGCGACTCGGGAGCCTCCTGATGGGCCGGCGCGCACTCACCGTCCCCGAGGCCGACATCGAGCGTTTCCTCGGCCTCTATCTCCCCCGCCTGCGCAATCTCACCCCCGTGGTCTCCCATGACGGCAGCGTCGAGGTGCCCGAGCAGTCACGTCCGGTGTTGCGCATCCGGGTCACCCAGCCGAGCCCGACCCGCCTCGAGATCCTCTTCGATTTCGCGTATGCCGCCCCCTCCGGCGCGCTGCTCACCCGTGACCGCGGCCCGCTCCCCCGCCACCGCGCCGCCGAGCAGTCACTCCTGGCCAGCCTCGATGTCCTCGACCGCATTCCCGGCGCCCGCACCCGCCCGGGCGCGTCGCCGAGCGGGCCGTGGCAGCTCGCCGACTCCGTCACCCTCGCGGGGATGCAGGCCGTCCGGTTCGTCGACGAGGTCCTGCCCGACCTCGAGTTCGAGGCCGACATCCACGTGACCTTCGACGGCGACCTCGTCGCCTACGAGGAGGCCGCGGAGGCGCCGCTCATCGATGTCCGGCTGTCCGAGGCGAGCCTCGGCGGCACCGACTGGTTCGACCTCGGCGTGACCATCACCGTGGGCGGCGAGCAGGTGCCCTTCGAGCCGCTCTTCCGCGCGCTGGTCGCCGGCGACGAGGCGATGATCCTCGACTCCGGGACCTGGTTCCGGCTCGACGACCCGGCCCTGGACAGCCTCCGCCAACTCATCGCCGAGGCCCGCGAACTCGTCGAGCCCGGCGCCCAGATGCGCCTCTCGCGCTATCACGTCTCGCTCTGGGACGAGCTGGCCGAGCTCGGCATCTCCACGGTCGACAGCGCGACCTGGACCCGCAGCGTCGATCGGTTGCGCGGCCTCGCCGACGCCCCGCCCCCGCCGGACCCGCCGGGGTTGGTGGCGACCCTGCGGCCCTATCAGCGCGAAGGCTTCCACTGGTTGCACGCCCTGTGGGAGGCGGGTCTCGGCGGGGTACTCGCCGACGACATGGGCCTGGGCAAGACGGTGCAGACCCTCGCCCTCCTCGAGCATGCCCGGGCCACCGGCGACCTCACCGAGCCGGTTCTCGTCGTCGCCCCGACGAGCATGCTCGGCGTGTGGGCGAGCGAGGCGGCCCGCTTCGCGCCCGAGCTTTCCGTCGTCGTCCTCGGCGAGACCACGAAGCGGCGCGGCGAGTCGCTCGCCGAGACCGTGGCCGGGGCCGACGTCGTCGTCACGTCGTATGCCGTGGCCCGGATCGACGGCGACGCCTTCGGCGACCTCCAGTGGCGCGGGCTCATCCTCGACGAGGCGCAGTTCGTCAAGAACCACACCGGCAAGACCCACCACGTCCTGCGCGGCCTGCGGGCGCCGTTCCGGCTCGCGATGACGGGGACGCCGCTGGAGAACTCCCTCATGGACCTGTGGTCGCTGCTCGCCCTCGTCGCCCCCGGCCTGTATCCCCGGGCCGACCGGTTCTCGGAGTTCTATCGCCGGCCGATCGAGGCCGGCGAGTCCCCCGAGACCCTCGACCGGCTGCGCCGCCGGGTCAAGCCGCTCATGCTGCGCCGGACCAAGGAGATGGTGGCCACCGACCTTCCCGAGAAGCAGGAGCAGCAGCTGTCGGTGGACCTCAAGCCGGTCCACCGGCGGATCTATGACCAGCACCTCCAGCGCGAACGCCAGCGCGTCCTCGGCCTCCTCGACGACCCGGTCGGCAACCGGGTCGCGATCCTCGCCGCCCTCACCCGCCTCCGACAGTTGAGTCTCGACCCCAGGCTGGTCGATCCCGACAAGGCGAGCCACGGCATACCGGCCAAGATCGAGACCCTCACCGAGCAGCTCGGCGAGCTGCGGGCGGAGGGGCACCGCGCGCTCGTGTTCAGCCAGTTCACGACCTTCCTCAAGCTCGTCCAGGACCACCTGACCGAGGCCGGGATCACGACCGAGTACCTCGACGGCACGACCCGCAACCGCGCGAGCGTCATCTCGCGGTTCAAGGAGGGCGACGCGACGGCGTTCCTGATCAGCCTCAAGGCCGGCGGCGTCGGGCTGACCCTGACCGAGGCCGACTACGTCTATGTCCTCGACCCGTGGTGGAACCCCGCCGCGGAGGCGCAGGCGATCGACCGGGCCCACCGGATCGGGCAGGACAAGATGGTCATGGTCTATCGCCTCATCTCCGCCGGCACGATCGAGGAGAAGGTCGTCGCGCTGCAGCAACGCAAGCGCGACCTGTTCCAGCGGGTCGTCGACGACGGCGGGGCCCTCAGCGGGCAGATCACCGCCGACGACATCCGCGCCCTGCTCGACGAGGGCTGACCAGCTCGCCCTCAGAGGACGACGAGGTGATACTCCGGCGCCCGGGTCGCCATGAGCCGCCCGGCGTCGGCGGGATCGACATACGCCGCGGTCGCCCAGACGTCCGCCCAGACGAGATCGGGGCCGACGACGGTCGCCGAGCCGGGGCGGTCGACGGCGACTCCGGTCCGCGGATCGATGACGTGGGCGCCGCGCGCGGCCGAGCCCGACGTCGCGACCGCACCCGCGGCGACCTCGACGCTTCCGGCGTAGGTGCCGGACACGTACGGGCTCTCGATCCCGATGAGCCAGGCCGGCGCCGACCCGTGCAGCCCGTGGCCCGCGCCGACGACGAGGTCGCCTCCGGCGCTGAGACAGAACGAGATCCCCGGCACGACGCGAAGCATCTCGGCCGCCTTCTCGACGGCCCAGCCCTTGACGATGCCGGTCGGGTCGTATGCCGCGCGCCCACCCCCCCGCGGCGCGTGCCACGCCGTGAACAGACCGTCGGTGAACTCCTCGGCCTCGAGGGCGAGTTCGAGCACCTCGGCCTGCCAGGGGTGGCAGTCCCCGGCGGCGATGTCACCGACCTGGAGCTGGCGCAGTTCGCTGTCCGCGCGCCACATGCTGAACAGGTCGTCGACCTTGCGGAGCGTGGCGAAGACGTTGTCGGCGGCGGCCGCGATCTCCGCGCGGTCGACGTCGATCGCCTTGACGTGGAGGGAGATCGGCATCCCCATGATGACGTCGACGAAGGCGCGTCGGTGGATCTGCGGGGTGCCGCGGCGGATGGGGATGGGGGCGGTGTTCGCATTCATGAGAGGTGCGCCTGATCGATCGCGGACTGGAGGGAGGTGACATAGCCGTCGGAGGTGACCGTCGCGCCGGAGACCATGTCGATCTGGGACGACTGCGCGGTGACGACCTCCTGGTTGAGGATGGGCACGGCATACGAGTTGATCTGCTGGTCGCGGGGGTTGTTCCACGGGACCTGGACGACCTCGGACTTGGTGATGGCCCCGTTCTTGACGGTGATGGCCACCTGGACCAGGCCCCAGCGCGTCATGATCGAGTCGCCGGTGAAGGTGCCATCGGTCCCGGACCCACCGGACGAGCCGGACCCCGTGGTGGAGGTGTCACTCGGGGTGCTGCCCGTGGACGTGTCCCCCTGGGTCGGCGTGGACCCGTCGGCGGTGGTGGCCGAGCCGGCCGATCCGGAATCACCGGTGCCGGAGTCGCTGCCGGCACCGGCGGACGCGGTCGAGCCGCCCGTCGAGCCGGCGGTGGACTCCTGGTTCAGGCTCTGGAGCGCCGTCTTCTGCTTGGCGTTGGTCGAGGTGGGGTAGCTGAACAGCAGCACCAGTGCGGAGACGGTGCTCATCAGCCAGATCGTGATGCGACGCATTGTCGTTGTCCTAGTAGGAGAAGTGCTCGATGTGGATGGCGGCGTCCGGCACCCCGGCACCGCGGACGGCGGCCTCGGCGGCGGCCATCCAGGCGGGCGCGCCGCAGATGTAGACCTCGCGCACGGCGGCGTCCGGCACCACCTGGAGCAGACCCTGGACGTCGGTTAGGTGGGCGGCCTGGGCCGGCAGCCAGGTGTCGCGTCCGGGGACCCGATGGCCCTCGACGACGACATACCGGGCGCCCCGCTCCGCGGCCAGGTCGTCGAGCTCGTCGGCGAGGACGAGGTCGGCCCGGGCCCCGACTCGGTGAATGACGGTCACGTCGCCGGCGCCCTGGGGCAGCGCCTCAAGAAGGGCGCGCATCGGGGTGATCCCGATCCCGGCGCCCATGAGGAGGACCTTCGGGCGCGTGCGCACGCCGGCGTGCAGGCGTCCATACGGTCCCTCGACGACGACCTTGGTCCCGGCGGGCAGCCGGGCCAGCCGGGCGCTGCCGTCGCCGAGGTGCTTCACGGTGATCCGGAGGGTGTCGTCGGTCGGGGCCGCGGAGAGCGAGTAGGGGTTGGCGCGGGTCCAGCCGGGCCCGTCGAGGAAGCGCCAGTTGAAGAACTGTCCCGCCTGGGCGCCGAGGTCGTTGATCCCGCGGCCCCGGACGGTGACGGTCGTGACATCCGGCGCCTCCGCGCGGACGTCGACGACGCGCAGGCTCGTGTGCCGGCTGACGATCAACGGGAGGGCGACCCGATAGACGAGGACGGCCGAGAGGGCGGCGCCATACAGGGTCCACCAGAACACGGTCGAGACGGTGGAGCGGAGGAAGTCCGCGCCGGTCCAGAGCTGGTGCGGCAGGGCGAGCCCGGCGCCGAGGTAGGCGTAGAGGTGGATCAGGTGCCACGACTCGTAGCGCAGTCGGGCCCGCGCCTTCTTCACCGAGGTCACCACGACCATGCAGAGGGCGAGCGTGCCGGCGATCGCGAGCAGCATCCCCGGGTAGTTGACCGTGAAGTCGACGATCGTCCCCCACAGGCCGAGGGGGGTGCTCGCGGCATACCCGAGGGTGATCAGCACGATGTGGGCGAGCATGAGGTTGAAGGAGGTGAACCCGATCAGCCGGTGCGCGCGGGTCAGGGTGTCCTGCCCCCACGCCTGCTCGATCAGTGGGACGCGGGCCATCAGGAAGACCTGGACGAGCAGCAGCGCGGCCGACTCGAGGCCGGTGAGCCGGCCGAACGAGGTCAGGAACCCGCCGACCGAGCCGACATCGCTCAGCCCGCCGCCGGCCACCCACAAGGCGGTGACGAACAGCAGAAGCCCCCACAGGGCCGCCCCGGAGAAGTCGCGCCACCATTGGGGGACGCGGCGCAGCGGGGTGGGGGCCGCGGCGGACGGTGCCGGGGGGACGCGCGCGGGGGCGACGGCGGGGTTGCGCGTCGGCATCGGGGCCAGGGACATGCTCACGGTGAGCAGATTTCCGAGCGAACCTGTGGGCATCCTGTGGGACCCCCGTGGTCTGGCCACGAGTCTCGGCCGACTAGCCCAGCACCTGCCAGCCGAGCCGGAGGATGAAGCCCCCGACGACGAGGAGGAAGACCGCCCGCACGAAGCGCGACCCGAGGGCGACCGCGGTGCGCGCCCCGGCATACCCGCCGAGCATGTTGGCGACGGCCATGATCCCGGCCAGATGCCACAGCACGTGCCCCCCGGGGGCGAAGATCGCCAGCGCGCCGAGATTGGTCGCGACGTTGACGATCTTCGCCTTGGCGGAGGCCTCGAGGAAGGCGTACCCGAGCAGCCCGACGAGCGCGAAGACGAGGAATGATCCGGTGCCCGGGCCGAGGGCCCCGTCATACACGCCGATCACCAGGCCGGTCACCGCCGCGAGCACCGTATGCCGAGCGCCCGAGTGCCGCAGCTCGGTCACCGTCCCGAGGTCGGGCTTGAGGAGGGTGTAGGTCCCGACGACGACGAGCATGACGAGGACGATCGGGTTGAAGGCCGACTTGGGGATGTGCAGCCCGATCACGGCGCCGAGCGCGGCACCGACGAAGGCGACCGCCGCCATCGGCAGGGCGGTCCACAGATCCGGGCCGACCCGCCGGTAGTAGGTCACGGCGCTCGAGAACGTCCCGGCGATCGAGGCCGCCTTGTTGGTCGCGAGGATCTGGGCGGGAAGGGCTCCGGGCACCCCGAGGAGCAGCGCGGGCAGCTGGACCAGTCCGCCCCCGCCGACCACCGCGTCGATCCACCCGGCGACGAAGGCGGCGAGCCCGAGCCAGGCCTCAGCCGGCACGCGAACCGCGCCAGGCGTCGACGACGCCGAGGATCTCGTGGAGCTCGTGGACGATGGCGTCGGGGGTCGCGTCCACGGGGACGACC
The DNA here is from genome assembly GCA_039812345.1 of Nostocoides sp. GTDB lineage: Bacteria > Actinomycetota > Actinomycetes > Actinomycetales > Dermatophilaceae > Nostocoides_A. Next base: position 16,329 of record JBDIAJ010000024.1, on the reverse strand, counting down.
TGGTCGGGCGGGAGGTCCGAGTGCGGGATCCAGATGGCCCGCATCCCGATCGCCTGCGGTCCGTGGATGTCCTCGAAGAGTCGGTCCCCGACATAGACCGAGCGCTCTGCCCGGGCGCCGACGGCCGCGAGCGCCGCCTCGAACGCCTCGCGATGCGGCTTGACGACGCGGATCTCCGACGAATACACGTCGCCGTCGATGAGGTCGAGCACGCCGTCGCGGGCGAAGAGGGCGCGATGGTAGGCCCGGGTCCAGATGGTGTTGGACAGGACGCCGACGCGGATCGCCCGCTCCCGCAGTCCAGCCCACAGGGGGCGGACCTGCGGGTCGGTGTGAGTGTGCGGCTCCCAGAATCGGCGGTAGGCGGCGAGCGCCAGGAGTTGCCGGTCGTGATCCGGATCCAGACCGGCCTCGGCGAGGATGTCATCGATCCGCGCACTCTCGTGCTCGTCCCGGCCCCGCGCCCAGGCGGCGTCCTCGGTGGCGAGGATGCGATCGGCGAGGTCATGAGCGGCGGCGAGATCCGCCTCCGACACCTCGGGCGAGTCCAGCGGTATGCCGTGGATCTCGCGGGCATAGACCCGCCACTGCTCTCCCAGGTCGACCGGGTGCCACGGGGTGAGGGTGCCACCCCAGTCGAAGATCACCGCGTCGATCGCCGTGGAGGTGGGTCGCGTCATCCGCCCACCCTACAAATCGTCGGGCTCGTCGACCGCCCGCGGCCCAGACCTTCGATGTCGCTTCAGGATCCGCGACTCGTCCAGTCGAGCGGGATCAAACCCGCCCCACCGGGAACCGGCGACTTCCGGGCCGTGGCGGTGTTGGCGATCCACAGGCGCTGGGTGTCCCAGCTCTCCCAGCGGACATAGGCGAGGTGGCGGCCATCCGGAGCCCAGTGCGGCGACCCGGCACCTTTGTCCTCCTCGTCGGGGACGTCGACGATCTTGCGCAGCCCAGACCCGTCGGCGTTCATCACCCAGACCGTCGGTGGACCCAGCTGACCCAGAAGGTGGACGTCCGTCAACGCGACCTTCGTCCCGTCCGACGACCAGGCCGGTCCGTCGGGCTCGACCCGCCGAGGTCCGGGAGGGGCATAGAGGACCCGGAGGATCCGGCCACCTTGCGGCGCGAGATACACCAGCGACTGATCGGCTTCGTCCGGCGCGGGGAGGCAGTAGGCCGTCGCCGCGAGGTAGCGGCCCCGGGGGTCCCAGGCCGGCTTGGCGAACCCCGCAGGCAATCGCGACGCCGGATCGCATCGGCTCGCGGCATCGAGTGCGTCGCTCGTCAGGCGCACCACGGAGCCCGCTGGGCTGGCGACGGTGACACGGAAGATGTCGGGCAGTTGCTCCTCGCCATCATCGGTGACCCGGGCACTGGCATAGGCGAGATAGCGTCCGTCCGGGGACCAGGTCGGCCGGGAGCTGTCGTGCGGTCCGGAGACGACGCGCCGGGGCGTCCCGCCGTTGGCCGACATGACGAAGATGTCGCCGTCCTGGGCGAAGGCGATCTCGCGCCCGTCCGGTGAGAAGGACGCGCCGTCGATGCGCCCGCTGACCAACGGGCGCCGCCCGGAACCGTCCGGACGCAAGGTGAGGAGCCCCTCCGGCCCGGTGTCGGTCCACCGCGTCGCCAGGATCGTCCCGCCGAGCACCGGGCGGCCTGCAGGGTCGGCCGTTGGCCGCGACGGGGCTGGTCCGTCCATACGGGCCTGCGCCACGCCGGGCAGTCCGGCCCACAGGCCGCCGACCAGGACGCTCGCCGCGAGCCGCCACCACCGGTTCCCCATGCCCACCACGGTAGCGCCGAGGTGAGGACGACGGGGGGAGACGACGCACGGTGTCCGACCGCCCGGCGCGGACCCCGAGAGCGGGCAGGCCGAGGTCCCCGCGACCGGCCTGGGTCAGCGCTCAGCGCCAGGCGACTGCCCGGAAGCTGAAGCGGCTGCCGTCGTATGACGTGGCCAGCCCGACGATCGTCCCGGAGGCGTTGATGTCCTGGGCCTGCGAGCCGATGGACCCGCTGGGCATGGCCAACACCTGCAACGGAGCGGTCGGACTCGCCCAGCGGGCGGCGCGATCCTCCGCGCCGCTGACCGTGCCCACGACGACGCCGCCGTCGTTGATCGCCTGCGCCGTCACCGAGCTGTATGGGCCGCTCGCGAGCGCCCGGATGCGGCCGGCGGACTGGACGAACGCCGAGAGGTGTGACTCGTCGAGCACCGAGGTGCCCACGACCTGGTCGCGGTTGTTGATGTCGTTGGGCGTGGTCCCGCCACCGAGGGTGCCCAGGGAGACCCGGCTGCCTTCTCTCCAGATCCAGCCACGGTAGGTCCCGAGAGGATCCGGGTCGGTGAACGACCACCGCATCGTCCCCACGATCCGGCCGCCGTCGTTGATCCCCTCGGCACTGGCCCCGATCGGGGCGGTGATCGTCCGGACGGTCGTCGCGCCCGGTGTCCAGAGGAAGGCGCGCCGGGTCCGGAAGGGGTCGTCACCCGGCACGTTGTAGGTGCCGACGACGCCGGCCTTCGACGTGGCGTTCGCCATGCTGAAGCTTCCGGGCGCCGGAATCCGGATCAGGCGCCCGCCCACCCAGATCACCGCGCGAAAGGTACCCGACCCGTCGACGCAACCCCCGACGATCCGGCCCGAATCGTCGACATCCCTCGCCTGACATTCGCTGCCGCCCAGATCCGGCAACCGGCTGATCCGGCCGCCACTCCACTGCACCGCGTAGTAGCGCCCATCCGCGGCCTGAGCGCTGCCGACGACCACGCCGGCGTCGTTGACGGCGCTCGCCGCCGCGAAGGATCCACCCAACCCCGGCAGCACGCTCACCGCGGGTGCGCTCGACGCCCCCGCCGGACCCACCGTGGTGGTGACCAGCGCGGTGACCGCCAATGCATGTCGGATCGTCCTTCCCATATCCCCTCCTGGACCTGACGACCGCGAGGGCGGCCAGTCGGCAGGCTACGGCGAGAGGCGGCCCGGATGCCGTGCCGGAGTACTTACCGATTCCTGACGACACGCCCGTCGGTCCCGTCGATCGTGCACCGTCCCGATCGCGGCCCGGACGATCGGGCTCAGAGGGTGCTGGTCGCCCAGAGGAAGAACCAGCCCGCGGCGACCAACCCCGCGACGGCCACGACGACGATCGCGGGCATGCGGCTCGATCGGGCCTCGGCGCTCGCGCCGTCCCGGCCGGGCCCGGCGGGACGGCTGCCCGCGACCCCCGCCAGGGTGCCGACGCAGGTCGCGACGACGAGCATCGGCAGCCCCATCGCGAGGAACGGGTCGGTGATCTCATAGAAGTCCTGCTGTGCGATCCGCGGCAGCAGGATGAGGAGGAACACCAGCGCCATCCCGATGAGCAGCCCGAAGGCCGCGCCGCGCCCCGGGCTGAGCCTCATGCCGACAGTTTGCCGGTCGAGATCTCCGCGAGGATCCGCGCGACCGCCTCGCCGGACGGCACCTCGCGGCGCTCGCCGCTGCGCCGGTCCTTGATCTCGATGGTCCCCTCGGCGAGGCCCCGCCCGACCACGACGATCGTCGGTATGCCGATCAGCTCGGCATCCTTGAACTTCACCCCGGGACTGGCCTGCTTCCGATCGTCATAGAGCACCGTGGCGCCCTGGGCCTCCAGGTCCCGGGTGAGCTGCTCGGCGAAGTCGAAGACGGCCGGGTCCTTCCCGGTGGCGACGATGTGGACGTCGGCGGGGGCGAGCGCGCGCGGCCAGATCAGGCCGAGATCGTCGTGGTTGCCCTCGGCCACGCAGGCCACCGCCCGCGAGACGCCGATGCCGTAGGAGCCCATGATGACGGTCTGGAGCTTCCCGTTCGCGTCGAGGACCCGCAGGTCGAGCGCCTCGGCATACTTGCGTCCGAGTTGGAAGATGTGGCCCATCTCGATCCCGCGCGCCGCCTCGAGCGCGTGCCCGCAGCTCGGGCACGCGTCGCCGGGGCGCACCTCGGCCGCCTCGATGATCCCGTCGGGCGTGAAGTCCCGGCCGGCGACCAGATCGACGGCGTGGATGCCGGGAGCGTTGCCGCCGGCCACCCACCGGGTGCCCTCGACGACCCGCGGATCGACGAGGAACCGGATCCCGGTCGCCGAGTCCGTGCCCAGCACCGTCGGCCCCATGTAGCCCTTGACCAGCGCGGGGTAGGGCGCGAAGTCCTTCTCCTCGAACGCCTCCACTCGCGCGGGCTCGACCTGCGCGGCGAGCCGCTTGTCGTCGACCTCACGGTCCCCCGGTATGCCGATGGCGAGCGGCTCGCGGGTGCCGTCGGGGTGGACGAGCATGACGATGAAGGTCTTGAGGGTGTCGGTCGCCACCCAGGCGCCGCCGTGCGGCGCGGTCCCCGGATAGCGCTCGTTGAGCCGCTCGACCAGCGCCGCGATGGTGGGGCTCTCGGGAGTGGACTCGTCGTGCGCGGGGGGCGCATCGGCATACGGCACGGGGTCGGGGACGGCCACCTGCACGGCCTCGACGTTGGCGGCATACAGGCAGTTGGGGCAGCGGACGTAGGTGTCCTCGCCGTTGTCGGCGGTCGCGAGGAACTCCTCGGACTTGCTGCCGCCCATGGCCCCGGCCATCGCCTGGACGATGACGTAGTGGAAGCCGAGCCGCTCGAAGATCCGGATGTAGGCGTCGCGGTGCAGCTGGTAGCTCTTGTCGAGCCCGGCCTCGTCGATGTCGAAGGAGTAGCTGTCCTTCATGACGAACTCGCGGCCCCGCAGGATGCCGGCCCGAGGTCGGGCCTCGTCGCGGTACTTGATCTGGATCTGATAGAGGGCGAGCGGCAGGTCCTTGTAGGAGGTGATCATGTCCTTGACCGCGAGGGTGAACATCTCCTCGTGCGTGGGCCCGAGCAGGTAGTCCTGGTCCTTGCGGTCCTTGAGCCGGAAGACGCCGTCGCCGTACTCGGTCCAGCGACCGGAGGCCTCGTAGGGTTCGCGCGGTAGCAGGGCGGGGAAGAGCAACTCCTGGGCGCCGATGGCGTCCATCTCGTCGCGGACGATCTGCTCGACCTTCCGCAGGACCTTCAGGCCGAGGGGCAGCCAGGTGTAGATCCCGGGGCTGACCCGGCGGATGTAGCCGGCCCGCACGAGGAGCTGGTGGCTCGGGACCTCCGCGTCCGCCGGGTTCTCGCGAAGAGTTCGCAGGAACAGGGTCGACATACGCATGGCCACGGGTGATCTCCTCGGGTGGGTCGGGGCCCGCCAAGGATATTCCAGCCCGTATGCCGAGCCCGCCCGTTTCCGGCTGGGCCCGGCGGGCGCCTCGGTTCAGTCGGCGGGGTGGCGCGCCCAGAGGTCGGGGCCGAACACCTCGTAGCCGATCCGCTCGTCGGGAATGCCCTTGGCCAGCAACGCCTTCCGAGCGGCGAGCATGAACGGCAGCGGGCCGCACATGAAGATCTGGGCATCGGCCGGGATCTCCTGGCCGGAGAGGTCCATCAAGCCCTTGATCGCCGCTTTGCGGGTCGGCGCCTTGTCGGCCCCCTCCTCATACCAGAACTGCCCCTGGGTGTCCTTCATCGTCAGGGCGAAGCCGAGCATCCGCTGGTAGAGCGAGTGGTTGGCGTGCGAGCGGTCGGCGTGGAAGACCCGGACCATCCGCTTGGGCTGGTGGCGGGCGAGGTCTTCGAGGATCGCCGCCATCGGGGTGATGCCGATGCCCGCGGAGACGAGGACCAGCGGGTGGTCACCCTCGTCGAGCACGACGTCGCCACACGGTTGGGAGACCTCGAGGACGGTGCCGACCTGGGCGTTGTCGCCGAGCCAGTTCGACACCTGGCCGTCGGGCGCCCCACCGACGCCGCGGACCCGTTTGATCGTCACCCGGAAGGCGTCCCCGCCGGGGACACCGGAGATGGTGTACTGCCGGGGCTGGCGCTCGCCGTCGGGAAGATCGACGGCGATCGCGACATACTGACCGGTCCGGTGGGGCGGGAGGGTCCCCTCGACCGGGGTGATCTCGAGGGAGAAGGTCTCGGCCGTCTCATCCACGCGGTCGGTCACGCGATACTGCCGCCAGGGGTGCTCGGGATCGGTGCCGCCGAGGGCATAGAGCTTGGCCTCCTCGGCGACCAGTTGGAGCGCGAACAGCCAGTACACCTCGTCCCACGCGGCGGCGACCTCGGGCGTCACGGCGTCGCCGAGGACGTCGCCGATGGCCCACATGAGGTTCTGGCCGACGATGGTGTATTCGGTCGCCTTGATGCCGAGCGAGACGTGCTTGTGGGCGATGCGCTGCATGATCGGGGTGAAATCGGGGGCGTTCGGGTCGACGAGCTGCACGGCATACGCGACCACCGACGCGGCCAGCGCCTTGGGCTGCTCGCCGATCGCCTGATTGGCCTTGTTGAACACGCGCATGAGCTCCGGATGGGCGGCGAACATGTGCGGATAGAAGGCCTTCGTGATGTCCTCGGCGTGGCCGGCGACCACCCCGGCCGTGGCGGCGACGACGGATGCGGACTGCTCGGACAGCAACACGGTGAGACTCCTCTGTCTCGGGGGGTTTCGGCATGTCCACGCTAGCGAACCGGCCTCCGGGGGGGACAGCCCTGACCTCGAACGCGGAACACCCCTGAAGAAGTGCGCAACGGCGGTCAAGTCCCGCCCGGGCTGAACCGCCAGGCTGGACCCATGACGCCCTCCACGGACACCTTCGCCGCCTTCGTCGCGGTCCTCGCCGACGGCCTGGACACCGACCTCGACGGCTCCGCGTTCGCGGAGCGTCTGCACCTGTCGCGCTACCACCTCGACCGGCTCGTGACGTCGGTCGGCGGCGAGCCGCCGCAGACCCTGCGACGACGGGTCTTGCTCGAGCGGGCGGCATACCGCCTGATCTCGACGGACCGGACGGTGCTCGACGTCGCGACGGAGGCCGGGTATGGCTCGCACGAGGCGTTCACCCGCGCCTTCCGACGGGCATTCGGGGCGGCACCGGCGCGCTGGCGCCGGGCGCCCCGATCGATCCGGATCGAGTCACCGAGCGACGTGCACTTCCACCCACCCGGCAGCCTCCGGCTGCCGACTCATCGAAAGGTCACTGCCATGGATCTGCTCACCCGTATGGTCGAACACCACATCTGGCTCACCGGCGAGATGATCGAGGTCGCCGCCCGGCTCGACGACACCACCCTGGACCGGGTCATCGACCTCCCGATCGACGAGGACCGGCTGACGATCCGCGGCCTCCTCTCCCGGCTCGTCGGGCAGATGGGGATGTGGAACGCCGCGCTGGCCAACCGCGAATATGACTGGTCCGTGGAGGAGCACGAGTCGGTCACCTCGCTGCGACGGCGCCTGGCGGAGGAGGGGCCGGCCTTCCTCACCGCCGTCCGCGAGGTCATCGACGCCGAGCGGCTCGACGACACCTTCGTCGACGCGCTGTGCGAACCCGCCGAGGTCTTCACGTATGGCGGGATGATCGCCCACGTCCTGACCTTCGCCGCCCACCGGCGGACCTTGGTCGCGCTCGCCCTCGACACCGCCGGTGAGGGACGACTCGGGTGGGGTGACCCGATGCGCTGGGTCGCTCAGGCGACGACCTGACCGCCCGCCCTCCGTCGAGAGGTCATCTATCGGGCGTCGAGAGGTCATCTATCGGGCGTCGAGAGGTCATCTATCGGGCGTCGAGAGCTCGATCGAGTGGCCTCAGAACCGGCGGCGGGGGCGGGGCCCGGAATCGGGCCGCGGCCGGAACGACCGGCGCGGACCGCGGGCTGCCCGACTGGGTCGGGGCGCGACGATCGCCTGCCAGACCTCGTCCGGGATCGGCATACCGGATGGCTCGGGACCCGCGGACCGCTCCCCCGCCGCATCGACCCGTTCGGGCCGGATGGACAGCGCCACCTCGTCGATGATCCGTTCCATCGCCCGGCGTTGGTGCGGCAGGGCGAGGGTGATGACCGATCCACCCGAGCCCGCGCGGGCGGTCCGCCCCGCGCGGTGGACATAGGTCTTGTGGTCGGCCGGCGGGTCCACCTGGACCACGAGCGAGATGTCGTCGACGTGGATACCGCGCGCCGCGACGTCGGTGGCGACGAGGACGTCGAGGCGACCGTCCTTGAACGCCTCCAGCACACGCGACCGCACCGCCTGGGTGAGCCCGCCGTGCAGTGCTCCCGCGAGGATGCCGGCCTCGCGAAGCTGTTGGGCGACTCGGTCGGCCCCCAGTTGCGTGCGGACGAAGACCAGGGTCTTCCCCGGCCGGCCGGTGATTCGGGCGGTCAGGGTCTTCTTCATCGACGGCTCGATGACCAGCACGGTGTGGTCCATCGTCGTGACCGCGGCGGTCGCCTCGTCGGTCGAGTGCGTGACGGGGTCGGCGAGATAGCGCTCGGCGAGTTCGTCGATGCCACGGTCGAGGGTCGCGGAGAAGAGCAGCCGCTGACCGCCCTCGGGAACGAGGTCCATGATCGCCGTGACCTCGGGGAGGAAGCCGAGGTCGGCCATGTGGTCGGCCTCGTCGAGAACGACGATCTCGACCGCGTCGAGGATCGCGGCACCACGATCGATGAGGTCCTGGAGGCGGCCCGGTGTGGCGACGACGACGTCGACACCGCGTTCGAGCGCGGCGAGCTGCGGCGGATAGGGCATCCCCCCGGCCACGACCTTCTGGCGCAGGCCCAGCGCGCGGCTCACCGGCTCGAGGGCGTCGGCGACCTGGAGCGCGAGTTCGCGGGTCGGGACGAGGACGAGGGCCCGCGGGCGGTCGGGACGCGCGGTGTCACCGCTGAGGCGGGCCAGCATCGGCAGCCCGAATCCGAGGGTCTTGCCCGACCCCGTCCGGCCCCGCCCGAGCACGTCACGGCCGGCGAGGGCATCGGGGATGGTCGCCTGCTGGATCGGGAAGGGGTGGTGGATTCCCTGCTGCGCCAACGTCGTCGTCATGATCGTGGGCAGGCCGAGGTCGGCGAAGGTCGGCCCGTCGGCCGGTGGCCGGGCGGGTGCGGGGCGCGGCTCCTCCGCCGGCCGCCAGGATCCGGCGGATGCGGGCTCGGTGCGCTCGCGCGATGCCCGTATGCCGCGGGCCTCCGCCGGCCGGTCGCCACCACGCATCGGCCGGTCGCCACCGCGGAAGGGGCGCTCGCCACCGCGCATCGGCCGGTCGCCTCCGCGGAAGTCGCCACCGCGCATCGGCCGGTCGCTTCCGCGGAAGTCGCCGCCGCGCATCGGCCGGTCGCTTCCGCGGAAGTCGGAGCCGCGGAAGGGGCGGTCGCCACCACGCATCGGCCGGTCGCCTCCGCGGAAGTCGCCGCCGCCCCCGGAACGGTCAGCACCGCGGACGGGACGGTCCCCGCCACGGAGTGGTCGGTCGCCGCGCGGCATCGGCCCGTCGCCGCCACGGGCGGGACGGTCGGCATTGCGCGTCGGACGGTCACCGCCACGCGTGGGCCGCTCGCCCTCGCGCACGGACCGGTCGTCGGCGTCACCACGGAACGAGCGCCGCGCGTACGGGCGCGTCGCCTCTCCCTCGCCTCCGGTGGGTCCGCCGCGGGCGGGTCCGCGCCGGGCGGGGCGATCGGCATACGACGTCGGGCTGGACTCCCGGCGACCGGACCACGACGCCGCCTCCTCGCCGGACCGTCGCGGCCGGCCGCGGTCGGCCGACTCCGGCCGGGCGGGCCGGCCGTCGACCCAGCGGTCCTTCTTCGGCCGCTCGTTCACGGGTCCGTCAGCGCGGTCGCGGAACCGCTTGGGCTTGCCCTTGTCCGCCCGCTCCTGGGCGGATTCGGCCTTCCGGGCGGCGGCCTTCTTGGCCGAGGTCCAGCGGGCCTTCTTCGTCCCGGGCGCGCGCCGGCCAGTGGGGGGATGCATGGGGGTCCTTCAAATCGAGGGCCGCGCGGAGACGCAGCGGCCAAGCCCACCATCTTACCCGCCGCCCACCCCGGCCCGCGAGCCCGTGCCTTCACCGTGGATGCTCAACTCGGCGAATAGACAACCTCTCGCTAGCCTGACCGGCATGGCGCTGCGGAACGCGATCCTCGTCATGCTCCTCGACGGTGAGGCGTCGGGGTACGACCTGGCCAAGGCCTTCGACGCATCGGTCGCCAACTTCTGGACCGCCGTCCCCCAGCAGCTCTATCGCGAACTGGAGAAGATGGAGGTCGACGGCCTGCTGTCCGCGCGGGTGATCCAGCAACGGCGCCGCCCCAACAAGCGCCTCTTCGCCCTGACCGATGCCGGCCGCGCCGCGATCCTGGGTTTCAGCCGTCGGACACCGAAGCCGACCGCCGTCCGCGACGAACTGCTGGTCCAGGTCCAAGCCGTCGAGGACGGCGACGCCACCGCGATCGTCGCCGCGATCCGGCAGCGCCTGGCCGCGGCGACAGAGCGACGCGACGGCTACGAGCGCCTGCTCGCCCGGCTGCTGGCCGGACGCACCGAGTCGGACTTCCTGGCGTCGGCCGAGCGGATCGGTCCCCTGCTGACCCTGCGCCGTGGCATCGCCTTCGAGGAGGAGAACATCCGGTGGGGGACCTGGGCCGTCGACGTTCTCGAGGCCCGCCGCACCTGACCTCGGCGCGGCCGACCCGCGGCCGCGGGTCAGCCGTCCGCGACGAGATGCCGGGCGATGGCGAAGGCCGCGGTGGCCGCCGGCGACGGGGCGTTGAGGACGAAGGTGCACGGCCCCGCGCGCTCGATGAGGAAGTCGTCGACGAGGCCGCCGTCCCGACGCAGGGCCTGGGCTCGCACGCCCGCCGGCGCGGGCCCGAGGTCCGTGTCCCGCACCTCCGGAACGAGCCGCCGCAGGCTGTCCCCGAACCGGCGCCGCGACAGGGACCGCGCGAACTCCATTCCGCCGGAACGCCAGTGGCGGCGCGCGAGCCGCCAGGTCCCGGCATACCCGAGGGTCGCGAGGACCTCGCGCGGCGCGATCGACGACCAGCGGTAGCCCTCGCGCGCCAGAGCGAGCACGGCGTTCGGCCCGGCGTGGACCGCGCCGTCGATCCCGCGCGTGAGATGCACCCCGAGGAACGGGAACGCGGGGTCGGGGACGGGATAGATCAGCCCGCGCACGAGGGGCCGAGCCGCCTCGCGCAGGGCGTAGTACTCCCCCCGGAACGGGACGATCCGCACCGACGGCCGGTGCCCGAGGGCCCGCGCGACGAGGTCGCTCTGCAGCCCGGCGCAGACGATCACCCGGTCGCCGACGACCTCCACCCCACCCGCGGTCCGTATGCCGATCCCCGCCCCCCGCTCGACCGCCCCGACGACCCGCACGCCCAGCCGCAGGTCGGCTCCGGCGCGGGTCAGGGAGGCGGCGAGCACGCGGCATACGGCGGCGTAGTCGATGATGCCCGTCTCCGGAACGTGCAGCGCCGCGAGCGCCGCGACGTGGGGTTCGCGCTCGCGCGCGGCGCCCGCCGACAGGAGCTCCACCGCGAGTCCGTTGGCGCGACCGCGTTCCGCGAGGGCCGGTAGCCGCGCCACCTCGGCCGGTGTGGTCGCCACGACGAGCTTGCCGCACACGGCATACGGGATGTCCTCGGCCTGCGCGAAGGCGATCATCAGCGCGGCGCCGTCGCGGCACAGCCGCGCCTTGGCCGACCCGGGCGGATAGTAGAGCCCCGAATGGATGACCCCGCTGTTGCGGCCGGTCTGGTGCGCCGCCCACGCCGCTTCCTTCTCCAGGACGACGATCGAGTCCGCGGGCCTCGTGAGCGCGAGCTCGCGAGCCACCGCGAGTCCGACGATGCCGCCACCGATGACGATGTGCCGCATCGTGATCCGTCAGAGAAGGACGGTGGCGAAGGTGCCGATCTGCTGCATGCCGATCCGCTCGTACATCGCCCGCGCCACGGTGTTGTAGTCGTTGACATAGAGCGTCGCGGTCGGGGCGATGTCGAGGAGGATCTGTTCGAGCGCAGCCGCCATGGCCGACGTGCCGATCCCCTGCCCGCGCAGGTGAGGAGCGAGCCAGACCCCCTGGATCTGGGCGCAGCCGAGCCCGACGGAGCCGACGTCGGCCTTGAAGATCACCGACCCACGCTCGATGACGACGTAGGTGTGGCCCCGCTCGATGAGGCTGGAGATCAGGCCCCGGTAGGCGCGCGACGAGCCGCGGTAGGGGGGATAGCCGATCTCCGCGGTGAACATGTGGGCGGCCGCCGGGAGGACGAGGTCGACCTCGTTGGGCCGGGCGCGGCGGACTCGCTCGTCGAGGGCTATGCCGAGTCGCGACGGCGGTGTCGAGGTCACCAGGTGCGGCTGGATCCGGCGGATCGCGCGGGCGATGCCCCAACTCGGTTCGAGCCGTCGCCACAGGTCCAGAACCTGGTCGGCGGGCCCGAGCAGGGATGCGGCCCGGCCGCCGCGGACCCAGCGGCGCGCCTTGTCGGCGATCGCCTGCCGGGCGGTCACGCTCGTCTCGACCGGCACGATGTTGGCGTTGCTCCAGCAGAGCGAGGCGAGCCGGCCGTCCTCGTCATAGCCGATCAGCGTCCCCGCGCCGAACGAGAAACCCTCGAGGATCCGCGCGGTGACGAAGACGTTCTCGGCCGGATGCCGGGCGCACACCTCGAGCGCCGCGTCCCGGTCACTCGCCCCGAGCAGCCGGGTCGGTGTCCGAGTTCGCAGCACGCTCCCAGCCTGCCCTCTCCGACGGGTTATGTCACGCGTCGGGCTCGGGTGTCGCCGCAGCGGGGCCCGGCCCGGGCCTCAGGGGGCGACGGTCACCGACGGCGCGGACTCCCCGTCGACGGAGTCGCCCATCTCCTCGGCGAGGCGCAGCGCCTCCTCGATGAGGGTCTCGACGATCTGGCTCTCGGGCACCGTCTTGATGACCTCGCCGCGGACGAAGATCTGGCCCTTGCCATTGCCGGAGGCGACGCCGAGGTCGGCCTCGCGGGCCTCGCCCGGCCCGTTGACGACGCAGCCCATGACCGCGACCCGGAGGGGAACGGTCATCCCCTCGAGGCCGGCGGTCACCTCGTCGGCGAGTTTGTAGACGTCGACCTGGGCCCGGCCGCAACTCGGACAGGAGACGATCTCGAGCTTGCGGGGACGCAGGTTGAGCGACTGAAGGATCTGGAGACCGACCTTGACCTCCTCGACCGGCGGGGCCGAGAGAGAGACCCGGATCGTGTCGCCGATGCCCTTGGACAGCAAGGCGCCGAACGCGGTGGCCGACTTGATCGTGCCCTGGAAGGCCGGGCCGGCCTCGGTGACGCCGAGGTGCAGCGGCCAGTCGCCCCGCTCGGAGAGCAGTTCGTAGGCCCGGACCATGACGACCGGGTCGTTGTGCTTGACCGAGATCTTGAAGTCGTGGAAGTCGTGCTCCTCGAACAGGCCGGCCTCCCAGACGGCCGACTCGACGAGCGCCTCGGGGGTCGCCTTGCCGTACTTCGCCAGCAGCCGCTTGTCGAGCGAGCCGGCGTTGACCCCGATCCGCAGCGACACGCCCGCCGCCTTGGCGCGGCGGGCGATCTCACCGACCTGGTCGTCGAAGGCGCGGATGTTGCCCGGGTTGACCCGGACCGCGGCGCAGCCGGCGTCGATGGCGGCGAAGACGTACTTCGGCTGGAAATGGATGTCGGCGATCACCGGAATCTGGCTCTTGCGGGCGATCGCCGGAAGCGCGTCGGCATCGTCCTGGCTCGGGCAGGCGACCCGGACGATGTCGCAGCCGGCGGCGGTGAGTTCGGCGATCTGCTGAAGCGTCGCGTTGATATCGGCCGTGAGCGTGGTCGTCATCGACTGGACCGAGATCGGGGCGTCACCACCGACCTCGACCTTCCCCACCCGGATCTTGCGCGTCGGCCGACGGGCGGCGAGAACGGGCGGGGGCAGGGCGGGCAGTCCGAGCGAGACGGTCACGATCAGGGATTATCCCTCACCACCCCGAGAGAGTCCGTGGGCGCCGGTGCCTCGTCCAGACCGGATGCCCTCGCGACCCCCAGGTCGTCGCCATCCCGCACCGATCTCCCTGGTGGCATCCTGACTCGATGAGTGGGACGTATGCGGTGACGACAGCGGGGCGGCGGGCCGCCGGCATACGTATGCCGCAGCCCGGGGCCTCGCGCACGCTCACCAACCCGTCCTCGACCGTCGATTGGTATTCCGGCGGCACACTCGTGCCGGGCGAGCCGACGCCGTCCGCGTGGTGATGGAAGCCCCGAACTATCTCACCGTCAGCGAGGTCCAGGTCTTCGCCAAGAGCGCCGACACCAGCGGCTGACCCGATGAGTGATTCCCGGGGTCAGCGGTCGCGATCGCGAGCGACCGGTGAGCCGACCCGTGCGGCACTCCTGTCCGTATGCCGATTCCGCCCTCCCCCGTCGGCCCGCCTCTGCGGGAGCGATCTTATGGTCCCCGCAGCCCGGGGGGACGGACCGCCTCACACCCGATAGAGGACCCGCATGTCGGGGCGGAGGGCCGCGACCGGGACGATGTCCTTGCCGAATGGCACGCAGGACACCGGGATCATCTTGAGGTTGCCCAGCGCGAGCGGGATCCCGATGATCGTGATGGCGCAGGCGAACGCCGTGACCAGGTGCCCGATGGCGAGCCACCAGCCGCACAGCACGAACCAGAGCACGTTCATCAGGGCCGAGCCGGCGCCGGCGTGCGGCTTGGCGACGATGACGGTGCCGAACGGCCACAGCGCGAAGACCGCCATCCGGAAGCTCGCGATGCCAAAGGGGATGGTCACGATGAGCAGGCACATCACCAGCCCGGCGCCGATATACGCCAGGGCGAGCCAGAAGCCCGCGAACACCAGCCAGATGAGGTTGAGCAGCGTCTTCACGATGTCGGTCCCCCCGGGACGAGACGGATCAGTTGGGCAGTTTGATCGGGTTGACGATATCGGCATACATCAGCAGGGCCGACATGACGATGAGGAGGGAAGCCACGGCATACGCGAGCGGCAGGGCCTTGGTGACGTCGACGGGGCCGGGGTCGGCCCGCCCGAGCAGTCGGAACCCGCGCCGCTTGAGCCCCTCCCACAGCGCGCCGGCGACGTGTCCGCCATCCAGCGGCAGCAGCGGGATGAGGTTGAAGACGAAGAGCGCGAGATTGAGCGAGCCGAGCATGCTGACGAGGATGATCGCCTTGTCGGACGCGCTGGCGATCTGCGCGTCCGAGGTGACCTCGCCGGCCACGCGTCCCACGCCGACGACGGAGATTGGACCGTTGATGTCCCGCGGCTTGTCGCTGAACGCCGCCTTGGCCACCCCGACCATCTTCTGCGGGATGGCGAGGACGACGCCGGCGGTCTGGGCGATCTGCTCGCCGATCAGGCCCGGCACCGCGGTGATCGGCTGTCTGACCAGCTCCGACGTGCCGGACGCGCCGAGGAATCCGGCCTGCTCGGTGAGCACGGTGCCATTGCTGTCGGTGCGCTCCTGACCGTTCTTGTCATAGATCGGCAAGCGCACCGCCATCGGGGTCGCCGTGAGCGTCAGGCTCCGGCCCGCCCGGTCGACGACCAGCGCGATCGGCTTGCCGGCGTTGGCCCGGATCAGCGCCCGCGCGTCATCCCACGTGGTCAACGTGGTGCCGTTGATCGAGACGACGCGATCGCCCGGCTTCAGTCCGGCGATATTGGCCGGCGAGAGCGGCATGTCGGCGGTGCACGTCGCGTTGCCGGACTGCCCGGCCTCCCGGACGTCGACGCAGGTCGACACCGAGGACAGGACGGGACTGGTCTGGCTGATGCCGTGCAGGGTGAACAGGCCGGTGAAGACGAGCGCCGCGATCAGAAGGTTCATCGTCGGTCCACCGAGCATGATGACGACCTTGCGCGGCACGGACAGCTTGTAGAACACGCGGTTCTCATCGCCCGGTTGCAGCTCGGACAGGCTCTGGTTGCGCGCCTCGTCCATCAACTGGCTGAACCGGCCGGTGCTCGAGTTCCGCACCGTTCCCGGATCCTGACCGGGCTTGGGGGGATACATCCCGATCATCCGGACATAACCCCCGAGGGGGACGGCCTTGACGCCGTACTCGGTCTCGCCGCGCTTCGTCGACCACAGCGTCGGCCCGAAGCCGACCATGTATTGCGGCACCCGCAGCCCGAACCGCTTGGCGGGCAGCAAGTGCCCGATCTCGTGCAAGGCGATGGACAGGCCGACGCCGAAGACGACGCTCAGCACCCCCAGGAGATACAGCATGCCCGTCCTTCACGGCTCGTCCCGAGGCGCCCCGGCGGGCACCTCCTGCGTCCAACGTCCGACCGAGGCGAATCACTCCCGCGACTCGCCCACCGTCACCCCCAGGCTAGCCCCGGCCGCCGACATTTAGCCTTTGAGTGGGTTCGCGGGCGGGCCGAACTGCCGACCGGGACACGTGGTGATCCCTGAGTGT
>JBDIAJ010000023.1:0-34322 GCA_039812345.1 Nostocoides sp. | reverse complement strand
GGTTGGACTCGAACCAACAACCCTTCGGTTAACAGCCGAATGCTCTGCCAGTTGAGCTACAGGGGATCGTCTGGCACCGCTCGCGCGGCGGGGAAACCATAGCAAAGGCCTCCCGCCGGGACGAAACCCGTTCCTGCCCGATGTCCGTGCGGGCCCGAGGGGCGCAGTTCCAGCCCCGCGCCGGTCGCGTCCCGTCGTGGTGATCGCGACCCCCGGGTCAGGAGCCGGGACTATGTTGCTGGTACGGGTCTCATGGCGGGGCCTCACGAGTCGGGCCGAGGGGCCGGCCAACCGCACCGAACGGGAGGAGCTCGGCACCGATGCCGAAGGCGACAGCCGACAACCCCGCGGCCCGGGCGGTGGTCGCCGGGGTCGACTTCGGGACCGACTCGGTCCGGGTGAGCGTCTGGGATCTCGCGGCCCGGCACTGCCTGCTGACGGTGGCCCGCCGTTATCGTCGATGGGCGGCGGGCGAGCATTGCCGGGCCGAGATCCAGCGGTTCCGCCAGCATCCACTCGACCACCTGGAGGCTTTGGAGGGCGCCTTCGCCGAGGTCGCCGACCACCTCGGCTCGGGCTCCGTGGCCGCACTCGGCATCGACACGACCGGGTCGACGCCCGCTCCGACCGACCGCCACGGGCGACCGCTGGCGCTGCTCCCCGAGCACGCCGACGACCCCGACTGCATGTTCTGGCTGTGGAAGGACCACACGGCCACCGACGCCGCCCGACGCGTCGATACCCGGCTGACGGCGCAGCCGACGGATTTCACCCGACTCCAGGGCCGCTACAGCAGCGAGTGGTGGTGGGCCAAGATCCTGCACGCAGCCGAGACGAGCGCCAGCGTGCGCGAGCACGCCGTCTCGTGGGTGGAACACTCCGACTGGCTACCCGCCCTCCTGTGCGGGGTCGCCGACGTCGACTCCATGGCGCGGAACAGCTGCGCGGCCGGCCACAAGGCGCTCGTCAATGGGCGTCTCGGCATGGTGCCGGAGGATGTTCTGGCGCAACTCCATCCGCACCTGGCCACGGTCGCCCGCGGCTATCGGCTGCCGCCCGTTCCGGCCGGGATCGCCCTGGGCCGCCTCTGCCCCGAGTGGGCGAGACGGCTGCGGCTGAGTCCCGACACGGTCATCGCAACCGGCTCGCTCGATGCGCACGCCGGCGCGGTCGGGGCCGGCATCGTCCCCGGGACCCTGGTCAAGGTGATCGGCACCAGCGCCGTCGACCTCTTCCTCACCTCCTATGACGCCGTCGACGACCGCGACACCCGATCCGTGTGCGGCATCGCCGAGGACTCGATCGTCCCCGGTCACCTCGGGGCCGAGGCCGGCCAGGCGGCGTTCGGCGATCTGTTCGCGTGGTACTCGAGGTTGCTCACCTGGCCGTGGGAGGTGGTCCTGCGGCGGGACCTCGACGGGCTCGCCCCGCCCGAGAGGATCGACGCGGCGCTCGACTCGGCCCGCCGCGAACTCCTTCCCTCGCTGGAAAGGGCTGCGGCCGACCGAGATCCGAGCATCGTTGCACTCGATTGGATCAACGGCCGGCGCTATCCCGATCTGGATGACACCGCGTCCGCCGCTCTCCTCGGCCTGCGGATCGGTCATGACGCCGTGGATGTGTATGCCGCACTCCTTCGCTCCGCTGTTCTCGGCGCCCGCGCGATCGTGGACGGGTTCGCCGACTTCGCGGGGATCGAGCGGCTCGTCCTCGTCGGCGGCGTGGCGCACCGTTCCCCGCTCATCTGCCAGGCCCTCGCCGACACGCTCGGCCTCGACGTCATGGTCTCGACCGAACCGGAGACCTGCGCCAAGGGCGCCGCCATCTTCGCCGCGGTCGCGCTCGGCGCCTTCGACTCCATCGATGCGGCCCAGGCGGCGTTGTGCGAGGACTTCCGCGCCGACTACCGGCCCACGGCGACCGGCCGGGCCACGGCCGAGCGGGCGTATGCGGCATACCGACAAGCCGCGCGATCTCGGTCGCGCACCCCAGAGACCGATGAACGAAGGGACCCACGGTGACCGTCGAGGCGCTGATCAACCTGGAGGGCCGGGTGGCCGTGGTGACGGGCGGTGCTCGCGGGATCGGTGCCGCCACCGCCGACCTGCTCGCCCGCGCCGGGGCCGACGTCGCCGTCGTCGATCTGATCGACCCGAGCGAGGCCGTCGCGTCAGTGGCCGGCCACGGTCGCCGGTCCGCCGGCTATCGGGCCGACCTCACCGACGAGGCACGGGTCATCGAGGTGTTCGACACGATCCTGAGGGACTTCGGCCGGCTCGACATCGTCCACAACAACGCCGGTATCAGCTACTGCAGACCGGCCGAGGAGATGACCTTCGCCGAGTGGCGGCGGGTGGTCGACATCGACCTCGACGCGGTCTTCCTGGCGACGCGGACCGCCGGGCGCATCCTCATCGCCCAGGGCAGCGGCGGATCGATCGTCAACACGGCGTCGATGTCCGGGTTCATCGTCAACCACCCCCAGGAGCAGGTCGCCTACAACGCGGCCAAGGCCGGGGTCATCCAACTGACCCGGTCACTCGCCTGCGAGTGGGCGGAGTACGGGATCCGGGTCAATGCGGTCAGCCCGGGCTACATCCACACCGAGATGACGCCGGGCACCTCTCCGGAGGGCTGGCTCGAGGCGTGGCTGGCGGCCAGCCCGACCAAACGCCTCGGCACACCCGTGGAGGTCGCCGGCGCGGTTCTGTATCTCGCCAGCGATCTCGCCGGGTTCACCACGGGCGCCAACCTGGTCGTGGACGGCGGATTCAGCTGCTACTGAACCGGATCCAGCCCGACCTGCTCGCGCAGCCGGGCCCGGGTGGCGGTGACGGCCTCGGCGACGCCGGGGTCGATCATCCGCACCCCACGCCCGAGAATGGTCTGGTCGTGAAGGGTGCCGTCGGCGAGGTTCTTGCGGATGACCACCCGCGCCTGCCGCGAACCCAGCGGGATCACCTCGGCGAGGACGACGGAGGCCTGAACGCGCTCGCGGAAGGCGGCCAGCAGCGCCCCCGAGTCCGTGAACACCCACTGCTGCGGACGGGCGCCGTCGACCCAGGTGACCGTGAGCGTGAACTCGTCGTGATTCCAGCTCCCGCCGTCGACGAGATGCCACGGACGCGCGAGGACGTCGCCGACGGGCGGCACGGCATACAGGCGGGCGGTGCCGATGAGCACCCACGTGCCGGCTCGGTCGTGCGCCGAGGCGAGGATGCGCTCCCGTGGGAGGAGGTCGACCCGGGCCCGGACCTCGGCGGGGAGGGCGTCGGGATTCGACCGGCGGCGGACGGTGAACGGCATGAGGTCAACTCATCTCGTGTCGGAGGGCGGCGAGGCGGCGTTGGAGGCCGTCGAGGGCGGTCGAGACCTCGCGGATCTCGGCGGGATCGGCGTGGGCGTCGGTGCCGAGGCGGCGCAGCAGCGACATCGCGTCGCCGATCTCGCGCCGGAGGGCGACCTCACGGACGCGGGCGAGGAGGGACTCGACGTAGCGATGGCTCGGCTGGTTGGTCGCCGGATCGAGATCGGCGGGTATCGGCGCGACCGACAGCTCGGTGACCAGCGGCTGCGCGGACAGCGGCGCATTGGCCCCGGCCGCGTCGACCCAGCCCGCGAGGGTCATCCCGGCGGTCGCCTCGATCCGGCCGATCGCGTCGAAGACGACGCCGTGCGCGGGCGCGATGAACGACGCCGCGGTCAGCCCTGCGAGATCATCCCCGGTGACGAGGACCGGATACTGGAGGAGCACCTGGAGGAGCTGCCGTTCTGCCGCGACGACCGGATTGCGCAGGTCCGGACGGGGCAGGGCGGCGGCGAGTTCGGCGGCGGTGGGTTCGACCGAGTCCGGTTCCGTATGCCGATCGGCCGGCTGCTCCCGCCGGGTCGCCTCGGTCGAGCGGCCCGACCGCTTGGCCTCCGCGGCGAGTTGGTCGACCTCGACGCCGATCCAGCCCGCGACGGTGCGGAGGTATTCGGGCCGCAGGCCGGGGTCGCGGATGTCGTTGATCACCGGCGCGACCGCGCGCATCGCCTGGACGCGGCCCTCGGCCGTGGTCAGGTCGCAGCGAGCGAGTCGGGTCCGGACGGCGAACTCGAACATCGGGACCGCGTCCTCGACCAGGTGCGCGACCGCGGCCGGGCCCTTGCGCAGGCGCAGGTCGCACGGATCCATCCCCTCGGCGGCGACCGCGACGAAGGACTGCGCCGCCCAGCGCTGGTCCTCCTCATAGGCCTTCATCGCCGCCTTCTGTCCGGCCGCGTCACCGTCGAAGGTGAAGATGATCCGGGCCGGCTCGAGGCCCGGCTCGTCGCGCATGAGCCGGCGCAGCAGCTTGATGTGCTCGACCCCGAACGCGGTTCCGCAGGTCGCGACCGCGCCCTCGACGCCGGAGAGCTGCGCGGCCATGACGTCGGTGTAGCCCTCGACCACGACGGCCCGGCGCTGGGTCGAGATCGCCTTCTTGGCGAGGTCGATGCCATAGAGGACCTGCGACTTCTTGTAGATCGCCGTCTCCGTGGTGTTGAGGTACTTCGCCTCGATCCGGTCGTCGCTGAACAGCCGGCGGGCCCCGAAGCCGATGGTGTCGCCGGAGGTGTCGCGGATCGGCCACATGAGGCGCCCGCGGAAGCGGTCGTAGAGCCCGCGCGAGCCCCGCCCGACCAACCCGGCGAGGGTGATCTCCTCCTCGGTGAAGTTGCGCGAGCGGAGCAGCCGGGCGAGCTCCTCGCCTCCCCGGGGGGCATAGCCGACCCCGAACCGCAACGCCGCATCGCGATCGAAATCCCTCTCCCGCAGGAAGTCCCGTGCCGCGCGGCCCTCCGGCCGGCCGTCGAGAAGCCGCTCGGCATAGAACTCCTGGGCGATCCGGTTGGCCTCGACGAGCCGGGTGCGGCGACCGATGCCCTCCTCACGACCCGAGCCGCCCTCCTCGCGCCGCAACTCCATCCCGAGCCGCCCGGCCAGCCGCTCGACCGCCTCGACGAAGGTCAGGTGATCGACCTTCTGGACGAAGGCGACGACGTCGCCGCCCTCGCCGCAGCCGAAGCAGTGGAAGCTCCCCGCGCTCTCGCGGACCGTGAAGGACGGCGTCTTCTCGTCGTGGAAGGGGCACAGCCCCTTGAGCGAGCCGACACCCGCCGGGCGCAGCGTCACATGGTCACGGACGACGTCGACGATCGACGTCTTGTCCTTGACGGCCGCGATGTCCTCGGCCCGGATGCGCCCGGCCACAGCTCACCCGTCCTTCCACGCGTCCCTGTGTGGGCAGTCTAGGTGGGTCCCACGACAGCGCCGCCGTCACCGGGTCGGCGTCGGCGGGCAGCCGTAGTTGCCCGGCCCGGTGCGCGTCACCGGTCCAGAACCCGTGGCGAAGGCGAAGCGATAGCGGCCCGACGTGGGAGGTCCCGGGCAGCGACTTGCCGACCGTCGCCGGGGCGAGGCCCAACTCCCCGGCGACCTGCCTGGCGGAGTCGCGTCCGAGCACCGAGACTCGCAGCAGCCGAGCGACGAGGACGTCCTCACGCGTCCATCCCGATGGGCGGATCGGCACGGCACCGAGGCGGGCTTCGATCGCCCGAGCCGCGTCGGGCGCGATCGCCCGTCGGCGCCCTCGCCCGCCCGCCGCCGGCACCTGCAGGCGGTCCAGTTGCCGGTGCACACGGGGAAGCGAGATCCGAGGTCGCGGGCCACGTCGGCAGCCGACCTCACCCCGGCGTTCATATCGCTATTCCATCCGTCCTTCTCAGGCGAGGTCCCAGGCACGAGCGATGGACCACGCGCGAAGGTCGGAGAGGGAGGCGACCTGGTCGACGATCACCCGCAGGCGGCCGGCGTCGGAGTCTGCGGCCGCGAAGTCGCCCTGTTCCTCGACGTCGAGGCGCGTCGGATCGGCGGCATACGCCTCGACGAGGCCGGCGATGATGTCGCGCTGGGTCGCCATCTGGGTCAGTCGCTCGCCGACGTTCATGACGAAGTGGGCGGCCACCGCCTTGAGGACCGCGCATTCGGCGCGGGTCGCGTCGGGGACCACGAGCCGGGCGGCGTAGCGGACCAGGGGCCCCTCGCCATACGCCTCTCGCGTCGCCACCTCGGAGGTGACGACGAAGCGTCCGATGAGACGCGAGGTCATGTCCTTGAGTGCGGCGAGGTCGCGTCGCGTCCCGTCGTATGCCGCGGGCACCACCCCCAGCGCGAGGAGCCGATCGAGGGCCCCACCGAGGTCGTCGGCGGTCAGGTCCGCGGCATACGCCCCCCGGGCGACGGCGAGGACGGCGTCGATCTCGCCGGTGTCCCGCAGACGCCGGGGATCGAGTCGGCGGGAGGCGATCGCGTCCTCGACGTCGTGGACGGAGTAGGCGACGTCGTCGGACCAGTCCATCACCTGGGCCTCGAGGCACCGCTCGCCGTCGGGGCGGCCGTCCCGCATCCACCGGAACACGTCGAGATCGTCGTCGTAGACACCGAACTTCGCGGTCGCGCCGGGCGCTCCACGCGGCCACGGATACTTCGTCGCCGCATCGAGGCTCGCCCGGGTGAGGTTGAGCCCGGCCGATCGTCCGTCGGCGTGGACGCGCTTGGCCTCGAGCCGGGTGAGCAGACGCAGCGACTGGGCGTTGCCCTCGAAGCCGCCGATGCCGGCGGCGATGCGATCGAGCGCGCCCTCGCCGTTGTGCCCGAACGGCGGGTGCCCGAGGTCGTGGGCCAGGGCCGCGGTGTCGACGACGTCGGCGTTGCAGCCCAGGGCCGCCCCGAACTCCCGGCCGATCTGGGCGACCTCGAGCGAGTGCGTCAGCCGGTTGCGGACGAAGTCGTCACTGTCGGGCGAGACCACCTGGGTCTTGGCCGCGAGCCGGCGCAACGAGGCCGAGTGGATGACCCGTCCGCGATCGCGCGCGAACTCCTCCCGGTCCGAGCGTTTCAGGGCCGGGTCCTCGGCGACCCACCGCTCGCGGTCGGCCGGCCCGTAGGCTGGCGTCATCCCACCGGCCCTCCGGTTCCCGTGCTCGTCGTCGCCGGTGGCGCGAACGTCGCGACATTGCCGACCGCGGGGAAATGACCCGCCATCGGCCCGACGTTCATCGCGCCGATGAGATTGGCGAGCACCGTGCGGGCGAAGTCGCTTGTCGCTTGGGTGATTCCGAACCGCGGCTCGGGCCCGCGCAGCGCCCGGGTGAACAACATCGAGCCCGTGGCGACCACCCCGGCACCCGAGGGCGCGGTGTAGTAGGTGAGATCGGCATACGTCCGACCGCGGTCGGCGCAGGCGACCGGTGAGTGGGCGGCGATGTGGAGGTTCGCCGGGGTCCCGGCGATCGGGTAGGCGCGGTCGATCTCGGTGCCGATCAGTCCGGGATAGGCGCTCCCGGCCTTCGCCCCGGTCCCCCGGAAGAGGAAGAAGCCGGGGTCGGTCACCACGAGCGGCCCGCTCGCCGGGAAGCATTCGTAGAGCATCCCGGTCAGCGAGTTCTCCGGCCGCGGGTCGGGTCTGGCGCGCCACATGACGGTCGTGGCGGCCCCCTTCCCCGGGTCGAGCCCGGCGTCCTTGGTCCCGGTCATCACCCGGTGAGCGGCATCGAAGCGCACCCGCCAATAGACCGCGTTGGCGCCGAGGAAGGCGAGATTGGTCCCCGCGTCCCGTGCCGCCTCGACTGTCTGCCGCATGGCCGGCGACCAGTACTCGTCGTGCCCCAGGCTCACCAGGCCACGGGCACCCCGCAGCACCGGCGCGTCGGTGTCGAGGTCGAACGAGGTGAGATAGGCGAGGTCGGCGCCCTGCTTCTCGATCCACTGAATCGCGTCGACCTCGTGCTTCATCAGGATGGGCGCGCCGTTGTCGTCATAGGGCCGGTCGAAGGAGACTCTCGCCGACCGCGTCCCGAAGGTGTCGTCCGCGCCGAGATAGAGGGAGGCGCCGCCCCACTTGTTGTAGGCCTGGTAGGTCGCGACGGCGTTGACGACGACCAACCGGTCGGTGACGTCTCGCGAGCGGACCGTCAGCGGGATGACCTTGGCCTTCTCGCCCGCGTCGAGCCGCAGGAGGTAGGTCCCCTCGGGCCATCCCGTCGTGTCCACGGTCGTCGACGGCGACCAGTCGGCGGTCACCATCCCGTCCGCGGCGATGTGGGGCGTCGCCGGCTGGTCGACCGCGGTGACCGGACTCCCGCGCCAGACCTCCCGCCCGCCGGCCCCGGAGTACCACCCGAGGCGGTAGGCGGTCACCGTCACCGGCCCACGCGTCGACCGGATCCGCAGCGTCACCTTGTCGCCGGGTAGGACCGAGGCGGCATCGGCATACCCGTCGAGGGTGCCGGCCGGTGCCGTCCGGCCGGTCCCGACGTTCCACCCGTCGTCGCCGGGCCGGGCGTTCTCGACCTCGACCCAGTTGGCCGGTGGCCGCCCGGTTGCATCGGGTGGCGTCGACGCACTCGAGGGTGCGGCACCGCTCGTCCCCGGTGACACACTTCCGCTCGACCCCGCCGACGTCGACGCCGAACCGCCGCGACCCGTGCACCCCGCCAGCGCCACCACGAGCGCCAGCAGGATCCCCAGCACCGCCCGGTTGCGCGCGACCCAGCCGGGCTCCTGGCCATAGCGCTCGCTGCGGATCAGCCGCCCGTGGGCGCAGTCGTCGACCAATTCGGCCATCCGGCGGTCCCGGGTCGCCTCCTGCTTCGCGCTGAGGACCCAGTGCACGGCGACTCGCCGATAACCCGGCGTCGCCCGCTCGAACCATTGCGCCGCAACGGGATTCGCAGCGAGTTGAGCGACATAGGCCTCCGGCAGGACACCCTCCCCCGCCTCATGGGCATAGACCCCGGATCGCTGCGGGCGGCGCTGGACGAACGCGGCCAGACCCGCGGGGTGCATCCGACCCTGCGCTGTCAACTCCTCGACGAGCGCGATGTTGACCCTGCTCCACGCGCTGCCCGGTCGTCGCGGCGTGAACCGCTGCCGCGTCGCGTCGGCGTCGATCCGCTGCCCCACCGAGTCGATCCAGCCGTAGCACAGCGCCTCGCGAACCGCCTCGGCATAGGTCAGTCCGGGGTCGGCGACGTGCTTCTTGAAGAGCCCCATCCACAGCTCGCGGGCACTGTCGTGGTTGGCGTCGAGCCACGCGCGGAACTCCTCCGGCCCGTCGAAGAAGACGGCCGGCCGCTCGGGGGTTCCGCCCGGGGTGCCGATGGTGCTCGCCATACGCCACACCCTGCCAGACCACTCCGACAACCCCCACCACGCCCGGACCGTATGCCGATCAACCCCCGCTGACGTCGAGCTCGGCCTGCGCGACGATGTCCCGCTGGGCCGGGGTCAACTCCCGGGTGTCGAGCCACCCCTCCGGCAGCACGACGCGTCGCGGTGAACCGGCCCGGCCCCGCGCCCCCTCCGCCGGCGCACCGGGCCACGGCGCCGACCCGTCCAGACCGGCCAGCAGCTCATCGAGCGCGGCCAGCGAGTCCACCAGCGCCAACCGATTCCGCACCGTCGACCCGGCCGGGAACCCCTTGAGGTACCAGGCGATGTGCTTGCGGATGTCGCGACACCCGCGCAACTCGTCGCCATAGAACTCCACGAGATACTCCGCGTGCCGCCGCAGCGTCGCGGCGACCGCGCCCAGCGTCGGTGCCACCCGCTCCCGCGACCCGGCGAAGGCCGCCGCGAGATCGGCGAACAGCCACGGCCGCCCGAGGCAACCCCGCCCGACGACCACGCCGTCACAGCCGGTCCGCCGGACCATCTCGAGCGCGTCCTCGGCCGACCAGATGTCGCCATTGCCGAGGACCGGAATCGAGCGCACCGACTCCTTCAGCGCGGCGATCGCCGACCAGTCGGCCTCCCCGGAATACGCCTGCGCCACGGTCCGACCGTGCAGGGCCACCGCCGCCGCGCCCACCCCCTCGGCGAGGCGCCCCGCGTCCACATAGGTCAGGTGATCGGCGTCGATCCCCATCCGCATCTTGACGGTGACCGGGACGGCATACGGACTCGCCTCGCGCACGGCGGCCGCGACGATGGACCGGAACAGGTCGCGCTTCCACGGCAGCGCTCCCCCGCCGCCCTTGCGGGTGACCTTGGGCACCGGGCAGCCGAAGTTGAGGTCGATGTGGTCGGTGCGCTCCTCGGTGACCAGCATCCGCACGGCCGCCGCGGTCGTCACCGGGTCGACGCTGTAGAGCTGCACCGACCGCGGGGACTCCCCGGGGTCGTGGTCGATCAGCCGCAGCGTCTCCGGATGCCGTTCCACCAGCGCCCGCGATGTCACCATCTCGTTGACATAGAGGGCACTGCCCCCGCTCGCCGTGGATGCGCTCGACTCCCGACACAGTCGCCGGAAGGCCCGGTTGGTGATCCCCGCCATCGGGGCGAGAACGACGGGTGAGGCGATCTCGAGCGGACCGAATCGGAGCGGCGGGAGGACTGGGGCCATGGCCCGCCGATTGTCCCATCGAGGTGATTGGATGGCCGAATGACGGCGCTCATCGACCCCGGGGCCCTCGCCGCGCTCCTGACCCGCGGCGAGCCCGAGGTCGTGCTCCTCGACGCGCAGTGGGAGCTCGGCGGGCGCCCCGGCCGGGAGCTGTATGCCGCGGCGCACCTCCCCGGGGCCCGGTTCGTCGACGTCGACACCGACCTCGCCGACCCGCCCGGCGCGCGCGGTCGCCATCCCCTGCCCGACCTCGCCCGGTTCGAGAAGACCTTGCGGCGGTTGGGGATCGACGACGACACGGCGGTCGTCGTCTATGACCAGAGCACCAGCCTCGCCGCCGCGCGCGCCTGGTGGCTGCTCGCCTTCGTCGGCGTGCGGGACGTGCGGGTCCTCGACGGTGGCCTCGCCGCCTGGCAGCGGGCCGGGCTCCCCGTCACCGCCGACGTCCCCGGCCCCGCCACGCCGGGCACGATCACCATCCGCCCCGGCGCCCTCCCGGTCCTCGACGCCGCCGGCGCCGCCGACCTCGCCCAGTCCGGCCTCCTCCTCGACCCCCGCGCCCGCGAGCGCTTCGAGGGCCGGGTCGAGCCCGTCGACGCCGTCGCCGGGCACATCCCGGGCGCCCACAACACTCCCATGGCCGACTACCTCGACGCCGACGGCCGCTTCCTCGACCGCGAACGCCTCCACGCCTACTTCGCCGCACGCGGCGTCTTCGACCACGGCGAGGTCGGGACCTCCTGCGGCAGCGGGATCACCGCCGCCCACCTCGCCCTCGCCCTGCGCCGGATCGGCGTGACCGCCGCGGTCTACGTCGGCTCGTGGAGCGAGTGGATCACCGACCCCACCCGCCCCGTCGCCACCGGACCCGAGGCCTGACCCGACTCGGTCAGGAGGGGGCGAGGACGATCTGCACCGGATCGCCGGTGAGCCGGGCGAGGCGGACGACCGAGCCGGAGGTGAGGTCCCAGGCGAGCAGATCGGCATACCGCATGACGACGTCGATCCCGGAGGTGTCGTAGGGGCCGCCGGCCCAGACGATCACCGCGCCACCCGCCTCGACGGCCAGCGGCAGGACGCCACCCTTGCTGCGGCCGGCGCCGCTCGAGGTCGGGTCGCTGGAATCGAGGAGGAAGCGCTCCTCCGCCCCACCGATCTGCCGGGCGGCGATCCCCTGGTACCCCGACGGGCCGCTCGGGTTCGCCACCGGCGGGGACGCCAGCGCCGCCACCCACCCGTGCCCCGAGGTCACCGACCCCCCGAGTCCCCACACCCCGGTCGTCGGCAGCCCGATCGGCACCGGATCGGAGAAGTCGGCCGACGCCGGCCGCCACTGCCGCACCGTGGTCTCCTGCGCCGGCTGGCCGACCGGGCCGACGCTGGCGAGGACGACCTCCTGCGCGTCCCAGACGGGCGCGAGGGTCTTCTCCACCCGCGCGCTCGCCGTGTCGACGAGGTAGGTGGCCGCCTCCGAGGTCACCAGCACCCGGCGTCCGTCCTCGACGGCGTTCGCCGACTCCAGCCGACCGTCGTCGATCGTGACCACGCTCCACGGATCGGCCACCCCGGTCCGCTCGACGTCGACGATGATCACCCGACCGGGCTGGGCGATCGCGAGGAACCGTCCGTCGGAGCTGATCGCCTGATTCGACAGATGGAAGGACGCGTTGTAGCCGTCGGTCTGGTCCCGCAGGGTCAAGCCGTCGAGTCGCAGGACGCGGCCCGCGCTGGTCACCACGGCGATCTGCCGCCGGGCCGGATCCGCGTATGCCGCGACGAGCCGCTCCCCGGCGGCGAACCCCCCGCCGGTGGACAGGGGCCGGCTCAGCCGCCGCAGGTCCCATTCATCGCGCGCGGCGAGCCAGGTCGCGACGGTCACCTGGCGCGGCAGCGCCCTGACGCCCTCCGCGTCCGGGAGGATGTCCATCCCCGGGAGCGTGCTCGTGGACGGCGACCCCGAGTTCGTCGACGCCATCGTGCCCGACGCGGTGGTGGTCGTCGACGGCGCGGCGATGTGGTGCACCGGGCGGCGCTCGAGGGCGGCCAGCGTCCCACCGGCCACCACGGCGAGTCCAGCCGCGGCACCCACGGCGGCGTACCGGCGGCGGCGACGCTCGGCATACGCGCGCCGCCAGGCGATCTCGGCGAGGTCGACGTCGGGCATGCGCCCGGCGGCCTCGGTCAGTTGCTCGGTCAGGCGCGTGGTCATGGCCTCTCCTCCGATGCGGTCACGGGTTCCCACGCCAACTCCTCGCGCAGTCGGCGCAGGGCGGCATGGGTCTGGGATTTGACGGTGCCGACGCTGACCCCGAGGACGTCGGCGGCGTCGGCCTCGGTGAGGTCGTCGAAGTAGCGCACGACGACGACGGCGCGCTGTTTGGCGGTCAGCCGACGCAGCGCCTCGACGAGGTCCAGCCGCAGTTCGGCGCCGTCCTGGCCGCCGGTCACGCCACGCTCGGGGAGCGCCGCGACCACCACCTCGCCGCGGGTGCGCCGCCACCAGGACACATTGTCGCGATAGAGGATGCGCCGGACATAGGCATCCGGGTTCTCGTCGGCGAGCCGGTGCCAGCGCGTCGCGAGCTTGACCAGGGCCTCCTGGACGAGGTCGTGCGCCCGGTGTTCGTCGCCGCAGATCAGATAGGCGATCCGGGCGAACCGCTGTTGGCGCGCCCGGACGTACTCGGTGAAGCTCGGGTCGACGGTGGCCTGCACATCCTCACCTCCCTGGTCACCCAGTGAACGCGATCGGGAGCACGAAGGTTGGCACTAGGCTTCGACTTCGTGTCCGCCCCCGCTCCGACCAGCCTCAACGGCCGCCTCGTCGCGGCCCTCAACCGCGTTCCGCGGGCGGTGCCGGTGCTCGGCGTCCTCGTCCTGCTGGCCGTCGGCGCGTTCGTCCCGACCTATGGGTGGATCTGCACCGCGCTGGTCGCGCTCTTCCTCGTCTGGATGTTCGTGCTCAGCCTCGGCCGGCTGACCGGCATCGAGAAGCTCATGCGGATCGCCGTGATCGTCTTCATCGCGGCGATCGCGATCATCCAGTCCCGGCCGCGGGGCTGACTGAGTCGGGATCGGCCTCGTCGCGCAGGAGGTCGCGCGGGTCGATCCCGGTCACGCGCAGATCCTCGGCCGACAACGGCCAGTTGACGGGATCGGGATACCACCGCTGCAGACTGCGCGGCGGCCGGAACGGCGCCCACTCCCCCTCCGGCTGAGCCAACCGGTCGGCGATCGCCCACAGGGCGGCCGGGTGGTGTCCCATCCCGATGTGCGGGGCCTTGACCTCGATGTTCTCGGATGTGCCGTAGAGGTCGTTCAGACATGCCTGCCACGGGACGATCCCGTCCGTCCGCGAATAGATCGACGTCGTCGGGACCGGCATGGCGTCGCGCAGGTGCTCCTGCTCGGGGAGGTCGAGTTCCTCGGCGCCGACGTGGAGGTGGCTGTAGCGCTCGAGGACGAGCGAGGCGAAGGTGTCGCTGCGCTTCATGAGCCGGAACGGCGAGCCGAGCGTGATGACCTGGCGGATCCCGTCGGGATAGGCCCGGGCCATCTGCCGCGAATAGAGCCCGCCGAGGCTCCAGCCGACCAGGGAGATCCGCCCGTTGTCCTCGATGAGGCTCTCGATCATCGCCCGCAGGCTGTCGACGATGTCCCGGGTCGGCCCGATATTGCGTCCGAGGCCCCAGCCGTGCGGCTTGTAGTTGATCGAGCCGAGGTAGCCACGCAGGATCGCGGTCGTGTAGTCGCCGGCCATGAGCCCGGGCAGGACGAGGACGTGGTGGCCGTCGCCGCGCCTGGCCTTGCCGAGGACCCGGCGGAACGCGGCATACTCACCGATTCCTCCGGCCATTCGGGGCACCTCGACGAGCCCCTGCACCAATGACGGTCGCACAACACCAGTATGGAGCGAGATCGACGGAAAGTGGTTACTGGGGAGTCGGATTCGTCGACGCGGCGGCGTGAGCCGTTTGTCACGTTGACGACTTGACACGGACGGCCGCTAGTAATGAGAATCATTCTCATGCCACCCGCCCGTATGCCGAGCCTCGCCGCCGCGTGCGGGCTCGCCCTCGCCCTCCTCCTGGGCGGCTGCGGCGGCACCACCACCACAAGCGACGCACGCCTGCGCGTGGTCGCCGGCGCCTACCCGTTCGCCTACCTCGCCGAGGCCATCGGCGGGGACCGGGTGTCCGTGGATCTCCTGACCCGGCCCGGCGCGGAGCCGCACGATCTCGAGCTCAGTGCGGCCCAGGTGATCCGGATTGCCAAGGCCGATCTCGTCGTCACGCTCGGCGGGTTCCAGCCGGCCGTCGACCAGGGAATCGCCGCGGCGCCCCCACGCCACACCCTCGACCTGGCCGGAGCGACCGGGATCACCCTCGACACGCACACGGACGGCGACCACCCGGCCGCGGCCGACGGCCACGAGACCCGTGCCGATCTCGCCCACGATCCCCACTTCTGGCTCGACCCCGAGCTCATGCGGCGGGCCGCCGACGCCGTGGCCGCCCAGTTGATGACGATCGATCCCGCGCACCGAGCCAGCTACACCGCCAACCGGGACCGGCTGGACGGCGCCCTCGTCGTCCTGGGCGACGACTTCCGCGCCCAGGTGCGCGGGTGCGCCTCGACGACCCTGGTGACGAGCCACGCGGCATACGGACATCTGGCGGCGTTCACCGGTCTCGATCCCTATGCCCTGGCGATCGCCCCCGACGTCGAACCCAACGCCGGCGAACTCGCCCGGATCGCCCAGGTCGTGCGCGACCACGCCGTGCGGACGATCTACACCGAGCCCCTGGCCAGCCCCAAGGTCGCCGACGTCATCGCCGCCGAGACCGGCGTGGCCACCGCCGTCCTCGACCCGATCGAGGGCCTCACCGACACCTCGGCCGGCCGGGACTATCTCGCGCTCATGCGCGCCGACCTCGCCACCCTCGTCGCCGGACAGGAGTGCCACCGATGAGCCCACCCGTGCTCGAACTGCGCCACGCCCGATTCGGCTACGACGGCGTCGCCGTGGTCCAGGACGCCACCTTCACCGTCCAGGCGGGGGAGGTCGTCGCCGTCCTCGGCCCCAACGGATCGGGCAAGTCGACGCTCGTCAAGGGCCTGGTCGGCCTGACCGACCACCTCGGTGGCGAGGTCCGCGCCTTCGGCCATCCGCTCGACGCGCCCACCGACCGGGGCCGGATCGGCTATGTGCCGCAACGGCATACGCTGGCGACGTCGGTCCGGGCGACGGTCGCCGAGATCGTCGCCATCGGCCGGTTGCGGTTCCGGACGTGGTGGCGGCCGTGGGCCCGCGACGCCGCCCGGGACCGGCAGGCGATCGCCCGCGCCCTCGACCTCGTCGGGCTCGGCGACCGCGCCGGGTCCGACGTCGGCCAGCTCTCCGGCGGCCAGCAGCGTCGGGTGCTCATCGCCCGCGCCCTCGCCAGCGCCCCCGACCTGCTCGTCATGGACGAACCCACGGCCGGGGTCGACCAGGCCAACCAGCAGGTTCTCGCCTCCGTCCTGGCTCGCCTCGCCGCCGACGGGACGACGATGCTCATCGTCACCCACGAGATCGCCGCCCTGGCCGGCATCGTCACCCGGGTCCTCATCGTCGTCGACGGGACCGTCACCTTCGACGGCACCCCGAGCGCGTATGCCGATTCCGGCCACGCGGACCCCCACGCCCACCACCACGCCCCGGCCCACCGTCCCACCACCGGGCTGCACGAACCGCTGCGTGGAGGCCGACGTGCTTGAGATCCTCGACTACCAGTTCATGCGCAACGCCCTCGTGGCGGCCCTGCTCATCGGGGCCTGCGCCCCGCTCGTCGGGATCTTCCTCGTCCAACGGCGGCTCTCCCTCGTGGGCGACGGGATCGGGCACGTCGCCCTCGCCGGAGTCGCCATCGGACTGCTCACCGGCTCCGCGCCCGTGCTCACCGCCCTCGTCACCGCCGTGCTCGCCGCCGTCGCGATCGAGGTCACCCGGGCCCGCGGCCGGACCGGAGGTGACGTCGCCCTCGCCCTGATGTTCTACGGCGGCATCGCCGCCGGGGTCGTCCTCATCGGCCGCTCGCCCCAGGGGACGTCGGCGAATCTCGCCTCCTATCTCTTCGGATCGATCACCGCGACGACGACGCACGATCTCCTCGCCTTCACCGCGCTGACGGCCGTCGTCGTCGCCGTGACCGCGCTGCTGCGTCCCTGGCTGTTCGCCGTCGCCCAGGACGAGGAGTATGCGCGCGCCTCCGGCCTGCCGGTCCTCGGCCTCAACATCGCCCTCTCGATCCTCACCGCGGTCACCGTCGTCGTCGCGATGCGGGTCGTCGGGCTGCTCCTGGTCAGCGCGTTGATGATCATCCCCAACGCCTCGTCGCAGATCCTCGCCCGGTCCTTCGGCGGGGCGATGCGGGGGGCGGTGCTGCTCGGCATCCTCGCCTCCGTCGGCGGGGTGGTCACCAGCTTCTATGCCGAGACCGCCTCCGGCGGGACCATCGTCCTGCTCGCCCTCGCGCTCTTCGTCGTCGCCCAGGCGGTGGCCCGGCTGCGGCCGATCACCCACGGGCTGCACGCCGAACGACACACCCACGAGCACGGTCCCGGCTGCGGGCACCAGGCGATCGCCCACGGCGATCACGTCGACTACCTGCACGACGGGCACCGGCACGCCCCGCACGACGACCACTACGACGAGCACGCCGACGTCGAGGAGACGGCGCGGTGACCGAGGCGCGCGGGGGCCGGCGGACGACCCGGCAGCAGCAGGCGGTGATCGATGTCCTCGGGCGGCGCGGGGACTTCCGGTCGGCGCAGGAATGGCATGCGCTGCTGCGGGATTCGGGCGCATCGGTCGGGCTCGCGACCGTCTACCGGACCCTCCAGACGCTCGCCGAGGAGGGGGCCATCGACGTCCTGCGCACCGACGGCGGCGAGTCGCTCTATCGCGCGTGCAGCGCCGGCCACCACCATCATCTCGTCTGCCGGCGGTGCGGCCGGGCCGAGGAGATCGAGGCCGGCGAGGTCGAGCGGTGGACGGCGGCGACGGCCGCGGCATACGGCTTCACCGACGTCAGTCACACGGTCGAGATCTTCGGTCGGTGCGCCGACTGCCGGTGACCGGCCCGGTCACCCCTTCGCGACCGCGTCGATCGCGCCGCCGTAGCGGCGCTCGCGGTTGACATAGAGGTCGATCGCCCGCCACAGGTCCCGCCGGTCGAAGTCGGGCCAGAGGGTGTCGAGGAAGACCATCTCGGCATACGCGCTCTGCCACAACAGGAAATTGGAGGTGCGCTGCTCCCCCGAGGAACGGATGAAGAGGTCGACGTCGGGCATCCCCGGCTCGGGCAGCGCCCGGGCGATGGTCTTCTCGTCGATGCTCCCGGGCTTGAGCCGGCCCGTGGCGACCTGCTCGGCGATGGTCCGCATCGCCGCGGCGATCTCGGCCCGGCCGCCGTAGTTGACGCAGAAATAGAGCGTGAGCCCGGTGTTGTGCCGGGTCAGGTCCTGGGCGATCTCGAGTTCCTTGATGACCGAACCCCACAGGCGCGGACGCTGCCCGACCCAGCGCATCCGCACGCCCCACTCGTGGAGTTGGTCCCGGCGGCGCCGGATGACGTCCCGGTTGAAGCCCATGAGGAAGCGGACCTCGTCGGGTGAGCGCTTCCAGTTCTCCGTCGAGAACGCGTATGCCGACAGGTGCGTCACGCCGGCCTCGATCGCCCCGGCGACCACGTCGAGCAGCGCCGCCTCCCCCGCCTCGTGACCCTTCGTGCGCGGCAGACCGCGCTGGTTGGCCCACCGGCCGTTGCCGTCCATGACGATCGCGACGTGCCTGGGAAGGGCGGCCGCGGGGTGGCGCGGGGGCACGGCTCCGCTCGGGTGCGGGAACGGCGGCTTCATACGGACGATCGAACCACAGGCGTCTCGCGCTCCACGTGCGGCAGGGAGCGCAGGCCGCGTTCGAGATGCCACTGGACGAACGCCGCGGTCAGGCCGCTCCCCTCCCGCCGGTGCTGCGGCAGGCTCGCGTCGGCGACCGCCCAGTCCCCGGCCAGCAGCGCGGCGAGCAGGTCCATCGTCCCGCGGGCGGGCACGGCCGATCCGGGCGTCCGGCAGAGCGGGCAGACGGCTCCGCCGTTGGCGAGATTGAACGCGACATGCGGTCCGGGGTCGCCGCAGCGGGCGCAGTCGTGGAAGCTCGGCGCCCAGCCGGCGATGGCGAGCGCCCGCAGGAGGTAGGCGTCGAGAACGAGCGAGGCGTCGTGGGCGCCGCCGGCGAGCGCGGCCAGCGCTCCCTGGAGCAGGAGGTACTGCTGCAGCATCGGCAGTCGCTCCTCGGCCACCCGGTCCGCGGTCTCGAGGACGGTGTTGAGGACGGTGTAGGCGCGGTAGTCGCGGGCGATCTGCTCGCCATACGGATGGATCGTCACCGCCTGGGTGACCGTGTCGAGGTTGCGCCCCTCGTAGCACTGGAGGTCGACGACCATTCCGGGTTCGAGCCGGGCCCCGAAGCGGGACTTGGTCCGCCGCACGCCCTTGGCGACGACCCGGATCTTGCCGCGCTCCCGCGCGAGCACGGTGACGATCCGGTCCGCCTCGGCGAGTTTGTGCGTCCGCAGGACGATCGCCTGGTCGCGGTAGGTCGGCACCCGTCCATTGTGCGTCCCCGCCGGACCCCGGAGCGGCAACCCGTCGATCCGCTGCCGTGCGCGCGTCGCCATACAGACGTTCGAATCACTGCTAACCTGGCCGTATGCCGCTTCAGGACGTCCTCGACTTCGGCACCACCGAGCCGCAGATCCTCCGGATGCCGCTCTCCCGCGGCGCGTGGGTCGACGTCGCCCCGGCGTGGCTCGCCGAGGCGGACGACCTCCTCCCGGCGCTGCTCGACGACGTCCCGTGGCAGGCCGAACGCCGTCAGATGTACGACTCCGTCGTCGACGTGCCCCGACTGACGAGGTTCTATGCCGCGGACGAGGACTGGCCGCACCCCGCGCTGCGCGCGATCTGCGCGCGCCTGAGCGCCCACTACCTCCCCGAGCTCGGCGATCCCCTGGTCACCGCGGGCCTGTGCCTCTATCGCGACGGCCGCGACTCGGTCGCCTGGCACGGGGACCGGATCGGTCGCTCGCGGTATGCCGACACGATCGTCGCCGTCGTCTCCCTCGGTTCGACCCGGACCTTCGCTCTGCGGCCCAGCGGCGGCGGCGCGGCGCTCCGGCTGGTCAGCGGGCACGGCGACCTCATCGTCATGGGCGGGTCGTGCCAGCGGACGTGGGAGCACGGCATACCCAAGACGTCGGAGCGCGTCGGCCCGCGGATCTCGGTCCAGTTCCGGACCGCCGGAGTTCGCTGAGGAGTGCCGTGTACCCTCGCGGTCCAGGGAGGTCCGACCGGGGCGAGGAGCGCGATGGGGGTGGCGACGCCGGATCGGGGCACGGGCGTGCGTGCGTGGATCACCCGGCATCGCACCGGCCTGAGCATCACCGCGCACCTGACGATTCTCGGTCTGGTCATCTGGTTCCTCGTCCGGCCCCAGATCGGCTCGACCCACGAGTCGCTCGCGTTGCTCTCCCAGGTCAAGGTCCCGTGGCTGCTCGGCGCCATCGCCATGGAGGTCATCTCGCTGACGGCTTACACGCTGCTCACCTACCGCCTCCTCGCGCCGGCGTCCCGGCCGCGTTGGTGGACGGTGGCGCGGGTCGACATCTCGGCGATCGGCCTCGGCAAGTGCCTGCCCGACGGCGGCGCGGCGGGGACCGCGTTGAGCGTGCGACTGTTCGCGTTGGACGGGGTGCCGGCGACGGACGCCGCGGTCGCCAAGGTCGTCCAGGGACTCGGGTCGGCCGTCCTGCTGCAGGTGCTCGTGTTCATCGGGCTCGGCACCGCGGTCACCCTCGGCCTGGGCTCGACCTGGGCGAGCCCGCTGCTCGTCGTCGCCGGCGGGTTCATCCTCACCGCGACCCTGATCGGCCTCGGGCTGAGCCGTCCCCGGCTGTGGTCCTGGCTCGAGCGGCTCGTCGGCGGTGTTCCCCGCTTCGGCGCCCGATTGGTCGGGATGCTGCGCGGCCTGCGCGACGGCAACGGACTGGCGCACCTGCGCGAGGTCGCGGGGACGCCCGTCCTCCTGTCGGAACTGGTCCTCTACAGCGCCGCCAACTGGGTCTTCGACGCCACCGCGCTGTGGATGGCGCTGGAGGCGTTCAACGCCGATGTCGGCATCCGCGCGATCCTCGTCGCGTATGCCGCTCAGGCGATCGGCACGTGGATCCCCCTGACCCCCGGGGGGCTCGGTGTGGCCGAGTCGATCATGATTCCGGCCGTCATCGCGTATGGCGCCACGCGCGCCGCCGCGGTCGACGGCATCCTCGCCTGGCGCCTCCTGTCCTACTGGATCCCGATCGTCCTCGGGGCGATCTCCTACCTGTCGCTGACCGCACGCCGGGACCGGCGCGGCATACGTGATTGAGCAGGCCTACTCACGCCATCTCACCCGGCCGAGAGGACGATGAGGGTATGGCCGCTCACCTGACCACAGAACGCACGACCACCGCACCCGGGCTGGTGGCTGCACTCGTCGACTCCGGGATCGTCGCGCCCGAGGACCGCACTCGGGCCATCGCCATCGTCGACGGCCGCCTCGCGGCCGCGCCGAGCCATGACGCCCCCCGCTCCCGGATCCTCGCCGAGATCGCCGGGTATGCCGGCGCCATCCTCGTCGTCGCGGCCGGGGCACTCTTCCTGGCCGCCAACTGGCGGGACCTGAGCACCGTGACGCGGGTCGGCACCCTGATCGTCGGCGCCCTGCTGCTCGCCGGTGCCGCCGTGGGCACGCACGTCGTGCGGCCCGCGACGTCGAGCCCGGGTGATCTGTCCGTGCGCCGGCGCCTCGCCGGCATGTTCGGGATCGGCGCCGCGGCCCTGAGCGCGGGGGCGCTCGGTGCGTGGCTCGAGTCCCGGCCGTCGCCACACGGAGCCGTCTTCGACGGGAGCGTGTTCGCCGTGTTCACGGTCGTCGCCGTCGCGGGCTATCTGTTGGCACCGACGGTGCCGGGGCAGATCGCGGTCGGCTTCGGGATGGTGACCACCTATCTCAACGTCACCTCCGGATGGGGTCACGGCCTGACGCTGGTCAAGGCGCTGATCCTCGTGGCGCTCGGCATCGGTTGGCTCGCGCTCGCCGAGACCGGCTGGTGGCACGAACGGGACACCGCCCGGCTCGTCGGTGGCGCCATCACGCTCCTGGGCGCGCACACGCCGGTCTTCGAGGATCACCTCCGCGGCGTGGCCTACCTGGCGCTCGCCCTCATCGGCGCGGCCGCGTTCGCCGTCTACCTACGGGTGCGCGCCTGGCCGTATCTCGGGATCGGGGTCATCGGCCTGACCGTCGCGGCGACCGAGACCGCGGTCGATTACCTCCCGAGCGCGACGGGGGCCGCCGCCGGGCTGCTCGTGGCGGGCGCGATGCTGCTCGCGACCAGCCTCGTCGCGATGCGCCTGCACCGCGCCGCACCACAGAGCTGAACCGGGGCCCCGACGACCGACCGCGGTCGGTCAGGGGCCGCCGCCGGGCCGGGAGATCGTGTGCGGCGTGGCGCCGGACTTCACGAGATCCCGCTCGGCGCGGTTGATCGCCGAGAGGATCGCCCGGATGCTCGCCTTGACGATCGACTCGTGGAGCCCGACGCCCCACAGGACACGTTCCCCGACAGCGCAT
Organism: Nostocoides sp.; assembly: GCA_039812345.1. GTDB lineage: Bacteria > Actinomycetota > Actinomycetes > Actinomycetales > Dermatophilaceae > Nostocoides_A. Next base: position 12,173 of record JBDIAJ010000023.1, on the reverse strand, counting down.
TCGATGTATGCCGCGGCCCTCGCGTCGCCGCCGGCGGACAGGGCGTGCTCGGTGTAGTCGAGGATCCGCACGTCGACGCCGAGCGGGTCGAGGGCCTTGATGAAGGCGTCGAGCGGACCGTTGCCGGTGCCGGACACGTGGACCTCGTGCCCGCCGTCGGTGATGATCGACTCGATGAGGTCCGCACCCTCGTCCGTGCTCGTGATCGTCGAGCGGACGGGGGTGAATCGGCCCCACCGCTGGGCCGGGTCGGGGTGCAGGAGGTACTCGTCCTGGAACATCTCCCACAGCTGGGCCGCCGAGAGCTCGCCGCCCTCGGCGTCGGTGCGCCGCTGGACGACCTGGCTGAACTCGACCTGGAGCCGGCGCGGCAGGTCGAGGCCGTGCTCGGACTTCAGCAGGTAGGAGACCCCGCCCTTGCCGGACTGGCTGTTGACCCGGACGACCGCCTCGTAGGTTCGGCCGATGTCGTGCGGGTCGATCGGCAGGTAGGGCACGCCCCAGTCGATGCCGTCGATGGTCGTGCCCGCCGCCGAGGACCGCTTGTCCATGTCCTCGAAGCCCTTCTTGATGGCGTCCTGGTGGGAGCCGGAGAAGGCGGTGAACACCAGATCCCCGCCATACGGGTGTCGCTCGTGGACGCCGATCTGGTTGCAGTACTCCACGGTTCGCCGGATCTCGGCGATATTGGAGAAGTCGATCTGGGGGTCGATGCCCTGGCTGTAGAGGTTCATGCCCAGGGTGACCAGGCAGACATTGCCGGTGCGTTCGCCGTTGCCGAACAGGCAGCCCTCGATCCGGTCGGCCCCGGCGAGATAGCCCAGCTCGGCGGCGGCGACGCCCTCCCCGCGGTCGTTGTGCGGGTGGAGGGAGATCAGGACGCTGTCGCGGCGGGTGATATGGCGCGACATCCACTCGATGGAATCGGCATACACATTGGGGGTGGCCATCTCGACGGTCGCCGGGAGGTTGACGATCATCTTGTGATCCGGCGTCGGGTCGATGACGTCGATGACCTCGTTGCAGATCCGGGCCGCGAACTCGAGTTCGGTGCCGGTGTAGGACTCCGGGGAGTACTCGTAGAAGACCTTCGTGTCCGGGATCGTCTCCTCGAGCTTGCGGCACAGCCGGGCGCCCTGCAGGGCGATGTCGACGATGCCGTCCTGGGAGAGGCCGAAGACGACCCGGCGCTGCAGGACGGACGTGGAGTTGTAGAAGTGGACGATCGCCTGCTTCGACCCGCGGATCGCGTCATACGTCCGCTCGATCAGGTGGTCGCGGCACTGGGTGAGGACCTGGATGGTGACGTCGTCCGGGATGTGCCCGCCCTCGATCAGCTCGCGGCAGAAGTCGTAGTCGGTCTGGCTCGCGCTCGGGAAGCCGACCTCGATCTCCTTGTAGCCCATCTTGACCAGGAGTTTGAACATCCGCAGCTTGCGCTCGGAGTCCATCGGGTCGATGAGGGCCTGGTTGCCGTCACGCAGGTCGACCGCACACCAGCGCGGAGCCTTGGTCATGACCTGGTCGGGCCAGGCGCGGTCGGGAAGTTCGACCTGGATCTGCTGCTGGAACGGCACGTACTTCGTGAACGGCATACGGGTGGACTGCTGGGGGTGGATCATCGCTCGGGTTCGCCTCTGTCTCGTCTTCGGGTGCTCGGCCGCCTGGGCAGCACAACCTCCGCGACGAGGGGGGCCGAGTTCAGGCCTCGCCGCGGCGACGAAGGAGGAGGAGTCCGCGCATAGCGGTGTCAGTATGCCGCGCCCGCCCGCCCGAGGCCACTGCGTCCGTGTTCTGGTCACGCACCGCGGGTCGCCCGAACCCACCCGCGCCGGACCCGACCGCCTCCACGTCACGACTGACCGGGACGCCTGACGCGCCGAGCCGTCCAGGGTGAGATACGTTCCCCATGCGCGTCCCACGCCGGGCGCAGGGGGCGTGACCGCGCCCCACCACACGAAGGAAGGCATCACCCAGATCATGGGCATTTTCGACGAAGTCAAGGACGCCCTCGGGATCGACACCCCCGAGGAGAAGGCCAAGAAGGCCGCCGAAAAGGCGGCCCAGGAGGCTGCCGACGCCCGCAAGCAAGCCGATGAGATCCAGGCCAAGGCCGACCAGCAGGCCGCCGAGGCGCGCCAGAAGGCGGACGAGCTCGAGCAGAAGGCCAAGGACGCGGCCGCCAAGGCGAACCCGACCGCGCCGGCACCGGCACCGGCACCAGCTCCCGCTCCCGAGCCGGCCGCGGTGCCCGAGCCGACGGTCGCGCCCGCTCCTGACTACACCCACTCCGTTCCGTCGGCCGACGCGAACGCCCAGGCCGACGCCCCCGACACCAGCAGCACGGACTCCGCCCCGGCCAGCCACGACGACGCCGACCGGGCGTCCCGCTCGTCCGCCCCGCGCAGCGACCACCACGACGACCACCACGACCACCCGGTCGCGGCCGACTACCGCGTCTACACGGTCAAGCCGGGCGACACCCTGTCCGAGATCGGTGAACGCTTCGGTGTCGACTACCACCGGATCGCGCGGCTCAACCACGTCGAGAACCCCGACCTGATCTACCCCGGCCAGAAGTTCAAGATCCCCAACGACTGACACCGCCCGTCCAGAGGGAGTTCGCCGGCTCGCGGCCGGCGGACTCCCTCGTCATCTCCGCCTGGCACCCATGCGAGGACGCCGACAGCGGCTGAACCGTGCCAGGCCGGGTGCACTTCAGGGCGTGACCACCCGGGAGGGGACATGTGGGAGTTGATCAGTCGGCCCGAGGGGACCGTCGAATTCCGTTGGGAGTCGATCGCGGTCGATCTGCAGACGGTCGCCGCGCGGGTGACCGAACTGATTCCCCGGGCGTCACGCGTTCGCGCCACCCTCGCGGACTATGTCGCCGGAGTCGAGGCCGGCACCGTCTCGGCGGGTCTGGACTTCGTCTCCGGCGGACGCGAATACTTCCTCGGCCCCCACACCGGCGCGGTCCACGTCGTGGTTCGGGAGGGGGAGGTCCCACCTGGCGATGAACCGCTGCCCGAGGACGCGGTCCGCGGACTCGGCCGCACGTCTCACGATGGGTGGCAGCAGTGGCTCTACGTCCCGTCCAGTGGTCGCTTCCACCACAATCCCCACTCGTGGGACTGGTTCTATGGCGATGACGCCGACCTGGTCATGGTGCCCGTCACGACCGAGACATTCCGGCTCCTCGCGCGCGCGGGACAAGGCGAACCCGGGCCCCACCAGCGCGCCACCTGGCTGTCGTGGCCGTCGGTCGCCGCGGCGGACTGCGCGCCGGAGGTGCTCGACGAGGACGGTCGCCCCCCGATACCGCTTTTCGGTCCCGTGGGCACGGAGTGTCCTCGGTGCGGGCTGCCCGCCGGCGTCCCCCTGCTCTATGGCTTCCCCACCCCCGAGGCGGAGGACGCCGCCCAGCGCGGTCGGGTTCAACTGGCCGGCTGCGTCCTGCCGAAGGAGCCCCACAACCGCGCGTGCCAGGTCTGCTCGGTCACCTGGTCCGAATCGACCTGACCCTCACAGCGCCGCGGCGACCCGGGTGCCCTGGTCGATGGCGCGCTTGGCGTCCAGTTCCGCGGCGACGTCCGCCCCGCCGATGAGGTGGACGGACACGCCCGCGGCGACCAGATCGGCATACAGATCCCGGCGCGGTTCCTGACCGGTGCACAGGACGACGGTGTCGACGTCGAGCGTGTGCTTCTCGTCGCCGATCATGATGTGCAGGCCCTCGTCGTCGACCCGGTCATAGGTCACCCCGGCGACGAAGCGGACACCGCGGTTCTTCAACTCGGTCCGATGGATCCATCCGGTCGTCTTGCCCAGCCCGGCACCGACCTTGGACGCCTTGCGCTGCAGGAGGGTCACCTGGCGGGGCGACCGCTCACGGACCGGCGGCATGAGGCCGCCCGGATGGGCCTGGGTCTCATCGACGCCCCACTCGCGCAGGAACGCGCCGACGTCCCGGGAGGAGTCACTGCCGCTGTCGGTGAGGTACTCGGCGACATCGAATCCGATCCCACCGGCGCCGAGGATCGCGACCCGTTCCCCGACCTGGACTTTCGCGCTCAGGACGTCGAGATAGGTGACGACGGACGGGTGGTCGAGTCCGGCGAGGTCCGGCACCCGCGGCGTCACTCCGGTCGCGAGCACCACCTCGTCGTATGCCGATTCCACCAGCCCCGCGACCGTCACCCGCTCACCGAGGCGCACCTCGACCCCGCTCGCGTCGAGCTCGTGCCGGAAGTAGCGCAGGGTCTCGTCGAACTCCTGCTTGCCGGGCACCTGGCGGGCGACATTGAGCTGCCCGCCGATCTCGTCCGCCGCCTCGAAGAGCGTCACGACGTGCCCGCGCCGGGCGGCGGTCACCGCGGCGGCGAGGCCGGCCGGGCCCGAGCCGACGACGGCGACCCGCTTGCGGACCTCGGCGGGCCCGATCACCAACTCCGTCTCGTGGCATGCCTGCGGATTGACCAGGCACGAGGTGATCTTCAGCGCGAAGGTGTGGTCGAGGCAGGCCTGATTGCAGCCGATGCACGTGTTGATCGACTCCGGGGTCCCCGCCGCCGCCTTGGCGACGAACTCAGGGTCGGCGAGGAACGGGCGAGCCAGCGACACCAGATCGGCATACCCCTGAGCGAGAAGGGATTCCGCCTTCTCAGGGGTGTTGATCCGGTTGCTGGTGACGAGTGGAATGGCGACCTGGCCCATCAGCTTGCGCGTCACCCAGGCGAAGGCCCCCCGCGGGACCACCGTGGCGATGGTCGGGATGCGTGCCTCGTGCCAGCCGATCCCGGTGTTGAGGATGCTCGCCCCGGCGGCCTCGATCGCCTGCGCGAGGGTGACGACCTCGTCGACGGACGACCCGCCGGGCACGAGATCGAGCATCGAGAGGCGGTAGATGACGATGAAGTCGGCCCCCACGGCCTCGCGGACGCGACGAACGATCTCGACCGGCAACCGCATCCGGTTCTCATAGGACCCGCCCCACCGGTCGGTCCGCTTGTTTGTCTCCAGCGCGATGAACTCGTTGACGAAGTAGCCCTCGGAGCCCATGATCTCGACGCCGTCGTAGCCGGCCTCCCGGGCGAGCGTCGCGCACCGGACGTAGTCGTCGATGGTCCGCTCGATGTCGGCGGCGGAGAGTTCGCGGGGTGCGAAGGGGCTGATCGGCGCCTGGATCGGGCTCGGCGCCACCAGGTCGGGGTGATAGGCGTAGCGCCCGAAGTGGAGGATCTGCATGGCGATCCGACCGCCCGCCTCATGGACGGCGTCGGAGATCACTCGGTGCTGGGCCGCCTCGTCGGTATTGGTCAGCTTGGCGCCCCCCGGGTAGGGCCGGGCCTCGTCGTTGGGGGCGATCCCGCCGGTGACGATGAGCCCGACACCGCCGCGGGCGCGCGCGGCATAGAAGGCCGCCATCCGCGCGAAGCCGTCCGGGGCCTCCTCGAGCCCGACGTGCATCGAGCCCATGATGACCCGGTTCGGCAGCGTCGTGAACCCGAGGTCCAGTGGGGCGAGCAGATGCGGGTATGCCGAGGGCTCGGCCGGGATCGCCTGCATGGGGACTCCATAGTCACTTTGTTGATTAGGCCGCCGTCACGATAGCCGATCGCTCCAGGGCCAGCGAGAACCCATGACGTGACCTTCGCGACCCGCCGTCAGCCTCGCATCCGCACGGACAGACACGTCACGCACCCCTCGAGTTTCTCGAACTCGGAGATGTCGACGGTCGTCACGTCATACCCCCGCGCCCGGAGAAGGGTCGCGGTCCGCGGCGCGCTGGCCGCCATCAGCAGTCGGGTGCCGCCGAGGAGGACGACGTGCGCGCCGGACTCCTCCGGCATCCCCTCGTATGCCGCGAACGCCCCCGGGTAGTCGACCACCGGGTCCCACCCGATCACCGTCCCGTCGGGGAGAGCCGTGACGGCCGACTTCAGGTGCAGCGCCCGCTCGACGGTGACGGCCTGGACGCGGACGTCGAACTCCTGGAGATGTCTCGCGAGTTGCTCGATGCCGGCTCCATTGGTCCGACCGCCGATGCCGACATAGACCGTGCCCGCGTGTTTGAGCACGTCGCCGCCGTCGAGGGTGCCCGGCTGGCCGATCCGGGCGACCCGGTAGCCGACCTCGCGGACGGTCCGCTCGACGCACTTCGTCTCGGGCCGGCGCTCGAGCGCCCCGGGCCGGGTGATGACGGCGAGATCTCCGTAGACGACGACCGCGTCCTCGACGAACACCGCGTCGGGACAGTCGTCGGCGGGCGGCACCTCGATCGTCTCCCAGCCGGCGGACCGGAGCGCGGCGGCATACGCCTCCCACTGCGCGAGCGCGAGATCCAGATCCACCGGGGTCCGCTCCAGGTGAGTGACGAGCCCCTCGGCGAGCCGCGGACCGGGACGACGGACGAGAGCGAACGGCATACGCACGACATCCAGCCTATGTAACCGCTCGCACACGCGCTCACACGGGCTAGGTTGTGGCCACGACCCGATCGACCACCGGAGGCGCACTCATGTCACTCCCCCTGTCCCAGCAGCTGCGCCGCCGCAAGCCGATCGTCTTCCAACACCACCATCACCAGGGCGAGGAACTGGCCCGCAACCTGACGACCTTCCAGTTGATGATGTTCGGCGTCGGGGCGACGGTCGGCACCGGGATCTTCTTCGTCCTCGGCGAGGCGGTGCCGAAAGCCGGTCCGGCCGTGCTCATCTCGTTCCTGATCGCCGGCATCGCCGCCGGACTGTCGGCCCTGTGCTACGCCGAGCTCGCCTCGGCCATCCCGGTGTCCGGCTCGACCTATTCCTACGCCTATCACGCGCTCGGCGAGTTCGTCGCGGTCATCATCGCCGGCTGCGTGCTCCTCGAATACGGGGTCGCCACGGGCGCGGTCGCGGTCGGCTGGAGCGGCTACTTCAATGAACTGCTGCACGAGACCATCGGGTGGCGCCTGCCGACGGCCCTGTCGGTCTCGCCGATCCCCGGCACCGACGGTGCCGCGACGGGTGGTCTGATCAACCTGCCGGCCGTGGTCCTCGTCCTGCTCTGCATGCTGCTGCTCATCCGCGGCGCGTCGGAGTCGGCCCGGATCAACGCGATCATGGTGATGATCAAACTCACCGTCCTCGTCCTGTTCTCCATCATCGGCTTCAGCGCCTTCAACGCCGACCACTTCTCCAACTTCTTCGCCAAGGGCTTCACCGGCGTCAGCGCCGCTGCGGGCACGATCTTCTTCTCCTTCATCGGACTCGACGCCGTCGCCACGGCCGGCGAGGAGGTCAAGGACCCGCAGAAGGCGTTGCCCCGGGCGATCATCGGCGCCCTGACCATCGTCTCGGGCATCTATCTCGCCGTCGCCGCGGCCGGCCTCGCGGCCAAGCCGGTGTCCTTCTTCGAGAACTCCGACAACGCCGAGGCGGGGCTCGCGCTCATCCTCAAGGAGATCACCGGCACCGAGGTCTGGAGCACGATCCTCGCCGCGGGTGCCGTCATCTCGATCTTCTCGGTCACCCTGGTCACGCTCTATGGGCAGACGCGCATCCTCTTCGCCGTCGGCCGGGACGGGCTGATCTCCAAGCGATTCCTCGAGGTCAACCCCAAGACGATGACCCCGACCTTCAACACCATCGTCGTCTCCGTCGTCGTCGCCCTGATCGGCGGCTTCGTGCCCGCCGACTACCTGTGGGACACCGTCTCCATCGGCACCCTGATGGCGTTCTCGGTGGTCGCGATCGGGATCATCGTCATGCGCCGCACCCACCCCGAGCTGGAGCGGCCCTTCAAGGTTCCGGGGTATCCGGTGACCCCGATCCTCACCGTCGCGGCGTGCCTCTACATCATGTACGGCCTGGCCGGGATCACCTGGGTCATCTTCGGCACCTGGATCCTGTTGTGCATCGCGTTCTACTGGGTCTACGGGATGCGCCACGCGACCCTCAACCACTACACCGACCCGGAGGAGATCGCCGAGCCGCGCGGGCGCCGTGGCGATCTGGAGGAGGACCGGGTATGACGTATCTCGTCTGCTACAGCCCGCACAAGGACGACATCGGCGCGATCGACCTGGCCTGTCAGTTCGCCCGCTCCGAGCATGAGGTCGTCCACGCGCTGACCGTGGTGCCGCGCGGGTGGGAGACGGCGGTCGCCGGCGACACCGATCGCGACTTCGGCCAGTGGGCGGCGGAGGAGGGCGCGGCCAGTGCCGCGGAGGCACTGGAGGTGTTGGGTCGGCATACGGACATCGAGTCCACGGCAACGTGGGTCACGGGTCGGTCTGTGCCACAGGCGGTCGGCGAGCAGGCCGAGGCGCTCGGGGCGTCACTCATCGTCGTCGGGTCGGGCGAGAACGGCCCGCGCGGCTATGTCACGGTGACCTCGAAGACCGACCGTATGCTGCACTCCGCCACCGTGCCGGTCGCGATCGCCCCGCGCGGCTATCGGCCCGCAGCGGGCGCCCGGATCACCCGGGTGACGATGGGCTTTCGCGACGACGATGCGAGTTGGACGCTGCTGGACCTGGTCTCGGGCATCTGCGCGCGGATCGGTGCCGGACTTCGGTTGGTGACCTTCGCCGTGCGGCCCCGCCGGATGGTCGTCTCCGCGATGCGCGACGACGAGATCGACGTCTTCGACCAGTGGAAGACCCAGGCCCGCGCCGGACTCGACGAGGCCCTGGCGCACCTGCGCGAGCAGGGCTTGACCGACGTGGACGGCCTTGTCGCCGAAGGCCGTTCGTGGGGTGGGGCGATGGACGGCGTCGAGTGGGGCCGCGAGGACGTCCTCGTCGTCGGCTCGTCCTCGACGCACAAGTTGGCCCAGGTCTTCCTCGGCTCCAGCGCCGCGAAGATCCTGCGCAACTCCACCGTCCCGGTCATCGTCGTCCCCTGACGGCGGGGGGTTCGTGCTGTGATGAATCGCCTCGGTGACACGGATCCCGTCGGTCTCACTCGACCTACCGCCTGGTAAGTCGGGTGATCACCCCACTTACCAGGCGGTAGGTCGCGATGGAGCGGAGGCGAAGGACGGCACGGGTCGCCACGCCTCCCGCGGAGCTCAGCGGAGGGCGAGGGCGGCCAGGGCGGCGTTGACGATCGAGCCGGAGGTCAGGTCGTGGATCTCGTGCAGATCGGCGACCGTGCCGGACTGACCGAAGGCGTCGACGCCGAGCGGGACGCAGGGCACGCCCAAAGCGGAGCCGAGCCAGGCCAGGGTGTGCGACGACGCGTCGTGGACGGTGACGATCGGCGCGCGCATGTCGAACGCCGCCCGCAGGGCTCCGGGTATGGACGGTGTGGTCGCGGTGCGGATGCCCTGGCGCAGGGTGCGCTGCCACGCGGCATACAGCCGGTCGGCGGAGGTGATGTCGACGACGTGGGCGAGCACTCCCTCGTCGGCGAGTTCGGCTGCGGCGGCGAGGGTTTCGGGCAGCATCGCGCCGCACGCGGCGAGTTGGACGACCGGGGCACCGTCGAGGGTGCCGGCGTCGCGGAGGCGGTAGGCGCCGGCGAGCACCTGGCGGCGCAGGGTCGCGTCGCCGAGCCGCTCGCGCGCCTCCTCGAAGGGGGCCTGATCGAGCGGACGGGTGGTGAGGCGGAAGTAGTAGGACCCGTCCTCGGTCGTGCCGAGTGCGTCGCCCTGGCCGGGGTCGGCGATCCGCGACAGGGCGTGGCAGAGCAGCCAGTCGAGGGCGACGGCATACGCGGGCTCGATCAGGGTGGTGTTGGGCAGTTCGAGCCCGACCGAGGCGGTGATCGTCGACTGGTGCGCCCCGCCCTCGGGCGCGAGCGTGACGCCGGACGGCGTGCCGGCGACGACGAAGCGGGAGCCGGAGTAGGCGGCATACACGAAGGCGTCGAGCCCGCGCAGGACGAAGGGGTCGTAGAGCGTGCCGACCGGCAGCAGGAGCTGGTCGCTGTGGTCCCACGCGAGGCCGAGCATCCCGAGGAGGAGGAACAGGTTCATCTCCGAGATGCCGAGCTCGATGTGTTGTCCCGCAGGGGATTCGGTCCACTTCACCAGCGGGTCGGGGCTCCACGCATGCCGCTGCTCCGGGCTGAAGACGCCGGTGCGGTTGATGAACCCGGCGAGGTTGGTGGACGTCGCGACATCGGGCGCGGTCGTGACGAGGTGATCGCCGACGCCCTCGACGCGGGAGAGGCCGACGAGGATCCGGCCGAACGCCTCCTGGGTGGACATCGGCTTGCTCGAGGAGAGGCCGGTGGCGGTCGGGACCGGCAGCGGCGTGCGGGCCTGGACCGGGTCGCGGTGGAGGTGCTCGGCGCGCAGGGCGGCGAGTTGCCCGGCCGGGGTGGTCGGGTCGAGCCGGTCCCACTCGGTGTCGGGAGTCAGGCCGACGCGGGTGCGCAGGGCGTCGATCTGCTCACCGCTCAGCAGCGCGGAGTGGTTGCGCGGGTTGCCGGCCAGCGGCAGGCCCCAGCCCTTGACGGTGTAGGCGAAGACGACGCTCGGCCGGTCGGTCACGGCGTCGCACTCGGCGAAGGCGTCGAGCATCGCGGTGACGTCGTGGCCGCCGAGATCGGTGACGAGAGAGGCGAGTTCATCGTCGTCGAGGGCGGCGCAGAAGGCCTGGACGTCCTCGGGCGCCCCGTCCAGGAAGCGCTCGCGGATCTGCGCGGGAGCCAGGCCGAAGAGGGACTGATAGCGCTCGTTGGGCATCGCGTCGATCCACGCCTCCATGCCCGCTCCCCCGGGCTGCCCGTATGCCGCGTGCAGCCGCGGCCCGTACTTCACCTCCACGACGTGCCAGCCCGCCGCGGCGAACTGGGCGCGCCACTGCTGGATGCGGATCCCCGGGACGACCCGGTCGAGCGACTGCCGGTTGAAGTCGACGACCCACATGACCGTGCCGAGGCCCTGGGTGGCCGGGTCCGCGACCGCCTCCCAGATGTTGCCCTCGTCGAGTTCGGCGTCACCGAGCAGCGCGACGAACCGGCTCGCCGGGCGCGGCCCGAAGTGGGCGTCGACATACCGGCGGGCGGCGGCGGCGAAGAGCGGCGCGGCCGGGCCGAGGCCGACCGACCCGGTGGAGAAGTCGACCGGGTCGGGGTCCTTGGTGCGCGACGGATACGACTGCAGCCCACCGCGTTCGCGTAGCCGCGTGAGGTAGGAGCGGTCGAGGTTGCCGAGGAGGTACTGCACCGCGTGGAAGGCCGGCGAGGCGTGCGGCTTGACGCTGACCCGGTCGGGCGCGTCGAGGTGGGCGAACCAGAGCGCGGTCATCGTCGTGACGAGGCTCGCGCTGCTGGCCTGGTGCCCGCCGACCTTCACCCCGTCGCCCGTGACGCGTTCGCGGTTGGCGGCGTCGACGATGCGGGTCGAGAGCCACAGGACGCGCTCGGCGATCTCGTCGAGAAGGTGCGCGGCCGGGCGGACGGGGTTGTGCGGCATACGGGTTCGGCCTTTCAGGACCAGAGCGAGTGGTAGGCGTTGAGGGCGAGCTGACCACCGAGGTGAGCGTAGAGGACGTTGGAGTCCGCGGGGATCTCGCGGTCCTTGACCAGGTCGATCAGGCCGGCGAGCGACTTGCCTTCATAGACCGGGTCGGTGATGAAGGCCTCGAGCTGGGCACCGAGCGCCATGGCGTTCATCGTCGACTCGACCGGGATGCCATAGAGGTCGCCCGCCCAGCCCTCGAGCACCTGGATCTCGTCGGCGCGCAGGTCGCGGCCGAGCTCGATCAACTCGGCCGTATGCCGCGCGATCCGCTCGACCTGGTCGCGCGTCTTGGCCAGGGTCGCCGAGGCGTCGATGCCGAGGACCCGGCGCTTGACCCCGGTCAGGTCCTCCAGGGCCGCGAAGCCGGCGATCATCCCGGCGTGCGTGGAGCCGGTGACCGTGCAGACGATGATCGTGTCGAAGGTGACGCCGAGGGCCTTCTCCTGCTCGGCGACCTCGAAGGCCCAGTTGGCGAAGCCGAGCCCGCCGAGGGGATGCTCGGAGGCGCCGGCGGGGATCGGGTACGGCTTGCCGCCGTTCGCCTCGACCTCGGCGAGGGCCTCCTTCCACGAGTCGCGGATGCCGATGTCGAAGCCGTGGTCGTCCAGGCGCGAGTCGGCGCCCATCATCCGGGAGAGCAGGATGTTGCCGACCTTGTCGTTGACCGGGTCGTCCCAGGGCACCCACTTCTCCTGCACCAGACGGCACTTCAG
>JBDIAJ010000022.1:0-35002 GCA_039812345.1 Nostocoides sp. | reverse complement strand
CCCGTCGAGAGTGACGGCATCCCTGGTGCGCCGGGGGGTCGATAGGGTCGGGGGATGATCACCGCCGTTCACGGGCTCATCTACAGCGATGACGCCCCCGCCACGCGGGCGTTCTTCCGCGACGTCCTCGGGCTCCCCTTCACCAGCGACGACGAGAGCCAGGACGTCGACGGCTGGCTCATCTTCGCGACCGGCCCGAGCGAGATCGGTATCCACCCGACCGCCGAGGAGCACAAGGGCGTCAAGTTCACCTCTCCGCGCCACCACCAGATCAGCCTCATGGTCGATGACATCGAGGCCGCCGCGGCGACGATCCGGGAGCGTGGGGCGACGATCAACACCGGACCCGCCGACATGGGCTTCGGGATCGGCATGGAGGTCGCGGTCCCCGGGTCCGACGCGATCCTCATCTACCAGCCCAAGCACGCGACGACGTTCCACGCCTGAGGCTCAGACGAGCCGCGCTCGCGTCGGAAGGGGCGTGGCCGCCGGCGACACCGGTTTCGGGGCGACCGGGGTCGGTTCGACGCGCTCCGCGTCGTGCTCGAGGGCGAGCGGGACCACGGCGAGGAGGGCGAGCAGCGCCATACCGGCGAGGACGAGGATCGTGGCGAGTGCGGTCATGACTCGAGCCTCCCCCAGTCCGTATGCCGACCGCCTCCTCCCCCGGTCCACTCCCCTCAGCCGCAGGTCTCGTCCCGACCCACCCGAGGTCCCATCGAGCCGCTTCGGAAAGCGGCCGGCGCCGTCAGGTCAGCACCCCGGCGGCGCGGGCGGGCTCGGCATACGCGAGCGCGAGGGAGTCGATCGTGTCGTGGGCGTTGAGGCCGCTCGGGTTGGGGACCACCCAGAGCGGCGCGCCGGCGAGGTCCTCCGGCTGGCGTCCCAACACCGCCCGGCGCCGCCCGAACGCCGCCCGGTAGGCCGTCACCCCCGCGATCGCGACGACCCGGGGCCGATGCGCCGCGACGAAGGCCACGAGCGCCGCCGCGCCGGCGACCAGTTCCGCCCGAGTCAACTCGTCCGCCCGAGCCGTGGCCCGCCGGACGACATTGGTGATCCCGATCCCGCGCCCGATCAGGTAGGCGCGGTCGGCCTCCGACATCCCGGCCGCCGGGTCCATCCGGCGCGCGATGATCCCGGCCCGCAGCAGCGCCGGATAGAACCGGTTCCCCGGGTGCGCGAAGTGCGTCTGCGTCGCCGCGGTCCACAGCCCCGGGTTGATCCCGACGAACAGAAGGCGCAGGTCAGGACCCACCAGGTCGGGCACCTCGGCCCCGCGGTGGGCCTCCAGTTGCGCGCGCGTGAACCGGGCCACGGACGCCGAGGTTAGCCCGCCCGGCCACCGCCCAGGCGCCGCGATGTGACAACCCCGTGTCCGAATCGTTACCTTTGTGGGGTCCCCCACGGAAGGTCCCGTCGATCGTGCACGCTCTCACGCGCACCCCGCTCCCCGCGCGCGGAGCCCGGATTCTCGCGCTCGCCACGCTGGTCGGCATCGCGTATGCCGACCCGTTCACCGCCGCTGCCGCTGCCGCCGCCCCCGGCCTCGGCATCCCGGCAGTCGGCAGTCCGGCAGTCGGCAGCCCAGCCGGCGCCCAGACAGCCGGTTCGACCAGCGGCGCCCTCGTCGCCCCCGAACTCGACGGCCCGCGCCGCCCGCCCACCTTCGGCGCGCTCGGGGTGCGGGCACTCGCCAAGCCCGACCCCGCGACCGGGGCGGCGACCGCCTCGACCACCGCCGGCGCGGCGGCGAGCGAAGGCTCGACCACGGCATACGCCGCGGCCGGAGCCGCCCTCGGGCTCGTGCCGAGCGCCGCGGCCGTCTATTCGGCGGTTCGCTCGACCTTCGGCATCACCACCATCGGCGGCCTGCGTCCCGGCGACTGGGGCGACCACGGCACCGGGCACGCCGTCGACGTCATGATCACCAGTTCGGCCCAGGGCGACGCCGTCGCCGCCTACGCCCTCGCCAACGCCGGCCGGTTCGGCATCAAGTACGTCATCTGGCAGCAGCGGATCTGGCTGCCCTCGACGGGTGTCTGGCGGCTGATGGAGGACCGGGGCAGCCCCACCCAGAACCACATGGACCACGTCCACATCTCCGTCAACTGACGTCTCGAGTGCCGCAGCCGCCCGGCGGCGCCCGCCCGGTCGTTCACCTGGCGGCCGCCGGCGGGCGGCTGTGCACCGGCCCCCTCGTGCGCTAGCGTCCCCTCAAGCGACCGACGACGGTGAGGCGGCCATGAGTGACCAGCCGGCGGGGCCGTGGGCCCCGGAGGACCACGACACCCCGACCCTGGACTTCCGGCGGATCGGCCCGTCCCGTCCGCCGACCCACCCGCTCGCCCTCGCGCCCGCCGTCGCCCCCGAGCGGACCGTCGACGCCTTCGTCCGGGAGTTCCTCGAGGAGCTGAACTTTGGCGAGGGCGCTCCCCTGGCCCGCTCGACCCTCAACCACCAGTACCTCGCCCTGGCCCGCACCGTTCGCAGCTATCTCATGGCCGACTGGCTCGAGACCGCCGCCAGGCGCCGCGCCACGCCGGCGAAGATGGTCGGCTACCTCTCGGCCGAATACCTCCTCGGCCGCCAGCTCGGCAACGCCCTCCTCAACAGCGGCCTGACCGACATCGTCGAGGAGGCGATGGACGCGCTCGGGCTCGACCTTCGCCTCATCCGCGCCCAGGAGGTCGAGCCCGGCCTCGGCAACGGCGGCCTCGGCCGGCTCGCCGCGTGTTTCGTCGACTCCCTGGCGACCATGGACATCAGCTGCATCGGCTACGGCATCCGCTACGACTACGGCATCTTCACCCAGGTCTTCACCGCCGACGGCCGCCAGCAGGAGGCCCCGGACACCTGGCTCGCCCTCGGCGCGCCCTGGGAGTTCCCCAATCCCGACCGCGCGGTCCAGGTCGACTTCGGCGGACACACCGAGGCGTATGCCGATCCCTCCGGCCGCGAGCGCCGCCGCTGGGTGCCCGGCTGGAATGTCCTCGGCATCCCCTACAACTACATGGTCCCCGGCTATCGCAATGGTGTCGCCAACACCCTCCGCCTGTGGAGCGCGGAGGCCACCCACGCCTTCGACCTCCAGATCTTCAACTCCGGCAACTACGTCGACGCCGTGCGCGCCCAGACCTTCGCCGAGAACATCACGAAGGTCCTCTATCCGGAGGACTCGACACCCCAGGGCCGCGAGCTTCGCCTGCAGCAGCAGTACTTCTTCGTCGCCTGCTCGATCCAGGACTATCTGCACGGGACGCTGCCCAAGGACTTCGACCTCACCCGCCTGCCCGAGCAGATCGTCTTCCAGCTCAACGACACCCACCCCGTCATCGCCATCCCCGAACTCATGCGGCTGCTCCTGGACGAGCACGCGATGGACTGGGATCAGGCCTGGGAGATCACGTCTCGGTGCTTCGCCTACACCTGCCACACCCTCCTGCCCGAGGCGCTCGAGGTGTGGCCCACCAGCCTCTTCGAGAAGCTCCTGCCCCGGCATCTCGAGATCATCTATGGGATCAACGATCGCTTCCTCGCCCAGGTCCGCGCGGCCTTCCCCGGCGACGAACTGCGGATCGGGCGGATGTCGATCATCACCGAGTCCCCGGAGAAGGGCGTCCGGATGGCCCACCTCGCCAGCGTGGCCGCCACCCGAGTCAACGGCGTCGCCGAACTCCAGTCCCGCCTCCTGCGCGACCGAGTCCTGCCCGACTTCGCCCAGCTGTGGCCGGAGAAGTTCACCAATGTCACCAACGGGGTCAGCCCGCGCCGGTTCATCTGCCTCGCCGACCCCAACCTCTCCAGCCTGGTCACCGACACGATCGGGGACGGCTGGATCACCGACCTCCAGCGCCTGCGCGAGCTCGAGCCGTATGCCGAGGACCCGGCCTTCCGCGCCGACTTCCGGGCCGTCAAGCAGGCCAACAAGGAACGACTGGCCACCCTCTCGCGGATCTTCGCCCAGATCGACCTGCCGGACGGGCACCTCGTCGACGTCATGGTCAAACGGCTCCACGAATACAAGCGGCAGACCCTCAAGCTCCTGCATGTCGTGACGATCTACGAGCAGGTGATCTCGGGCCGGCTGCCGATCGAGTCCGTCACCCCGCGGCTGGTCATCTTCGGCGCCAAGGCGGCTCCCGGATACTTCCTCGCCAAGGAGACCATCCACCTGATCAATCAGGTCGCCGCCGTCGTCAACAACGACCCGCGCCTGCAGGGCCGGCTCGTCGTCGTCTTCGCCCCCAACTACAACGTCACCCTGGCCGAGAAGATCATCCCGGCCGCGGACCTGTCCGAGCAGATCTCCCTCGCCGGCAAGGAGGCATCCGGCACCGGGAACATGAAGCTCGCCCTCAACGGGGCGCTGACGATCGGCACCGACGACGGGGCGAATGTCGAGATCCGTCAGCTTGTCGGGGACGAGAACTTCTTCCTCTTCGGGATGCCCGAGCCGGAGGTCACCGCCCTGCAGGGCCGCGGCTATGTGCCGAGCAGCTACTACCAATCCGATCCGGACCTCCGCCGCGCGATCGACCTCCTCGGCAGCGGCCACTTCAGCGGCGGCGATCGCTCGGGCGGCAACCCGGTGGTCGGTGACCTCCTGACGAACGACCGTTTCCTCGTGCTCGCCGACTATCGCTCCTATCTCGACGCCCAGGCCCGCGTCGAGGCGGCGTATGCCGATCCCGACGCCTGGGCGCGGATGGCGATCCTCAACGTCGCCCGCTGTGGCTACTTCTCCAGCGACCGGTCGATGCGCGACTACGTCGACCGGGTCTGGGGACCCCAGGTGCGCCCTGGCCGCCCCTGAATGATCTCTCGACGACTCTTATGTGACCTCTCGACGACTCTTATGTGACCTCTCGACGTGCCCCCCCGTCGAGAGGTCACATAAACGCGGTCGAGAGGTCATCCGGTTCGCCCCGGAAGGGCCACGATCAGCGAGGACGGAGGCGGACGTGTGGCAACACGGGGGCGGGCAGCCGAGTGACCGGACCGGCATACGCGCCGACCGAGCCGAAGCGTGCCTCACCGGCCTGCCAGGCCCGCCGGGCCTCGACGATGTCCTCGTGGGAGCGGCCGACGAGGTTCCACCACATGACGATCCGCTCTCCGAACGGTTCCCCGCCGAGCAGCAGCAGCCGCGCCCCCTCCGGACCCGGGTCGAGGCGCAGCCGTCGGGGGCCGCGGTCATAGATCCCGAGATCCCCCGGCCGGAGAACGACGTCGCCGAGGTGGAGTTCGCCGGTGTCGACGAGGACGGCATGCTCATGGTCGGCCTTGACGACGATCCGGGCCTGGGCACCGGGGGGCAGGTCGACCTGCGCGCCGACGAGCGGGGAGTACGTCGTCACCGGTGACTTCGAGAGTCCGGGCAGGCTGCCGACAAAGACCCGTGCGCTCCCGCCGCCGTCGAGGACGACCCGCTCGGGGGTATGGTGCTCGAACCCCCGCGGAGCCCGCATCGCCTTGCGAGGCAACGCGATCCACAACTGGGCCCCGTGCAGGACGGTGGTCTCGGGGGTCGAGACCTCGCTGTGACAGATCCCGTTGCCCGCGGTCATGAGGTTGACCTCACCGGGCCGGACGAGGCCGTGGCCACCGCCGGAGTCGCGGTGTTCGAGGGCGCCGTCGAAGAGCCAGGACACCGTCTGCAGGCCCATGTGGGGGTGCGGCGGCAGGTCCATCCCCCGCTCCCCGTCGAGATCGGTCGGACCGTAGTGGTCGACGAAACACCACGCGCCCACCATGGCCCGGTTCCGGTGCGGCAGGGTCCGGCGCACGGTGATCGCCCGGATGCCGCCCAGCGGCACCGCCCGCGCCGCGAGGACCTGGTCCGGGGCCGTCGTCGGAACGTCGGCGGGGATCCAGAACGGCCGCAACTCCATGACGTCGTCCCACGCGGCGATGGCATGCACGCGGTCAGCGAGGCCGGCGACGTGGTCGGTCGGGATGTCGTGGGCGGTGAGGGTGTGGACGGCGACGGCGATGTCGTTCGCCTCGCCGAAGGCGTCCTGCATCGCCGAGAGGGCGGAAGCGAAGGCGGCCGGCGTCGAGCCGGGGGCATCGGCATACAGACTCGCGAAGAACTCGCAGCCGTAACGCAGTTTCTTGCCCTCGATCCGCACCCGGTGCAGGTCGTGCGCCGGCATCGTCCCGAGGAACGGCCCCGCGTGCGCGACCCGCGTATGCCGCTTCGCCAGCGCCGCGTCCGTCAGGGTCCGCGCCGGGGAGTCGCGCAGGTCACGGGCCGAGTCCAGCCACTTGGGGTCATCGAGCCAGGCGCGCAGATCGGCCTTCATCTCGCGCCACTGGGGCGAGCGGAGGACGGCGACGGCCACGGCATACGTCGAGCGGCGCCGGCCGCGCAACGGCTGGGTGTGGCGGAACGGCCAGTCCTCCTTGACCGCGCGCTTGAGAAGGACGTCGGCGTCCCGGGCCGGGCCGAGCGGGAGCACGATCTCACGCATCCGGATCTTGAGGTCGAGTCCCCGCTCGTCGTGGCGCAGCAGCGGACCGAACAGGGACATCGCCGCCCGGGCTCGGCGCCAGGACACCCGCGTCTGGTGGAGGTTGTCCATGTGGCGGTTCCGGACGAACAACGCCTCGTTGGGCGAGAGATGATCGTCGAGGCAGGACCGCAGGACGGCCTGGAAGGCCTCCCCGACCGTCGCCTCCGCGGGGATGGCGAGCGGACCCGCCTTGATCGCCGGCGACTCGGACGCCCGCTCGGTGGCTGGCATCGCGGGTGACGACATGAGCCCCAACCTACTGGGCGGGAGAGAATGACGGTATGACTTCCAGTCCGCGCCGCGCGGATGCCCTGCGTCGCGGGGCCCAGTTCGGCAGCCGGGCCATCGACCTGTCCGCGGAACTGTCGCGCAAGGAGGCGCGGCGGCGGGCGGCGATGTTCCGGCAGAAGGCCTATTTCATCCTCCAGTGCTCGCTCGCCGCCGCGGTCGCGTATGCCGCCGCCCGTTATGTCTTCGACGTCCCCGTCCCGCTGTTCGCGCCGGTGGCGGCGATGATCACGCTGGGGATGACGCACGGGCAGCGGCTCAAGCGCGCGGTCGAGATCACCGTGGGCGTCGCGGTCGGCGTCGCCATCGGCGAGTCGTTCGTCCACGCCTTCGGCCTCGGCGTCTGGCAGGTGGCGGCGATCGTCGCGCTGGCGATGGGCGCCGCCTCTCTCGTGGGGGCCGGGGCACTGATGGTGACCCAGGCGGGCGTGCAGGGGCTCATCGTCGCCCTGCTCGCCGCCGATCCGACGCACGCCTTCGGGCGGTGGTTCGAGGCGCTCATCGGCAGCAGCGTCGCCATGGTGTTCGCGGCGATCACCCCGACGTCGCTGGTCTTCCGGCCCCGGGAGAAGGCGGGGGCGGTCCTGCACACGCTCTCGGACCTGCTCAGCCGGACCGCCGTCGCGCTCGACGAGCGAGACCTCGCCGCGGCCGAGCGAACCCTGAGGGACGCGCGGGCCACCGAGGCGGATCTGGCCGCCCTGCGCGGGTTCACCACCGATGCCCTGGACGTCCTGCGCGTCTCGCCGTTCCAGCGGCGGCGACTCGCCGAGGTGCGCGAGGTCGCCCAGCTGATCGAACCGGTCGATCGCGCGGTCCGCAATGCGCGCGTCCTCATCCGGCGGGCGGGCGTGTCGCTCGGTGTCCGCGACGACGTCCCCACGGCATACGCCGATGCGGTGCAGCACCTCGCCGAGGCGACCGAGTCGATGGCCGAGTGGGTCGAGACCGGCGCGGTCCCGCCGCAGTTGCGGCCGCGGCTCATGGCGATCGCCGCGGAGACGGCCGAGCCCGAGCCGGGGGCGAGCCTGTCCGCGGAGGTCGTCCGCGCCCAGGTCCGCTCGCTGGTCGTCGACCTCCTCGGCGCCTTGGGTGACCCGTATGCCGAGGCCGTCGCCGCGGTCCGCGCCGCCGGGACCGAGTGAGCCGCGGGTGTATGCCGCCCGCGCCCGACGCGTGGATGGCACCTCGCCACCCTGACCCGGTCCGGGTGGCGACACGGGGCGGGACGGACGATCCGGTGACCGGCTGACCGGCCCGATACGCTGCCCCCTCGTGATCCTCTCCCTCGCGCCGGCCGTGGTGAACGCCGGCGACACCGCGTGGCTCCTCGCCGCCAGCGCGCTCGTCCTGCTGATGGCGCCGGGTCTCGCGCTCTTCTACGGCGGGATGGTCCGCAGCAAGAGCGTCCTCAACATGATGATGATGACCGTGGGGGCGGCCGCGGTCATCCTCGTCCTGTGGACCGTCGTCGGCTACTCGCTCGCCTTCGGCGACGATGTCGGTGGTGGTCTCCTCGGCAACCCCACCCAGTTCGCCGGCCTCGGCCAGCTCCTGCGGGAGAGCGCGAACGGCGACTCACCGGTCCCGGTCATCCTCTTCGCCGCCTTCCAGGGCCTGTTCTGCGTCATCACCGGGGCGTTGATCTCCGGCGCCATCGCCGACCGCGCGAGGTTCACGTCGTGGCTGGTCTATGTCGGAGCCTGGACCCTGCTCGTCTATGCCCCGGTCGCCCACTGGGTCTTCGACCTCTCCGCCGGTCACCACGTCGGCGGCTGGCTCGCCAATCGGGTCGGCCTCGTCGACTTCGCCGGGGGCACCGCGGTGGAGATCTGCTCGGGCGCGTCCGCGCTGGCGCTCGCGCTCGTCCTCGGCCAGCGGATCGGCTTCGGCAAGGAGCCGATGCGGCCGCACAATCTCACCTACGTCATGCTCGGCGCCGGCCTGCTGTGGTTCGGCTGGTTCGGCTTCAACGCCGGCTCGGCGCTCGGCGCGACGCACAAGGCGGCGGTCGTGTTCGTCACGACGCTGCTCGCCGGAGCGAGCGGGATCATCGGCTGGCTCGTCGTCGAACGGCGCCGCGACGGCAGCCTCACCTCCTTCGGTGCCGCGTCCGGCCTGGTCGGCGGGCTGGTCGCGATCACCCCGTCGTGCGGCTCGGTGTCTCCCGTCGGCGCCCTCGTCATGGGCGCGGTCGCCGGGGCGATCTGCTGCCTCGCCGTCGGCCTGAAATACCGCTTCGGATATGACGATTCCCTCGATGTCGTCGGCGTTCACCTCGTCGGCGGTCTCGTCGGCACCCTCGGGATCGGCCTGCTCGCGACCGACGTCGCGCCGACCGCGGTCTCCGGGCTGTTCTACGGCGGCGGAGTCACCCAGCTCGGGCGGCAGGCGATCGGCGCCGGCACCGTGCTCGTCTACGCCTTCGTCCTCTCCGGCCTCCTCGGGCTCGCCATCGACCGCACGCTCGGCTTCCGAATCCATCGCGACGACGAGACGAGCGGGATCGACCTCGCCGCGCACGCCGAGACGGCATACGACCTGCACACCATGACCACCGGGCGCGCGAGCGGACACGGCATACTCGCCTCGCTCAACACCCACCGAGAGGATCCCTCGTGAAGCTCGTGACCGCGGTCGTCAAACCGCACAAGCTCGCCGACGTGCGCGAGGCGCTGACCGCGCTCGGCATCGACGGTATGACGATCAGCGAGGTCAGTGGCTACGGGCGCCAGCGCGGACATTCGGAGGTCTATCGCGGCGCCGAGTACGTCGTCGATTTCGTCCCCAAGGTGCGCATCGAGGTGCTCGCCCACGACCGCGACGTCGACGACGTGGTTCGGGCGTGCGTCAGCGCCGCGCGCAGCGGCCGGATCGGCGACGGCAAGGTGTGGGTCGTGCCCGTGGAGACGGTCGTCCGGGTCCGCACCGGCGAGCGCGACGACGACGCCGTGTGACCGGTCTGCCGCGCCCCGCGCCGCGCCACGCCCCGCGCCACGCCCGCGCCACGCCCCGCGCCCGGACTGTCGCCGGACCGCCCGACTGGATAGCCTGACGCCATGAGGACGCGCGTGGCGATCATCGGGGCCGGGCCGGCCGGCCTGCTGCTCTCCCATCTGCTCGAACGCGAGGGCATCGAGTCGATCATCGTGGAGGCGAAGTCGTCCGACTTCGTCCTCGGGCGCTTCCGGGCCGGCCTGCTCGAGGCCGCGTCGGTCGACATCCTCGACGATGCCGGGCTCAGCGAACGGCTGCACCGGGACGGGCTCGAGCACCGCGGCGTCTATGTCCAATGGCCGGGCGCGAAGCGGTCGGTCGACTTCGTCGCGCTCGGCGGCCGGCCCGTGTGGGTCTATGGCCAGACCGAGTTGACCCGCGACCTGTCCGACGCGCGCTTCGCCGCGGGCCAGCAGATGTACTACAACGTCACCGATGTCGCCGTCCACGACATCGAGACCCATGCCCCGTTCGTCACCGGCATCGACGCCACGGGCCGGTCCATCCGGATCGACGCCGACGTCGTCGTCGGCTGCGACGGCTTCGCCGGGGTGAGCCGGGAGTCGCTGCCCGAGGCGATCCGCCGCAGCGACGAGCGCCGCTACCCGCACAGCTGGCTCGGCTTCTTCGCCGATGTCGCGCCCTCCACCGACCAGATCATCTTCGCCTGGCACCCCGACGGGTTCGCCATGCACACGATGCGTTCGGCGTCGGTGAGCCGCTTCCACCTCCAGGTCGCCAACGACGACCACATCTCCAACTGGTCGGACGACCGGATCTGGGAGACGACGGCGCTGCGGCTGGGGTCGGGTGAGAACGGCTGGAGCCTGGCCACCGGCCCGATCACCGAGAAGTCGATCCTCCCGCTGCGCTGCCGGGTGACGACGCCGATGCGGCACGCCCGGCTCTTCCTCGCCGGCGACGCCGCGCACGTCGTCCCGCCGACCGGCGCCAAGGGCCTCAACCTCGCCATCGCCGACGTCACCCTCCTCGCCCGTGCCCTCGGCGCCTGGAAGCGTGGTGACGAGTCCCTGGCGAACGCCTACTCCGACACCGCGCTTCGGCGCGTATGGCGCGCGGCCGAGTTCTCCTGGTCCTGGTCGAGCGCGCTGCACACGACGGGCGACCCCTTCGGCGACCGACTGCAGCTGTCCCAGCTGGACTGGCTCACCTCCTCGCCCGCCGGCGGCGCCGGGCTGGCCGAGAACTTCTCCGGCGTGCCCATCGCCTTCGGCTGAGCGACTGTCCCGCAACGGGTCTCGGGCATGTGCGACACCGTGGTGGCGCGGACCGACGACGGCGTGCTGTTCGCCAAGAACAGCGACCGCGACCCCAACGAGGCCCAGCGGCTCACCTGGCATGCCGCTGCCGACCACGCGGCGGAGGCGCAGGTGCGGTGCACGTGGTCCACGATCCCGCAGGCACGGCATACGTATGCCGTGCTGCTCTCCCGGCCGTGGTGGATGTGGGGCGCGGAGATGGGCGCCAACGAGCACGGCGTCGTCATCGGCAACGAGGCGGTGTTCACCCGGCGCGCGCCGCGGCGGGAGACCTACCGAGCTGCTCGGCATGGACCTCCTTCGGCTCGCGCTGGAGCGGGCGGCGACGGCGGCCGACGCGGTCTCGGTCCTCATCGACCTTCTCGAACGCCACGGTCAGGGCGGGGCCTGTTCGGCCGAGCATCCGAGCTTCCACTACGACAACGGTTTTCTCGTCGCCGACCCCACGGGGGCGTTCGTCGTCGAGACGGCCGGGATGGCCCACGCCGTGGAGGAGGTGCGCGGCCGCGCCCGGTCGATCTCCAACGGACTGACCATCCCCTCCTTCGCGCGGACGTATGCCGATCCCCTCCGCGGGGCCGTGGCACGGCATACCCGTCGGTCGGCGATGACCGCCCGGCGCGCGGAGGCGGCGACGGGCCCGGCGGATCTCGTTGCCGCACTGCGCGATCACGGCGGCGCCGGACCGTCGTATGCGGCGCTGTCCGGGGCGCTCGGCGCCCCGTGCGCCCACGCGGGTGGCCTGCTCACCTCGACCCAGACGACGGCCTCGTGGGTGGCCGACCTGCGCTCTGGCGTGGCCGGCGCGGACCACTGGGTGACGGCGACCTCCGCCCCCTGCCTGTCGACCTTTGTCCCGGTGCGCGTCACCGATCCGGTGCCGGAGCTGACCGGGCCGGACGGGCTGCGCAACCGGTTCGATCCCGCGCACCGCTGGTGGCGCCACGAAGTGCTCCATCGCGCGGCGCTGCGCGATCCGGCCCGCGCCGTGGCCAGGTTCGCACCGGAGCGGGATGCGTTGGAGCACAGGTGGTTCCATCGCGAGCGGCCGGCCCTGGCGGAGGCACTGGAGATGGTGGAGGGGCGGGAGCGACGGTGGCTCGCCGCTCTGCTCGACGTCCCCGAGTCCCGCCCGCGCTGGCTTCGTCGGCTCTGGTCCGGTTGGGACCGGTCGGCGCAGATGCCGGCAGCCTCCGCGCCCTGATCGGGGTCGGGCGCGAATCACGCGGTGCCACCCGTACCCCAAACCCGCCGCGTGAGCCATGATGTCCTCCATCGGCACGCTCATCGGGTGTGGGACCAGGGTGATGGAGAGCGGCCGCGGGAGGACTGACGCATAACGACGCTCGTTGTCGGAGCGGGCCTGGCCGGACTGGCCTGCGCCCGACTGCTGGCCGCTGCCGGACGTGACGTCCGGGTCATCGAGGCGCGCGACCGCGTCGGCGGGCGCACCGAAGGCGGTCACCTGTCCGACGGGACGCCGATCGAACTCGGCGGGCAGTGGATCGGGCCGACCCAGACCCGGATGTACGAACTCGTCGACGAACTCGGCCTCGAGACCTTCCGGACGTGGAACGACGAGGGTGAGATCCTCGTCGAACTCCTCGGCCGACAGACCCGGATGAAGGCCCACAAGGGCGCGGTGCCGCGGCTGAGCCCGTTCGCGCTCGCCGATCTCGGACAGGGCCTGCTGCGCTTCGGCCGGCTCGCCAAGCGGATCGACCTCGACCGCCCCTGGGCCAGCCCGCACGCCGAGCACCTCGACTCCCAGACCTTCGCGACCTGGATCGAGCGCAACCTGCGCACCCGCGCGGGCCGCGCCTATTTCGCGGTGGCCACCGAGGCGGTGTTCGCCGCCGAGCCCCGCGACCTCTCGCTCCTCCATGCGCTGTTCTATGCCCACTCCGGCACCGACCTCGAATCGCTCATCTCGACCGACGCCGGCGCCCAACAGGATCGGATCGTCGGTGGCTCGATTCGGATCGCCGAGGCGATGGCGGCGAGCCTCGGGGAGCACGTGGTCCTCGGGGCGGTGGTGCGCGGCATACGGCAGGAGACCGGTGGTGTGGTCATCACCACGCGCGACGGGCGGACGTTCGCCGGTGACGAGGTCGTCGTCACCCTGCCGCCCACGCTCGCCGGGCGTCTCGACCACGACCCGGTGTTGCCGAGCTGGCGCGACCAGTTGACCCAGCGACTCCCGGCGGGATCCGTCGTCAAGGTGTATGCCGCCTACCCGAGTCCGTTCTGGCGCGCCTCGGGACTCAACGGTCAGGCGGCCTCCGACACCGGGCCGGTCAAGGTCACCTTCGACAACTCCCCGCCGAGCGGAAGCCCGGGCGTGCTCATGGGCTTTCTCGAGGGCGACGAGGCACGCATCTGGTGCCGTCGCCCACTCGAGGAGCGCCGCGATGCGGTGCTCGGGTCGTTCGCCCGCTACTTCGGCCCACAGGCGCTCGAACCCGTCGAGTATGTCGAACGCGACTGGGCCGCAGAGGAGTTCAGTCGCGGCTGCTACGGCGCGCACTTCACGACGGGCGGGTGGACGGCATACGGGCACGCGCTCGCGACCCCGATGGGACGCATCCATTTCGCCGGGGCCGAGTGCTCGCCGGTGTGGAACGGCTACATGGAGGGCGCCGTCCGCTCCGGCGAGGCGGTCGCCCGCACCCTCCTCGCCCACCACTGACCTGAAATCACGGGCTACCGCCTGCTAAGTCGGGTGATCACCCGACTTACCAGGCGGTAGCCCGTGATGTCAGCCCGTGGTTGTTGGCCAGTGGTTGCCCGGCCGCGTCAGTCGGCGTCGGCCGCCGAGGTCCCCTCGCGGAGCACGACCTGGCCGTGCTCGTCGACGGCGGTGTCCTCGAAGCGCAGCAGGGTGATCCGGTGGTTGTCCATCTCGAGCACCGTCAGCCGCCCACCCTCGAGATCGACGGAGTCGCCGACCTCCGGCACCGACCCGAACAGCTTGTAGAAGAGCCCGGCAAGGGTGACATAGTCCGTGCCCTGCGGGAACGGGAAGGCCAGCACCTCGTCGAGGTCGGTGATCGGCATCGACGCGTCGATGTCGTACTGACTGCCGGCGAGCTTCTTCACCCGCCGCGCCTGGCGGGTGTACTCGTCCTCGTAGTCGCCGACGATCTCCTCGAGGATGTCCTCCAGCGTGATGATGCCGGCCGTGCCCCCGTATTCGTCGATGACGAGCGCCATCTGCTGCCGGCGCGCCTTGAAATCCTTGAGCAGGTCGGACTGCAACTTGGTGCTCGGGACGATGAACGGCGGCTTGGCGAAGTCGGACACGGGCCGGGAGCTGACCGCGGCATACTCCTCGGCGCCCGCCTCGGCCAGCGCGGCGAGGAGTTCCTTGATCGCGACCACGCCGGTGATCCGGTCGAGGTTCTCCTCATAGACCGGGAACCGCGCGTGCGGGATGTCCCGGAAGAAGCCCAACGCCTCGGCGAGCGTCGTGTCCTGGACAAGCGCGCGGATCTGGGTGCGTGGCACCATCGCCTCGCGGACCACGTGCTCGTCGAGGGCGAACACGCCGCGGATCATGTCCGTCTCCTCGGGGGCGAGCATCCCGTCGCGTTCGCTCGCCTCGAGGATCATCCGGATCTCCTCGACTGACATCGTGAAGGTGCTCGACTCCCCCGAATCCAACCGCTGCCCGGAGAGCTTGAGGAGCAGGTCGGAGGCCCACTTCATGACCGAGATCAGGGGCCGAAAGACGAGATAGAGGCCGTTGATGAGCCGGGCGACCTTGAGGCTGATCGGCTCGGACCGGTTGAAGGCGAGCACCTTCGGCGCGAGTTCGCCGCCGACGATGTGGACGAAGGAGACGATGACGAAGCCGAGGACATAGGCGAGGGTGTGCGCGAGCCCGACCAGCCCACCGTTGTGGTCGAGGCGCTCGGCCAGGGAGTTGAGCCAGGGCTCGGCGACCTGCCCGATCGTCTCCATCCCGACGGCCCCGAGCCCGAGGGAGACCAGCGTGATCCCGACCTGGGTGACCGAATAGAAGCGCTCGGGCTCGTCGTGCAACAGCACCACGGTCCGCGCCCGAACGTCACCGCCCTCGGCGAGCTGCCGGATCCGGCTGCGCCGGGCCGAGGAGATGGCGATCTCGGAGCCCACGAAGAAGGCGTTGCCGGCGACGAGCAGGAGGATGATGACGATGCGCAGATAGAGCGGGATCTCCTCCACCGTGGCCTCCGTCGACGCAGGACTGCACGATGCAGTGCGGATGCCCGTGATCGTGCCGAGGACAAGCTACCGGACACCCCTCCGGACGCAATCCCGTCGTGTGGCTAGCCCCGCCGGCGACCGAGCAGCACACCGACGGCGAGCCCGAAAAGGGCGGCCGCGGCATACGGCGCGTAGGCCCGCACCACGACGGGCAGGACTGTCGCCCCGAGGTCGATCGCCCCACCGTCGTCCGCGGGCGGCCGCGCCGGTGCCGCGGACGCAGCGGGTCGGGCGACCGGGGCCGCGGCCGGCGCGGGTGGCGAATCACCTGCTCCCGTAGCCGCGGGCGCCTCGCCATCCGGTGGCGAATCGCCTTCGTCCCCAAGAGACTCGGTGGACTCTGGGGCGGCGAACTGGCCCTCGATGCACCCGACGAACTGCTGGAGCAGCTTGTCGGACACGTCCTGCATGACGCCCCGCCCGAACTGGGCCGGTTTCCCGGTGATCGCGAGATCCGTGGTCACGTCGATCCGGGTGCCGCTGTCGGAGGGGCTCAGGTGGATCGTCACCGTCGCCCCCGCGGTCCCGTTGCCGCGCTTGTCCTTCCCCTTGGCCTCGATGACCGCACGATGGGCGGCATCGTCCCGTTCGAGGAACTGTCCGGCCCCGGCATAGACGAGGGCGATCGGGCCGAGTTTGACCTTGACCGTCCCGGTGAAGCCGTCATCGGTCACCGAGGTCACCGTCGCTCCGGGGAAGCACCCGCCGACGCGCTCGAGATCCATGAACGTGGCCCACGCCGACTCGATCGACGCCGGGACGGTGAAGTCGTGGGTCAGTTCCATCGGCTCACCGCCCGGCCGCGGCGAGCACCGCGCGACGGGTCAGGACGGTCGCGAGATGCCGCCGGTAGTCCGCGTCGCCGTTGAGGTCGCTCGGCGGGTTGGTCCCGTCGGCGGCCGAGGCCGCGGCGGCCCCGACCGCCTCCGCGGTGGCCGCTGCGCCGGATAGGGCGGCCTCGACGGCGGTGGCGCGCAATGGCGTCGAGCCCATGTTGGTCAGGCCGATCTTGGCCTCGGCGATCGTGTCGCCGTCCATCCGGACGGTCGCGCCGACCGCGACGATCGACCACTGATGCGCCACCCGGACGAACTTCTCGTAGGCCGCGCCCCACCCGGTGTGCTTCGGGATCCGGATCGCGGTGAGGAGTTCGCCGTCGGCGACGGACGTCGTGAAGAGGTCCTCGAAGAAGTCGGCGGCCGCGACCGTCCGCTCCCCGTCGGGGCCGGTGACGACGAGGTCGGCGTCGAGGGCGAGGACCGGAGCACCGACGTCGCCGGCCGGGTCGGCGTGGACGAGCGCGCCCCCGATGGTCCCGCGGTGGCGGATCTGCGGGTCGGCGACCTCGGCGATCGCCGCGTGGAGGAGGGCCGCGTGGTCGCGGACGAGATCGGAGGCGAGGATGTCGGCATACGTCGTCATCGCGCCGATGACAAGGGCGTCGCCGTCCTCCCGTATGCCGCGCAACTCGCCGATGTGGCCGAGGTCGACGACCGTCTCGGGGGCGTTGAGGCGCATCCGGAGGATCGGCAGGAGCGACTGGCCGCCGGCGAGGACCTTGGCCTCGTCCCCGCCCTCGGCGAGGGCGGCGAGGGCGTCGGCGACCGTGGCCGGGGCGACGTAGTCGAAGGCGGCGGGGATCACTGGGCGCTCCCATCGCTCGTGGTGGAGGTATGGGCGTCCTGGATGGCACGCCACACCCGTTCGGGGGTGCACGGCATACGGACGTCGTGAATCCCCAACGGACGCAGGGCATCGACGATCGCGTTGACGACCGCCGGGGTGGAGGCGATGGTCCCGGCCTCGCCGACGCCCTTGGTGCCGAGGGTGTTGGTCGTCGACGGCGACGTGGTGTTCTCGGTGACGAAGGAGATCGTGTCGGCCGCCGTCGGGAGGGTGTAGTCGACGAAGGATCCGGTCACGAGCGTGCCGTTGTCGTCGAAGACCGCCTCCTCCCACAGGGCCTGGGCGATGCCCTGGACGAGGCCGCCGTGGATCTGGCCCTCGACGATGAGCGGGTTGATGATGTGGCCGATGTCGTCGACGCAGACGTACTTGCGCATGCGGGTCTGCCCGGTCTCGGTGTCGACCTCGACCGCGCACAGGTGGGTGCCGTGGGGGAAGGAGAAGTTGTCCGGGTCGAAGGTCGCGTCCGCGTCGATCCCGGGTTCGATCCCCTCGGGGTAGTTGTGAGAGGCGAAGGTCGCGAGGGCGACATCGGTGATCCCGACGCCTTGGTCGGTGCCCTTGACGGTGTAACGGCCACCGGCGAACTCGAGGTCGTCGGGGTTGGCCTCGAGGAGGTGGGCGGCGAAGCCCTTGGCCTTCTCGATCACCTTGTCCGCGGCCCGGACGACCGCCTCGCCGCCGACGACGAGGGAGCGGGAGCCGTAGGTATCGAGGCCCTTGTAGGCGACCTGGGTGTCGCCGTGGAGCACCTCGACGTCCTCGAACGGGACCCCGAGCCGGTCGGCGACGATCTGACTCCAGGCCGTCTCGTGGCCCTGGCCGTGCGGGCTGGTGCCGGTGATGACCTCGACCTTGCCGGTTGGCAGCATCCGGATCGCGGCGCTCTCCCAGCCGCCGGCCCCGTAGCTCAGAGAGCCGAGGACCCGGGACGGGGCGAGGCCGCACATCTCGGTGAAGGTCGAGACGCCGATGCCGAGTTGCACCGGGTCGTTCGCCGCGCGGCGCTGGGCCTGCTCGGCGCGCAGGGCGTCGTAGTCGAAGAGTTCCTTCGCGCGCGCGGTGGCCGCCTCGTAGTTGCCGGAGTCATAGGTCATCCCGGCGACTGAGGTGAACGGGAACTCCTCGTGGGTGATCCAGTTCTTCTCGCGGATCTCGAGCGGGTCGACGCCGACCTCGGCGGCGAGTTCGTCCATGATCCGTTCGATGCCGAAGGTCGCCTCGGGGCGACCGGCGCCGCGGTAGGCGTCGACCCAGGTCGTGTTGGTGAGGACGGTCTGGCAGTTGAACTGATAGGCGGGGAACTTGTAGATCGCGTTGAACATCCACGCGCCGAGGACCGGGACGCCGCCGCCGACGATGGCGACATAGGCGCCGAGGTTGGCGAGGAGGTCGACCTTGAGGCCGGTGACCGTCCCGTCCTTGGTGGCGCTGAGGGTCAGCTTCTGGTACTGGTCGCGGCCGTGGTGGGCCGAGACCAGTGACTCCGAACGCGTCTCGGTGTACTTCACCGGTTTGCCGAGGCGGCGGGCGACGGCGAGGGTGATGAACTCCTCCGGCGTCGTCTGGAGCTTGCCGCCGAAGCCGCCGCCGACATCGGGGGCGATGACGCGGACCTTGGACTCCGGTATGCCGGTCGTCGCCGCGATGAGGAAGCGCAGGATGTGCGGGATCTGGGTGGCCGACCAGACGGTGATCTGCTCGCCGGTCGGGTCGACGACGGTCGAGCGGGGCTCCATGAAGGCGGGGACGAGCCGCTGCTGGCGATACTCGCGCTCGATGACGATCCCGTCCTCGCGGGCCTTGGCGATCGCCTCCTCGACGTCACCACCGGTGCCGCCCTCGGCGGAGTCGAGCCGCCAGAAGGCGGACTTGTTGGTGCCCTTGTCGGGGTGGGCGAGGACCTCGTCCTTCATCGCCTCCTGGGCGTCGAGCACCGCGGGCAGCTCGTCGTATTCGACGTCCACCAGCTCGGCGGCGTCGCGCGCCTCGGCGGCGCTGCGGGCGACCACCGCGGCGACGATCTCCCCGGCGCAGGCGACGTGGTCGCCGACCAGGGGAAGGTGGTCCGGCGTGACCTGGTCGGGCGTGATCGGCCAGGCGTTCGCGCATACGCCGAGGCCCTCGGGGAAGTCCGCGGCGGTGACGACGTCGACGACGTTCGGCGCTTCCTTCGCTGCCGAGGTGTCGATCGAGACGACCTTGGCGTGGGCGTGGGGGCTGCGGACCATGGCGAGGTGGAGCATCCCCGGGAGGACGAGATTGTCGGTCCACTTGGTGCGGCCGGTGATGAGCCGCTGGTCCTCCTTGCGGAGGCGACGGTTGCCGATCTCGGCGGCGGGGCGCTCGTCGACTGCGGTCATGTCACTCACCGGCCTTCGCGGCCGCCGCGACGGCCTTGACGATGTTGTGGTAGCCGGTGCACCGGCACAGATTGCCCTCGAGGCCGGCGCGGATCTCGTCCTCGCTGGGGTC
Source organism: Nostocoides sp. (assembly GCA_039812345.1). GTDB lineage: Bacteria > Actinomycetota > Actinomycetes > Actinomycetales > Dermatophilaceae > Nostocoides_A. The sequence continues at coordinate 15,510 of JBDIAJ010000022.1, read as the reverse complement.
GGGGTTGTCGACGAGGATGTCGATGGCCTGCATGATCATCCCGGGGGTGCAGTAACCGCACTGGAGGGCGTGGTTCTCGTGGAAGGCCTGCTGCATCGGGTGCAATCCGCCGTTGACGGCGATGCCCTCGATAGTCGTCACCTCGTGCCCGTCCACCTGGACGGCGAGGACATTGCACGATTTGACGCTCCGGCCGTCGAGGTGGACGGTGCAGGCGCCGCAGTTGCTGGTGTCGCAACCGATCACGGTCCCGACCTTGCCCAGGTTCTCGCGCAGATAGCTCACCAGCAGGGTTCGTGGCTCGACGTCGTCGACGTACTTGCGCCCGTCGACAGTGACCGTGATCCGAGTCATCCTCGACTCCTTCGCGTGTGGGACGTGATCGGTCGATCCTTCCCGATTCCGCGGCGCTTGGACAGGGTTGCGCGCCTGTCAATTCGCCGGGAGCCCGTGATGGATCGGGCCGGCGAGGCCGCCGAGTCGCTCACCACCGCCGCCCCAGCGCAGGGCGACGATCTCGGCCGCGATGCTCACCGCCGTCTCCTGGGGGGTCCGGGCCCCGAGGTCGAGACCGATCGGTGAGGAGAGTCGGGCGAGTTCGGCGTCGGTGAGGCCCGCCTCGCGCAGGCGGGCGAGGCGGTCCTCGTGGGTGTTGCGCGAGCCCATCGCCCCGACATACGCGAGGTCGGGCAGCCGGAGGGCGACCTCCAGGAGGGGGACGTCGAACTTCGGGTCGTGGGTCAGGACGCAGACCACCGTTCGGGAGTCGAGCCGGCCGGCCTCGGCCTCCGCGGCGAGATACCGGTGCGGCCAGGTGACGACGACCTCGTCGGCGGCCGGGAAGCGGGTGGCGGTCGCGAAGACCGGACGGGCGTCGCAGACGGTCACGGCATACCCGAGGAAGGACCCGACCTCGGCGACGGCCGCCGCGAAGTCGATGGCCCCGAAGACGATCATCCGCGGCCGGGGCGCGAAAGCGGCGACGAACACCCGCAGCCCCTCCCCGCGCCGCTCGCCGTCCGGCCCGTAGGTGAGGGTGTCGGAGTGCCCGGTCGCGAGCTGACCGCGGGCGTCATCGACGACCGCCGCGTCGGCGCGCGCACTGCCCAGCGTGCCGGTGTGGGTGTCCGCGCGGACGACGAGACGGCGGCCGAGCCAGGCGGGATCGGGGTGGGCGACGACGGTGGCGACGGCGACCGGTCGGCCCGTGTCGATGTCGGCGGCGATGTCGCCGAGTTCCGGGAAGTGGGTGCGACTGACCGGCTCGACATAGACGTCGAGGATGCCGCCGCAGGTCAGGCCGACCGACTCCGCGGTCTCGTCGGAGACGCCATAGCGCTGCAGGATCGGGATGTCCGAGGCGACGACGGATTCGGCGAGCGCGTAGACGGCCCCCTCGACGCAGCCACCGGAGACCGAGCCCACCGCCTCGCCGCGCGGGCCGACGAGCATCGACGCCCCGGCCGGGCGCGGGGCCGAGCGCCAGGTCGCGACGACCGTGCCCATGCCGACCGTCTCCCCGGCCTCCCACCACGCCAGCAGGTCCGTGAGCACCTCACGCATCGGCGATCACCTCGATGAGTTCCTCGAACGCGGCGAGCGAGTGCCCCGCGACGAAATGGTCGATGTGCGGGAGAGCCGCGACGATGCCCCCCTGGATCGGCGTGTATGCCGCCCGACCCCGATGCGGGTTCGCCCACACCACCGTGTGGCTCACCGCCCGCAGGCGGCGCATCTGCTCGCCGAGCGTGGCCGGGTCGCCGCGCTCCCACCCGTCACTGGCGATGACGACGACGGCGCCGCGGGCCAGACCCCTTCTCCCCCACCGCGAGAGGAAAGCGGCGAGGCCCTCGGCGAGCCGGGTCCCGCCGGACCAGTCGGCGACGGCGTCGCCGACCGCGACGAGGGCCCGGTCGGCGTCGCGATGCCGCAGCGGCCGGGTGATCTGGGTCAGGCGAGTGCCGAGGGTGAACACCTCGACGGGAATCCCGCTGCGGCAGAACGCATGCGCGAGGCGGAGGAGGGAATCGGCATACGGGCTCATGGACCCGGAGATGTCGAGTAGGAGGATGACGCGGCGCGGGCGGTGACCTCGGCGCCGGTGCCGGATCGGGCCCGGCTCGCCGAGGCGGCGGAGGGTCTCGCGCAGCGTGCGGCGGGCGTCGACCGCCCCACGGCGCGCGGCCGTATGCCGATGCGCTCGCCTGCGCGGTGCCCGCGGGTGGAGGCCCCCGAAGAGGTCGGCGAGTCGTCGCTTGTCCTCCGCCGACAGGGCGGCCACATCGCGGTGCCGGAGGACCTCGGTGCTGCTGGCGACGGCCTGGAGGGCTTCGTCCCGTTCGGACGGGCCGCCGGTGCCGTGGGAGTCGAGCGCCGCGTTGGCGACCCGGGGCGGGGGTGGGGCGGGGCGGCGTTTGGTGCCACCGCGCTCGCCGGAGAAGTACGCGGCATACGCGAGGTCGTGCCGCTCGAGGTCGGCGGGTGACCCGCACAGGCTGGCGCGGCCGGCGTGATAGACGGCGGCCGGGTCGCCGATGCCCAGTGCGGCAACGGCTTCGAGATACATGCGTTCCCGATCGGCGGTGACCGGAACGCCCGCGGCCCGCAGGGTCCGGGCGAAGCCGAGGAGGATCTCGGTGCCGCCGCGCAGCTCCGGCGTCGGGGCCGCGGTCGCCGTGGTCACGGCGTGAGCACTCGGTCGAGGGCGTCGACGACCCGTTGGGCGTCCTCGCGGTACTTGATGGCGACCCCGAGCGTCGCCGCGGCGGTCTCGGTGTCGAGGTCACGGGTGCCGAGTTCGGCGAGGGCGCGGGCCCAGTCGAGGGTCTCGGCGACGCCCGGCGGCTTGAGGAGATCGCGATCGGCGCGGATCCGGTGAACGGCCCGGACGACCTGGCCCGCGAGGGCCGCGTCGACCTCGGGGGCCCGGGCGGCGACGATCGCGAGTTCGCGCTCGATGCCGGGGTGGTCGAGCCAGTGATAGAGGCAGCGACGCTTGAGGGCGTCGTGGAGTTCGCGGGTGCGGTTGGAGGTGAGGATGACCGCGGGAGGCGTTGCGGCCGTGACGGTTCCGAGTTCGGGGATGGTGACCTGCCAGGTCGAGAGGACCTCGAGCAGGAAGGCCTCGAACTCGTCGTCGGCCCGGTCGATCTCGTCGATGAGCAGGACGCTCGGGGCGCGCAGGGCCGTGAGGATCGGGCGGGCGAGGAGGAAGCGCTCGTCGAAGAGGGATTGCTCGACGGCCTCGAGGTCGGGGGCGCCACCATGCACCGCCTCGATCGCGCGCAGGTGGAGGATCTGGCGGGGGAAGTCCCAGTCATAGAGCGCCTGCGTGGCGTCGATCCCCTCGTAGCACTGGAGCCGGATCAGCGGCAGGCCGGTGCTCTGGGCCAGGGCCTCGGCCAGGGCGGTCTTGCCGGTGCCGGGTTCGCCTTCGAGGAGGAGCGGGCGGCCGAGGCGCAGGGCGAGCCAGGTGACGGTCGTCAGCGCCTCGTCGGTGAGATAGCCGGTCTCGCCGAGGGCGGTGGCGAGGTCGGCCGGCGCGGGGAAGGCCGTACGCAGATCCATGGCCCCATGGTGGCCCACGCGGGCCGCTCGGCGGCAGGCCAGCGTCACCCCAGGTCGTCGGACGGCGGTGAGGTCGTGGCCGCGCGGCGACGACCTCACCGCCGACCTACGACCTCGCGCCGGGTGAGCGGGGCGGCCGATCGGCCTGCCGGTCCCAGTCGTGGCCGGTGGCGAGATCGCCGCACTCCACGAGCAGGGTCACGTCGGTCGCGAGGACGGCGCGCGCGCCCTGGTCTCCGGTTGCCGAGGCGATCACGGCGGGCCAGTGGTCGCGACCGAGAACGACCGGGTGCCCCGGCTTCCCACCGTATGCCGCGCGCGCCAGCACGGCTCTCCACTCGAGTTCCTCGGATTCGACGGCGCGACCGAGGGATTCGAGAACCCGGCCGATCACGGCCTCGGTGACATCGGGGAGGTCGACGAGCGTGACGACGGCCGCCTGCGCCGGCCGGGAGGCGAGCGCCCGCAGCCCACAGCGGAGGGAGGCGCCCATGCCCTGACCCCAGTCGTCGGCGACGACGACCGCGGAACCGGCGGATGCGGCATACGGGATGACGGTGTCGGCCTGCGCGCCGACGACGGTGACGACCGTCGGGCAGCCGCCGGCGCGGAGCCGGGTGACCGCGAGTTCGACGAGGGTCGGCCCGTCGTCGGCGAGAGTGAGCAGGGCCTTGGGGCCGCCCATCCGGCGCCCGGCGCCGGCGGCGAGCACGAGGCCCACGACGGGCGGTGCGGCATACGGCGGTGCGGTCACGACGGAAGTCTCGCGCACGACCCAGCCGGCGGACACGATCGCCCCGTATGCCGAGTTCTGCCGAAATCCGTAGAGTGCGGCATACGCTCCGATCGTGGACCCGATCCGTAATCCCTATGCGCCCGGCGCCGGCCAGCGCCCCCCGGAGTTGGCCGGTCGGGACGAGCAGCTTCGGACCTTCGACGTGGTCCTGCAACGGGTCGCCAAGGGCCGCCCGGAGCGGTCGCTGATCCTCACCGGGCTGCGCGGGGTGGGAAAGACGGTGCTGCTCAACGCCCTTCGCGGCCAGGCGGTCCGGGCGGGCTGGGGCACCGGGAAGTTCGAGGCCCGGCCCGACCAGACCCTGCGGCGCCCCATCGCCGCAGCCGTTCACGTCGCCGTGCGCGAACTCGGCCACACGCAGGAGGATCAGGTCGCGCACGTCCTCGGCGTCGTCAAGTCCTTCGCCCAGCGAGACACCCCGCCGAACGCGAAGCTGCGCGACCGCTGGAATCCCGGGATCGAGGCGAATGCCGTTCCGGGACGCGCGGATTCGGGCGACGTCGAGATCGATCTCGTCGAGCTGCTCACCGACGTCGGCGGGCTCGCCGCCGACCTCGGGCGCGGCGTCGCGATCTGCATCGACGAGATGCAGGACCTCGGGCCGGAGGACATCTCGGCGTTGTGCGCCGCCTGCCACGAGATCTCCCAGGCCGCCCTTCCGGTGCTGGTCGTCGGTGCCGGTCTCCCCCACCTCCCCGCGGTCCTGTCCGCGTCGAAGTCATACTCCGAGAGGCTCTTCCGGTATGCCCGCATCGATCGTCTCGATGCCGAGGCGGCCGCGGCGGCACTGGTCGTTCCGGCGGCGGAGGAGGACGCGGCATATGACCCCGAGGCACTGTCCGAGATGTATGCCGTCACCGGCGGTTATCCCTACTTCATCCAGGCGTATGGCAAAGAGGTGTGGGATCTGGCGCCGACGACGCCGATCACCGCCGACGACGTCCGGGTCGCGGTCCCGCGCGCCGAAGCCGAGCTCGCCGTCGGCTTCTTCGGCAGTCGGTATGAACGCGCCACCCCGGCCGAGCGGGACTATCTGCGGGCGATGGCCGCCGTGGCGCTCGTCGATCGCGACGGCGTTCCGGTCGGGGGGCCGAGCGACAGCGGCGAGTTGGCGGCATACGACCCGGCGACGACCACGGAACTGGACTCCGTGCTCACCTCGGATGTCGCGAAATGGCTTGGGAAGCAACCCCAATCGCTGTCTCCCGCCCGCGACGCCCTGCTGAAGAAGGGGCTCGTCTACTCCACCGAGCGTGGCCGGGTCGCCTTCACCGTCCCCCACTTCGGCCGCTACCTGCGCGACCACCCCTGAGAGGTGGTGTCGGCTGCGTTGGAAAATGAGATCTGGGTGAGGATGCTGACGGTGGATGAGAGTGGAGGCGCTGCGAGCGGGTCTATTTTGAGTGGGGCCCCTGCTCCTACGGTCGGCAACTCCTCTGGCCTCTGGCGTGGCGCGACCGTGGTCCACCGGTCCCCCGTTCGCAGGGCCAACCGCAGGGACTCACTCGAGGGCCTCAGATCTCTACCAGAACGAGCACCGTTGGGTGCGTCCGCCAGATCTCGCGCGAGATCTGCTCGGGGTACGGCGCGACCGCCGGTCGCTGGTCGAAGATCCGCGTCGCCGCCGTCGCGGGGTCGTAGGCCGCCCACCCGGGGTGGCCGGATGTCGCGAAATCAGTCCAGACGCCGCGCATCTGGCGCGACACCACGTCCGCCTCGTCGACGGCGTCGCCCGAGGCGCTTGGGCCGATGCCGACCACGTGCTCGCACCCGTCGTCGACCGGTTGTCGACCTCGACGCGGTCAGCGCACCTCGATGCGGCCGTCCAGCTCGGCGAGCTCCGCCGACGTCAAGGTCGCTGGGACGATGCGGCGGACCTCCTCGGGCAGGCCGAGTTCGACCCGACGGCGATCGTCGGTCGGGCGCTGCTGGCATTTGGAGCAGGGCAACGCGGCGTCAGGGTGGGCTGCGGTGCGCGAGCTCCCCACCCAACTGCCGGTCGCCAACCGTCGCGGGCGGGTGGTTGCACTCCCAGCAGCAGTCACCCTGGCTCTGGCGGCCCCGAGCCGCGGAAGGACGGTAGTTGGGGCGGCGCCGCCTCAACGACCCGGCCCGGGGCGCCCGAGGCGCGCGTACCACGTGCGCTTGCTTGGGCGTGTCGTGGGGAATGAAGTCCGCCAGGTGATCACTTCTGACCACTTATGCTCACCCGGACGGAAAGTAGAATACCTAGTCAGAGAGGCATTCGGCGTTGTGGGAAGTGTCCAGAAACTTGTGTCCGAGAGAGGACTTGAAGCTCTCGGGGGGGGGCTTGACAAATGCGATCTGACAAGGGGAAATGGGAGCTGTCAGGCACTTGTCGTGGGGAATGCGTGGGGAATGAAGCCGGAGGGTGGAACTCCTGGAGGCCCCGACGCTATCAGTCCAGGTGTGCGGTTCCTGGCTAGGCCTCGGGGTCTTGTGGCGCCGGTCCGAGGCGCTGGATGAGGGTCGGGATGTCGCGTCGCAGGGTTACGAACATGAGGTCGTCGTTGACCTTGTCGTACTGGTGGGCGACGAGATTGCGCATCCGATTGATGCTGGCCCAATCCACATCGGGATATCGGCTCTTGAAATCTTCGGGTAGGCGTTCCACGATCGTGGCCACCTTGATCAGCAGTCGCTCGCCGGCGTTGCGCAGGAGGCGACCCTGCGGGGTGTCGGCGACGTAGCTTTCCCGGCCCAGGCCGACGAGATAGGCAGCGTCCGCGCCAAAGCCGGCCAGGTCGCCCAGCCAGTCACACAGGCGATCCTCTGACACGACTCGGTCGCCGCTCACAGGGGGACGGCTTCGGCCAGCGCACGTTGGATGACGCGTCCGGACGAGCCAGCCGAGACCACATCGACGGGGACCGTCAGCAGGTCGGCCAGTTCCTCCTCAAGGGCAAGGAGGTCGGTGATACCCGCCTCCACGCCAAAGGTGACCAGGATGTCGATGTCGGAGGCTGGTCCGTCCGTTCCTCGGGCCACGGACCCGAAAACCCGAGCGTCGTCACCGTGGTGGCGCGCCACGACTGCGCGGACCTCTTCACGAAGGGCCGCGAGGACAACCGAGGGTCGAACGGTCAGCACCATGTCGAGCGCCTCTCGGGTGGCCGTTGTGGGTTCGCGGCGGCCCGATTCGATCGCCGAAATCAGCGGCTGTTTCACGCCGGATCTCTCGGCCAGCTCCCGCTGGGAAAGCCTGAGCGCGAGTCTTCGCAACTTGAGGCGCCGACTGTAGTTCACGTGACGAACTATAACGCATCCGTTATCGGACCGCAGGATCCGACCGGATCCCAGATGACTGGCTGCCGCCAACGGCAGGTGACGGGCACCACGGCCAATGACTGACCCCAGGAGTCGGGTTGAGCAGGTGGTTGGCACTCGAGAGATCGCGGAAGCCTGCGCAGCGCGCGGCCACCGGGAGACGGCCGAGGGCCCGGAGCTTGGGATACCAGGTCTCACCGGGGAGTGCTCGCGCCGGCTCGGTGGCCAGGACCGAGCGGGCGGCGTGACGCTTGCTGAAGACGACGACGAACCTGCTCGGACCCAAAGGCCCGAACAATGGGTAGAGGTCGTTGTCCAGATCATGGCCACCGCGGGTCAGGCTCGTCGTGGCAGGGCGGCCGACGTCCAAGCTCAGTCTACGGGGCGTTCGGCTTGTGGGCGGCTGCCTCCCCTCGCCGGTCGTTCCTCCCTCAGGGGCTGGACGGCGCGGACTCCTGGGCCACCGATGCGCACAAGACACTCAACACTCCCTACGACTGCGGCATCGCCATCGTCCGCCAGGAGACAGCCCTGCGCCGGGCATTCGGTCACGAGGCGGCATACCTGCTCCATTCCGAGGAACCCGATCCGCACGAGCACGTGCCGGAACTGTCTCGGCGCGCGAGAGGCGTCCCCGTGTGGGCGGCGCTGCGCACTCTCGGGGTTGACGGGCTGGCCGACCTGGTCGACGGTCTCGTCCACTCCGCGGCCGGTATCGCCGACGGACTGCGCGATCTGGAGGGGATTCACGTCCTGCACGACGTCGTCTACACGCAGGTGACGGCCTGCCTGGACAACGACGAGCTCACCGACGCCGTCCTGGCGAGCCTGCTCGCCGAGGGCTGCATCCGACCCAGCGCCAGCAGCTGGCACGGCCGCCACGTCATCAGGTTCTCGGTCAGCAGCCATCTCACCGACGAGCGGGCAGTCAGGCAGAGCGTCGAGGCGGTGCGCCGCGCCCTGGTGTCGTGTCGCTAGCGACCGACCGGCATCTCCCGCCCCGAGCTAGGGCCGCGGGGGGGCGCTGGCGCTCACGCCGAGGAGCTGGGCCTGCAGCTGGGCCAGGACCCACCGCTCGTAGTCGTCGATGGACCACCCGGACTCGATGACCAGCTCCTGGTAGACACCGACGGCGGCGAGGGCCCGGTAGATCGCCTGCGCGGCCGGGAGCGGGATGACGAGGTGATCGCCGATCGAGGCGACGATGAGGTTCTGCACGTGGTTGCGGCCCTCGAGCTTGGCGCGCAGCATGGCGCGGGTCTCGGGGTCCTCCGCCGAGGCCGCCTCGAAAAGGACCATGACGTCGTAGCCGGTCTCGAACAGCGCCCGCAGGAAGCGAGCAGCCAGCTGCACCGTGCGAGCCGGGTCGGGGGCGGCGACGGCTTCCGCCACGAGCTCTCTGGCGTGGGCGTCCTCCAGCCACGCGTCGCAGATCGCCGAGAGGATCTCGCGTTTGGCGCCGAACGCGGCATACACGGTCCGTTCGGCGACGCCGGCCTCGGCGGCGATGGCGGCGACCGAGGTCATCTGGTAGCCCGCTTCGCCGAAGAGGCGCCGGGCGGCCGCGGCGATCCGGGTGCGGGTCGCCGCCGCCTGTTCCTGCCGGTAGGTGCTGGGGGGCTTGACAGGTGGGGCCACGAGGAGCACAGTATCAGTGCAGTCATTGCAGTATGACTGCACTAACTGCGGGAGCGCTGAAGGGAGACGAAGATGTCGGCATACGGACTGCTCTATCGGCTGGGGCTGACGCCCTGGGAGCGCAACGAGGACACCGGCCCCCTGGCACAGATCGTGGGCGCCCGCCCTCCCGGGCGGGCGCTGGATGCCGGCTGCGGCACCGGGCGCCACGCCGTGGCCCTGGCCGAGCAGGGCTGGACGGTGACCGGCATCGACGCGGAGCCGTATGCCGTGGCCAGGGCTCGGGAGCGCGCCACCCGCGCAGGGGTCGCCGACCGGGTCAGCTTCATCGTCGGTGACGTCACCCGGCTCGGGGACGTCCTGCCACCCGGGGACCTCGACCTCGTCCTCGACCTCGGCTGCTTCCACGGGCTCGATTCGCGCGGGCGGGCGGCATTCGCCGCCGTCGTCAACCGCCGATGCAACCCCGGTGCCGTCGTCCTGCTGCACGTCGTCGCCCCTCGGCGCGGCATGGGCCCCAGGGGGGTCGACGAGGCCGAGATCCAGTCCGTCTTCGGTCCGGCGTGGAGCCGCGCGACGACACCCTCGAGCACCGACGGCGGCGGTCCGTTGCGAGGGGTCCCCTTCCGATGGGTGACCCTGACCCGGGCGCCGCAGAACGACGCAGAGGAGACGCGATGAGCACGCCACTGACCCAGTTCACCCGGCTCATCGAGGAGGCCTTCAACAGCGGCGACCTGTCACACCTCGACGATCTGATCGCCCCCGACTGCGTGGAGCACCAGTTCGAGCGGCCCGGCCACCCGGCCCCGGTCGTCGGCACCCAAGGCGTGACCCGGATCGTCACCGAGCTGCGCAAGGGTGCTCCCGACTTCCACCTGGCCATCGAGGACTCCAGCGTGACCGGCGACATCGTCTGGGCCAGGCTGCGCGCCACCGGCACCGACACCGGCGGCCAGCTCGGTCGACCTCCGACCGGCCGGCGGTTCGAGATCACCGTCATCGACATCGCCCGCTACACCGGTGACCGCATGATCGAACACTGGGGCGTCCCCGACCGCCTCGCCCTCCTGCTGCAGCTCGGGCACTTCTCCTTCAACGCCGCCTGACCGACCCTCCGCGGGGTCACCGGAGAACACGCGTGCCGACGGGCGGGCCCCACCCACGCGGTCGGCCCCTTGACTTGAACGGCGACCCTCCCGGGAGGGCCGGTCGAGCTCGGCACCGAGCAGTGCCGTCCGCGGCCTTACATGATCGAGTTGGCGCGCTTGAGTTCGGCGTTGTCCCGCTTCAACCGGCGGACTCTTGCCGACTCCTCGCTCGTGACCTCTGGTCGTGCGCCGCGTCGACCTGGGCCGCCCAGGGTTCCCGGTGCCACTGTGGCGTGACGCCGCGATGTGACCGGAGGTCGCGCCGAGGCACGACATCGCGCACGGAGAGGTTACGTGGGGCTGAACGCGGCCACCTCGCGCTGCAACGAGTGGCCGAGCGCGCGGAGGGCATTGCGAGCCTGACCGGACATCACGGTTCCAGCGCGGCTCGACCGCGGATCGTTGCGCGCCCCGGCGGCATGAGCGACCCCCTCAGACGAGCCGTTGCTTGAGGTGCGGTTGTCGCGCGCCTCGAGCTTGCCCATCGGTCAGGCTAGCCCTGGCACGTCCGTCGACGGCGGCTCAGGGAAGGATCTTCGGCGCCGAGCCGTCACCGAATCGCAGGATCGAGAAGTGCCGACGATCGAGCGTGGCGATGGTGTTCGTTCGATAGGCCTGAGCCAGGACCATATTGGATGCGTCGGTTAAGCCGATCGGAACGTCCGCGTAGCGCTGGACGATGTCGGCGGCCATGGAGAGTCGGTCGCGATCCATGACGGCCAACTCCCAAGCCCCGCCGGCCAACTCGTCGAGCACGCCGTGCTCAGCTTCGGCACCGTGCCTGGTCAGAACGAGGTAGTCGACCTCTGCGATCACGTAGGGGGAAACGACCAACGGCTCTTCGCTCCCCTCGATGACTTCCGCGACGGCGTGATGCTGGGGCTCATTGGCGTCGACATAGGCCAGCAGGGCGCTCGTGTCGATGATCATGATCCGAAGCCGTCGGCCAGCAACTCGTCGACACGGTCGGCGATCGGCTCTCGTCCCCTGATGAATCCGCCCTTGGGGCGCGCAGGGCGGCTCGTCAGGGCCTGACGCAGGGCATCCCGGACCACCTCGGCCTCTGACACGCCACGCCGGCGCGCCTCGACCTCAAGGGCGCCCTTGAGGTCGTCGGGGAGGTAAAGGGTGGTCTTCATGCCACATATGGTACCACCGGTGGCAGGGTGCCTCACGTCGCAACGATGTCGACCGAGACCTCGACGAGGACCTCGGGTCGGCGAGAGCCGCGCGCAGGGCGTCGCGACCTGCGGGAGCCAGCCCCGCGGCATACGCACCGGCGGGGCCGATCCCGGCGAGGAAGCCGGCCCACAATTCGTCGAACCCCTGGTATGCCGTGCGCACCATCGAGGTCGGCTCCTACCTTGCCACCCGGGTCGCTGGTGCCAGGCGCAGTCCTCGCCGGTGGCATCCCATGGCTCACCGGACCCGCCGGAGTCTTTGTCAGGGTTCTCACCGCGACGGAAGGACAGGGACGGCAACTGACCGACGAAGAGTATGCCTGGCTCCGGGCAGCCTCAACACCGTGGCCGGCCAAGCCACAGGACAGCGCGCCGCCCTGGCCTTGCGGGTCACGACCCGCGCAGGTAGCCGCGCACCGAGTCGTCGTGCCGGCGCTGGAACTCGGCGACGGTCCAGCCCCTGCGCCTCCTCGGGGCGGCCACCGCTGTCGTCCGTCCGTGCCAATACGGAGGTATGCCGCGGCATACCGATCTACCGTGAAGCCATGCCTCGCGCGCGGTTCGCGACATACGTGCAGGGCGGCCTCAACGGCCTGTTGGTCGCCGTCATGGCCGCCGCCCTGGCGTGGCGTCCGGACAACGAGGGGTTGGTCTTTCTCGCCGGTTCGGTGGCGGTCGCGTCGACCCCGACCGTCGCGTCCCTCGTCGTGTCGCGGCACGCCCAGTCCAACGCGGTCGGTCCGCTCCTGGCGGCCATGTCCTCGGCGGTCCTGCTCACCGCTGCGATCTCGTTCTACGGCAATGGCGCCGAAAAGGGCCTTCTTCCCGGTGTCGTGGTCGCGGCAGGGCTGGCTGAGGGGACGTGGATGGTGCTCTTCGTCCCGTTCGCCCTCCTGTTGCTGGTCTTCCCCGACGGGCACCTTCCCGGGCCGGGGTGGCGCCGCGTGCCGCCGGCCCTCGTGGTCGTCGTCGTGATCTTCGCCGTCGGGGCGGCCCTGTCCCCCCGGCCCTACCAGGATCCGTGGTCCGACCTGCGGCACCCGACGTCCATGGCGGCCTACCGTGCCTCGCAGGCGATGCTGCCGGTGTTCCTCGGGCTCCTGGTCGCCTGTGTGGGCTCCGTGTTCTGGCGTTTCCGGAGGGCCGAGGCCGTGCAGCGCACGCAGATCCGCTGGCTCGTCCTCGCCGGTGCCGCCGTGCCCCTGGCGCTGCTGGCCAATTGGACCGCATACCTCGTCGGCGGCATCGAGACCGATATTTTCTCCCTGGTCATCATCGCTCTCGCGATGTACGTGGGCGTACCCGTCGCCGTGGCGATGGCCGTGACCCGTCACGACGCCTACGACGTCGACGGTGCGGTCGTGACGACCGCGGTGTACACGATCATCGGCGCCTGGTTGCTCGCGGTCTTCACCGCTGTCTCGGCCGTCGCCGGGCTCGGTCGCCGGACGCATTTCGACCTTTCTCGCGGTGGAGGCGCATACCCGCGCAGACGACCCTTGCTGGTCTCCGGCCGGTGACCGTACCGCTCGCACCGGGTCAAAACGGGCTGGCGCAAGGTAAGGGCGGCGCACAGGTACTGGCACGGAGACGGGGCTCCGGGGCCGCCTCGATGTGTGCTGGCCTGGCCCAGGCAGACGCTGGTGCGCGTCAACCTCTTCCGCGAACGGAGGCCCCTCCCATGAAGCCGCACACCACAGCCGTCCTCGCCGTCGCACCGCTCGCCGCCCTAGCCATCGCCGCCGGGGCAGGACCGGCCCCCGCCGCCCCGGTCAACCGGAACACCCACCTCATCAACCTCGGGTGCTCCGACGGCCACGACTACCTCATCACCCTCGTCGAGGGCGCGGCCCCTGGGCTCCGCCGGTCATGTCGTCAGCGACCCGTCCGTCCTCATCCCGACCGCGTTCCAGTTCCACCTGACCGTCGTGGCCCCGGACGGCACCGTCATCGACGAGTCGACCACGCCGGTGCAGACCGTCCACGGCTCCTCCGGGAGCCACCTCGACACGATCTCCTGCACGTTCACCCAGTCCGAGACCGCGGACCTGCCAGGTCTCGGCGCCGTGACCATCGTTCTCGAAGGCAGAGTCGACGCATTCCGCCCGAAGCAGGCCTGAGCCCCAGGGCTGCTCACGAAAGGACCGCTCCGCTGCGCCGGACGGAGCGGGTACGTCACCGGGATCCAACCGAGCCATGAGCACGAGACGTCCTTTGCCATGCACGGCGTCCACGACCGATACTCAGGTGCGGACCTCGAGGCGCTCGCCTGCACCGGCCTCGGCTGACCGAAACCCATTGCTCCAGCGGAGCGGAGGAGGCCCGCATGAACGTCATGGTCGATGCGTATGCCGGCCGGCTGCCGGCCCGGGGCTGGGGTCAGCCATCCGAGCCGCCGGAGCGAGTCAGGCGAGAGGTGAGCTCGGCTCGTGACGTGATCCCCCATCGCTGGTAGATGTTGCGAAGTTGGTACTCGATGGTCTTGGGGCTCAGGAACAGGGCGGCGGCCGTTTCCCGATTGGTGCGTCCTGCGACCACCATCTTGGCGATCTGTCGTTCCCTGGCACTGAGGGAGTCGAGGGGCCGGTCTCATCTGATCCCCGCGGAACCGGCCTTGTGGGCCACGCGACATCCACCGAACGATCGGCCGGGACACCCTGCACCGGTCCGCCACCGCTTGGACTCACCCGGTGTCGGTCGCGACTGGTTCACCTCACGGGGCCGCTCCAGCCTGCGGCCGCAGCCGGGCGCGTGCGCTCTGTGGGTCGCGCCGCCGGTCAGGACTCAGCGGGTCCGAGCCGCGGCACTGCCGCGAGCGCCGGGGGCGGCTCCTTGAGCTCGACGAACATCGAGTGGGTTGGGGTCGTGCCGATGTTGGTGCCTGAATGCTCCTGGGCGTCAAGCCAGCGTGCCGCGAAGGCGGGCATGTCGACCTCGACCTCACGCCCGTCGGCGCGAAGGCGTCGGTGGAAGCCGGTGAGCGTGATCATGACCGAGTCCGGGTGGGAGTGGGTGCCCGTGCCCTGGCCTGGCTCGTCGCGGTACTCGAGGACGCGCACGCGGTCGTTCTCGAAGACGACTCGATAGAGCTCCGGGTTGGTCACGACTGGATCGTTCATGGGACGACAGTACCATAACGGGATGTAGGTACCCTGTCGTGTGTGACAACATCGTCCCACAGGGCCTCCGGGGGTCGGGTCAGGCAGAAGGCGCGCACACGCGACGCCCTCGCCGAGGCCCTGCGTGAGCTGCTGGGAGAAGGTCGGGACCCGTCGGTCGCCGAGGTCGCCGCTGCAGCCGGCATCTCGCGCACGACGGCATACCGCTATTTCCCCGATCGACGGGCGCTGTTTCGTGCGGCCCTGCCCGAGACCGGCCAGGCGTCCCTCTTGCACGACGGCGAGCAGCAGCGACTGAGCGATCCGGTGACCCGATTCGAGCTCGCGCTGACGCGTCACTTCGCCTTCATGCAGCGGTGGGAACCCCAGCTGCGGGCCTCGCTGCGCGCCTCGCTCGAGGGCACCGAGCAGCCGATGCTGCGCGGTGGTCGGGCCGTGCGATGGTACGCCGATGCGCTTGCACCCCTGAAGGATCAGCGTCCGGAACTCGACGTCGACGCGCTGGCCGTGCGGCTCCGGGCGGTCGCCGGCATTGAGCCGCACGTGTGGCTGACCGGTGTTGCCGGACTCAGCCGCGGCGAGTCGTATGCCGTGATGCGGGCCAACGCCATGGCGGTGCTTGCCGACGCGCTCGGGCCCCGGGGCCACGACTCGAGTGCGGGCGAACGTGAGACGCGAGTCGAGTGAACACCACTTTTGAGGCTCGTTCGCCGCCGGACGCGAGACTTGAGACCCCCGGGGCAACGAAGCTCAGACGCAATGAGCGAACG
>JBDIAJ010000021.1:0-35880 GCA_039812345.1 Nostocoides sp. | reverse complement strand
GCGTCGAGGAGCCGCTTGTAGCTCGCGTCGACCTCGGACTTGAGCGCATAGGGCGCCTGCACCCATCCGTGCTGCTCCGCGTCGACGCGCTCCATCGCGAGATTGGCGCCCTTGACGATGCGGATCTTGATCGGCGCGCCGCCGGCGGCGACGCGTTCGGCGGACCACTGGGCGAGGTGGGCGAGCACGTCGTGAGAGTCCGGAAGGTAGGCCTGGAGCACGATGCCGGCCGGTGCCGCGCGGAAATCCTCCTGCGCGAGAACGCGAGTGAAGGCCTCCACGGTGAGGTGGAGGTCGGCATACTCCTCCATGTCGAGGTTGACGAAGACCGGCGGGCGGGCCGCCA
Source organism: Nostocoides sp. (assembly GCA_039812345.1). GTDB lineage: Bacteria > Actinomycetota > Actinomycetes > Actinomycetales > Dermatophilaceae > Nostocoides_A. The sequence continues at coordinate 35,534 of JBDIAJ010000021.1, read as the reverse complement.
GGGCGACCCGGAAGATCGCCTCGAGCCGGCCGCAGATGCGGGCGACACTGTGCTCGAAGGCGAGGACGTCCAGTTGGGCGCAGAGGGCGGAGATCTTGACCGAGACGTAGTCGACGTCGCGCCGGGCCATCGTCTCGGCGACCCGGACGAGGCGCTGATCGGCCTCCTCGTCGCTGAGGATGGCCTCGCCGAGGACGTTGAGGTTGAGGTCGACACCGGCCGCGCGTCGGGAGGCGATGTGGGTGGCGAGGGCGGGATCCTCGGCGGGGATGACCAGGCCGTGGGTCTCGGCGACGATCCGGCGAGTCGCCAGCGGCATGACGAGCGGGGGCAGGCCGGGCGCCACCCGGGCACCGATGGCCATGAGCGCCCGGTCCACCAGTCCGAGAGACCGGGGGATGCCGTGATCGGCGACGATCCGGGCGAACCGGTTGGCCGCGCGGCGCGGGCGTTCGATGCGCAGGACCTCGTCGGTGAGGGCCTGGACCAGTTCGCGGCCCTCGGCGTCCTCGATGAGCCGGGCGAGGCGCCGCTGGCGGCGGCGTTCCGACGCGGTGATTCCGGCGTCGGCCTCGGCGAGCAGGCGGCGGGCGAGGTCGATCGCCGCCTCGATGCGGTCGGCGTCGCGTGGGTCGGTCACCTTGGGCACTGTACGCCGGAGGACCCGTGCGTGCCGGTGGCCGGGGCGCACTCAGCGGGCGAACCAGGTCGTCCCGTCGTAGGCGAGCGCCTTGCCCAGCCGGAAGGTGGACGAGGCCCGCAGGGGCGGGAGCGCGTCGAGGGCGAACCAGCCGATCTCCACGTTCTCGCCGTCGGCCGGGTGCGGGTCACCGCTGAGGTGGGTGCACAGGAAGGTGAAGTCGAGATAGGTCGCGACATCGCCATTGGGATAACGCACCTCGCCGGTCGCCGACACGGCCACCAGGGCATCCACCCGGGCGTGAATGCCCGCCTCCTCCTCGATCTCCCGGGCGAGCGCGACCGCCGGCTCCTCGAACGGCTCGATGATCCCGCTCGGCAGCGCCCACTCCCGGGTGTCCGCGCGCAACCCGAGGAGGATCCGGCCGGTCGCGTCGCGCACGACCCCGGTCGCTCCGGTCATCGGGATCAGGTCGTGCCCGACCTTCTCGCGGAGGCGGACGACGAAGTCGGGGATCGGCATACGACAATCCTGCCCGGTGCGTATGCCGATCCCGCCGTGACACGGCCGGGATCAGCGGGAGCGGGATCAGCGGGAGCGGGATCAGCGGGAGCGGGGCGGGGCGGCATACGCCCGGTAGAGGGCGTAGGCCGCGACCGCGCACAGGATGTGCCAGGCGGCGTGGCCCTGGAGGAGGGAATGCGGGTGACAGAGCGGGGTGCCGTCCTTGGCGAGATTCCAGATGCCGAAGGCGAGCATCAGGGAGCCGAGCGAGGCCGCCGCCCAGCGGCGATCGAGGCCGTCGCCGCGCCGGTCGAGGTGGACTTCGAGGGCGACGGCGGCGATGAGGGTGAGCGCGAACCCGAGGTTCCCCGCGGTCATGATCACCGGCAGCGGGCCACCGCGGCGCTCGAGGATCTCCTGGGCGACCACCGCGGCGACGAACACCCGGGCGAAGGCCCCCGTCCCGCCGTGGACGAGGCGGGTGACGGCATACGCGAGGGCGAAGGAGGAGACGAGGTACATGCTCGTCATGTCCAGATGCCCGCCGGCCACGCTCTGCGTCGCGTGCATCGCGGCGCTGCCCGGCCCCAGCAGCACCACGAGTATGCCGAGACTCACCACGAGCGGCCGGCTCCGGGTCAACGGCGTTCGCGGCGGGGCGGTGCCCGCGTGCCACGCGATGGCGAGACCGGCCACGACGAAGCCGAGGTTGCTCACGGTGTTGGCGGGTTGCCGGAACCAGCCCGGGCGGGCCGCCTCGCAGAACCCACTCCCCCGGCCGACGTCTGGCCCGAGCCACCCCCGCGCGGCGGCGACGACGAACGCGGTCACGGACACGAGCGCCACCGCGGCCGTCAGCAGGACGGGGAACAGGTCGCGCGTGGCCGAGGTCACCCGGGGGTCGGGGGTTCGGGAGGCGAGTGCCATCCGCCAACGGTAGGCCCCACTGCTAGCGTCGGAGTATCGACCGCGCCCGGTTCGCCACGCCCGGGGCCCACGCGGCATACGACCTCGTCACCCTCGGAAGGATCGACAGTGAGCACTCCCGTCAAGGTCGCCGTCACCGGCGCCGCCGGCCAGATCGGCTACAGCCTCCTCTTCCGCCTCGCCAGCGGCTCCCTCCTCGGCCCCGACACCCCGATCGAACTGCGGCTGCTGGAGATCACGCCGGCGCTCAAGGCGCTCGAGGGCGTCGTCATGGAACTCGACGACTGCGCCTTCCCGACGCTGGCCGGTGTCGAGATCGGCGACGACCCGGAGAAGGTGTTCGACGGGGTGAATGCGGCGATGCTCGTCGGCGCGATGCCGCGCAAGGAGGGCATGGACCGGGCCGACCTCCTCGCCGCCAACGGCAGGATCTTCACCGGCCAGGGCGCGGCATTGAACAAGGTCGCCGCCGACGACGTCAAGATCCTCGTGACGGGCAACCCGGCCAACACCAACGCCCTCATCGCGATGACGAACGCCCCCGACATCCCGAAGGAGCGCTTCAACGCCCTGACCCGGCTCGATCACAACCGCGCCAAGTCGATGCTCGCCAAGAAGCTCGGCGTCGGCGTGGACGAGGTCGTCGGCCTGGCGATCTGGGGCAACCACGACGACTCGATGTATCCCGACCTGTTCCACACCACCGTCGGCGAGAAGGTCGCCGCGGACCTGGTGGACGAGGCGTGGATCACCGACGAGTACATCCCCAAGGTCGCCACCCGCGGCGGCGCCATCATCAAAGCGCGCGGTCTGTCGTCGGCGGCGTCGGCGGCCAATGCGACCATCGACCACATGCGCGACTGGCTGCTCGGCACCGGCGGAGCGGTGGTCTCGATGTCCGTCCCGTCCGACGGCTCGTATGCCGTGCAGGAGGGCCTGATCAGCTCCTTCCCGTGCACGGTGGCCGACGGCACCTGGTCGATCGTCCAGGGGCTCGACCTCAACGACTTCTCCAAGGAGCGGATCGCCGCCTCCGTCGCCCGGCTCGCCTCCGAGCGCGACCAGGTCAAGGCCCTCGGCCTGATCTGAGTTCTGTGTCTGATTGCTTTCGCTCCTCCTCAGGCGCCCGGGTCTGCTCCTTCGTCGCAGCCCCGGGCCACCTGCATCGTCGCGAAAGCGTTCCGCGTGACGACGTTCCCCGTCGTCGCAGCCCCGGGCGACCTGCATCGTCGCGAAAGCGTTCCGCGGGAAGACGTGCTCCTTCGTCGCAGCCCCGGGCCACCTGCATCGTCGCGAAAGCGTCATCCGCGCAGAGGTCACCGGGCGGGTGGCCGGGGACGGAGCAGGTCGCGGAGGGTGTCGACGGCGGCCTGGAGGTCGTGGCCGAGGGCGACCGCCGGCGGCCGTATCCCGCTCTGGGCGCCACCTCCGACGCCGATCACCAGGTCCGGCAGGCCGCCGAGCGCCGTGACCGTCTGCCGGGCCGCCCGCAGGTCCGCTCGGGTCGGCACCGCGACCACCGCGGCGCGGGCGCCGGTGGTGCGGACGGCGGCCAGCCAATCCGGGACGGGGAGGTCCGCGCCCAGGTAGGCCACCGGCATCCCGTGCTGGGCGGCGACCGCCGCGAACGCCAGGGCACCGATCTCGTGCCGCGCACCCACCGGGAGCCCGACCAGGGCGACCGGCTCGGTCTGCGCGGGTAGGGCGTCGTCCAGCCGGTCGGCGAGAACCCGCATCAGCACGTGCGAGGCCCCGTGCTCGGCGGCGACCGACAGGTCACCATCGGCCCAGGCGTCACCGACCGCGACGAGCAGCGGGAAGAGCCAGGTGCGCAGCACCTCCGGCAGGGGGCCGGCCGCGAACGCGACCTCCGCCGCCCGCGACAGGGCGCGGGCATCCTGCGCGTGCACGGCCGCGAGCGCCGGCCCGATGGGTGGCAGGGCTGGGCCGATGGTGGGCGCAGCACCCTCCCCCGCGTCCACCCGGTCGGGTGCCGAGCCGGGGCGGGCCCGCCGGGCGGCCACCTCGTCGGCGGCCTGGCGCGGCGAACGACCGAGGGCGACCAGCCCGGTCATGACCTCCAGGTCACGGATCGACGCGTCGTCGTAGAGGCGATAACCGCCGGCCGAGCGCGGGGGCCGGAGCACGGCATACCGACGCTCCCAGGCGCGCAGCGTCGCAGGCGGGATGCCCGTGCGCTCGGACGCCTGCTTGATCGTGTACACCGGGCGCCAACCCTAGTCCGCGCGGCGGTCGAGCCGAAGTTGGCGCACGTCGAGGTGACCCGAGCGGAAACCGGCCTCGGAGTAGGCGAGATAGAACTCCCAGACGCGCAGAAAGGTCGGGTCGAAGCCGAGGGCGAGCACGCGGTGGCGCTGGGCGACGAAGCGTTCGCGCCACAGGCGCAGGGTGCGCGCGTAGTCCTCGCCCAGGGACCGTTCTGCGGTGATGACGAGGCCGACTGCGGCGGCGTGGGTCTCGATGGCCTCGACCGAGGGGATCAGGCCGCCTGGGAAGACGTATTTCTGGATCCACCCATGAGCGTGCCGCGACGCGAGCATCCGGTCGTGCGCCATGGTGATCGCCTGGAGCGCCACGGTGCCGCCGGGGGCGGTGAGGCGCGCGAGCGCGGCGAAGTAGTCCGGCCAGTAGTCGTAGCCGACCGCCTCGATCATCTCGACGCTGACGATCGCGTCATATGTGCCGCGGACATCCCGGTAGTCGCGCCGGTCGATCCGGATCCGGTCGGCGAGACCCTCCTGCGCGAAGCGCGCCTGGGCGAGGTCGCGCTGGCGCGCCGACAGGGTGACCGTATGCACGTCCGCCCCCCTCTGCGCGGCCTGGATCGCGAGTTGGCCCCAGCCAGAGCCGATCTCGAGCACCCGGGTGCCCGGACCGACGCGCGCGTAGTCGAGGACGCCGTCCACCTTGCGCCGTTGCGCCGCCTCGAGGCCGTCGAAGCCGGCCGGATCCTCGGGGGCGAACCAGGCCGAGGAGTAGGTCATCGTCGGGTCGAGGAAGCTCGCGAAGACCTCGTTGGACAGGTCGTAGTGGTGGGCGATGTTGGTCGCCGCCCCCACGCGATCACCGAGATGATGACGCGGCTGGCGCGGCTCGGCGAGGCGCCGGAAGCGGGCGAGGGACGGCGGAACGAGGTCGGCGAGCCGGGCGGCGAAGGGCGTGAGCAGGTCGGCGAGATCGGTGCCCGGAGCCGGGCTCCACTCGCCCGCCATGTAGCCCTCGCCGACGCCGATCTTGGCGTCCACCCCGACCCGGTCGAAGAAGGCCCACGAGTGGATTCGCATCGTCGGTTGCCCGTTCGCCGGCCCGGGGAGTCTGACCTCTCGACGCCCCCTATGTGACCTCTCGACGGGGGTGGGGCGCGGTCGGGGTGCGATGGGGGTGCCGTCGGGGAGGACGATGCGGACGTCGACGAGCCGGGCCATGCGGCGAGCGAGGGCGCGGACCACGGCGCCGCGGACGGGCGCGTGGACGGGATCGGCATACGACCGGGGCGAGGACAGGCGGCGCGGCGCCAAGAGCGGACGAAGGGTCTCGGAGGTCATCGGGCGGTCACCCGGCGGAGGGTCTGAGCGGTCACTGGAGTCCTTCCGGGGGCAGGTGGGGCGGGCGCGGGACGACGGGCAGGCGCGTCCACAGCCGCAGGCCGTGGACGCGGATCCGGGCGCTGACCTGGTGGGTGACCAGCGGAGTGGTAAGCGCGGCGCGCAGCAGCGCCGATCGCGTCAGAGGGCTGGGCCGGCCGGTGAAACTCGCATCGAAGACCCGTATGCCGTTCTGCCGCAGCGTGATCGCGACGCCGACCCGGTCCGGGGTGAGGGTGACGGCGACGGCATAGATCCCCTCGACCGTCAAGAACGGCGAGACATAGAACGCCTTGTCGACCTCCGCCCGCCCGCGCGCGTCGAGCCGGACGACGTGGGCGTGGCGTTCGCCGTAGGTGTTGTGAATCTCGAGGATCACCCAGGGCAGCCGGCCCTCGGGAGTGATCGCGAAGTAGGTCGTCAGCGGGTCGAAGACATGCCCGAAGGTGCGGGCGTTGGCGAGGGCGAGGAGTCGCAGGCCCGGCTCGAGCTCCGCCCCCTGCGCCATGATGAAGCGCTCGATGCCCGCCCGGAGGGAGTCGGTCCCGGAACCGAAGTGATCGGCGGCGCGGATATGGCCGAGAACGCCGTGGTCGGGCAGGTCGTCGACGTCGACGAGCCACTGGTAGGTGCGGGCGCGAACGCGGTGCGGGATCGGCATCCGGCGCTGGTGGTGAACCCGGCCCCGGACGAGGGCGGGCAGCGGGGGCGCCACCACGATCGGCCCCGTCACGCCCGTCGTCACCAGCGCCCGCCGAGTCGCTCGGCCGCGGCGAGGCCGGAGCGGGCCCCATCCTCGTGGAAGCCCCAGCCGAGGTGGGCGCCGGCGAAGGCGAGCCGAGGGCCCCCCGACGTCCGCAGCGTGGCAGCCGCCGTGACCGAGGCGCGGGTGAAGACGGGGTGGTGATAGGTCGCCCGGGCGAGGATCGTCTCCGGCGCGACGTGCGCCTCGCCGTTGAGGGTGACGACATAGTCGCGGTCGGCGTCGAGGCGGTGCAGCCGGTTCATCCAGTAGTCGACGCGCACGGCCGGCTCCTCCCCCGCGCACAGGGTGCGGGAATAGTTCCAACTCGCCCACGCACGGGGCCGCGCCGGGAGCACCGAGCCGTCGGTATGCACGACGACCTCGTTGCGGGAGTAGGGAATCGCCGTCAACGCGGACTTCTCCGCTGGGCTCGCATCGACCAGCACAGCGGCGGCTTCGTCCGCGTGCGTGGCCAGGACGACGCAGTCGGCGGAGAGGAGGGAGCCGTCCGCCAACCGGACCGCGACGCCGTCGTCGTGCCGCTCGATCGCCCGGACCGTCCGACCGGAGCGCACATCGGGCAACCCGGCGGCCAGCGCCTCGACATAGCGCGCCGACCCGCCGGCGATGGTCCGCCAGGTCGGCGATCCGGTGACCGAGAGCATCCCGTGGTTGTCGAGGAAGCGGAACAGGTGCGCCGCCGGATACGCCGCCGCATCCCGCGCGCCGCTGCTCCAGACGCACGCGACGAGCGGAGTCGCGAAGTGGCCGTTGAAGTAGCCGGAGAACCCGCCGCGCGTGAGGAACTCCCCCCAACTGAGGTCGCCGAGATCACCGCGCAGGGCCCGCCGGGCGAGCCGGTGGAAGCGGGGAACCTCCGCGAGCAGCCGCGCGAAGCGCGGATCGGCGAGCCGGCGCGGGTCGGCGAGCAGCCCGCCGAGACCACGGCCCCCGGCATACGACAGCCCGCACTCGCGGCAGGTGATGGACATGCTCATCTCGGTCTCCACCGTCGCGACGCCGAGGTCGGCGAGGAGGCGCAGGAAGGTCGGATAGGTCCGCTCGTTGTGCACGATGAAGCCGCTGTCGATCCCGAGCCGCCCTGCGGGAGTGTCGATCTCGTGGGTGTGGGCGTGACCACCGAGACGTTCCTGCGCCTCGACGAGGACGACCTCGTGGGTGTGCGCGAGCACATGCGCCGCCGTCAGGCCGGAGATCCCCGCACCGACGACCACGGCGGTCGGGCGGGATGTCGCGGTGTCCATGGGCGCCTCCTTTCGGATGCCATCCTTGCACAGAGTGTCCAATGTTTGTATAAGGTTCTCCCACCAGGCCCCTGGTGAACGCGAGGAAGGAGGTGCGGCCGGTGACCGAGGTCATGTGGTTCCGGCGCGACCTGCGCCTCAACGACAACCCGGCACTGCTCGCCGCGAGCGAGTCCGGCACGGTCGTGCCGCTCGTCGTCCTCGACCCGGCGCTCCTGGGGTCCCGCGAGCGACCCCGGGTCGCCGCCTATCTCGCCGCCGTCGCCGCGCTCGATGACGCACTCGGCGGGCGGCTCGTGGTCCGCACGGGCGCGCCCCAGACCGTCCTTCCCGCGGTGTGCGCCGAGGCCCGCGCGCGAGGCGTCCATGTCTCCGCCGAGACGACGCCGTATGGCGTGCGCCGGGACACCCGGGTTGCCGCCGCCCTCGCCTCGCGGGGTATCGCTTGGCGCGCGACCGGATCGCCGTATGCCGTCGGCCCCGGCCGGGTGCGTACCCGCAGCGGGACCCCGTTCTCGGTGTTCACGCCGTTCTCCCGCGCGTGGCGGGAGCATGGCGCGCCCGGCCCGGCGCCGCGCCCGACCCGCCTTGACATCGCCGACGGCCTCGCGTCGGACCCACTCCCCCGGGCGGAGGTCAGGCTCGACCCCGGGACTCCGGTGACCGAGGACCAGGCGCGCACCGCGTGGCGAGCATTCCTCGAGGGCGAGGTCGCCGCATACGGACGGATGCGGGACCGCCCGGCGCGCGCCGGCACGTCACGGCTGTCCACGGCGCTCAAACTCGGGACGATCCATCCGCGCACCCTTCTGAGCGACCTCGCGGCCCGCGGCCTGACCGACACCGCCGGCGGTGCGCGCTTCGTCACCGAGTTGGCCTGGCGCGAGTTCTATGCCGACGTCCTCTGGCACAACCCCACCTCGGCATGGCGCGACCTGCGCCGGACCCTCGCCACCATGCCGTATGCCGATCCATCGGATCCCGTTGTCGCCGAGCGTTTCTCGGCCTGGCGCGAGGGGCGGACGGGATTCCCCTTCGTCGACGCGGGGATGCGCCAACTGCGCAGCGAGGGGTGGATGCACAACCGCGCGCGGATGGTGACGGCGAGCTTCCTCGTCAAGGATCTGCACCTGTGGTGGCCGCTCGGCGCCCGCCACTTCCTCGACCTGCTGACCGATGGCGACATCGCGTCGAACTCGCACGGATGGCAGTGGGTCGCCGGGACCGGCACCGACGCGGCGCCCTATTTCCGCATCTTCAACCCGGTCGCTCAGGGCCTGAGATTCGACCCGGACGGCGCGTATGTGCGTCGCCATGTCCCGGAGCTGGCCCACCTATCCGGCGCCGCCGCGCACCAGCCGTGGACCGCGGCCGATGGATATGACGGCGGCTATCCCACGCCGATCGTCGACCACGCGGCCGAGCGGGCGGACGCGCTGGATCGGTATGCGGCGGCACGGCATACGACCCCGGCGGAGGCGTCGTGACGCGCGGCCCGGGAGTCGTCTCGGAGCTGCGGGCCTTCCTCACCGCCGCACTCGTCGCGCCGGTGCCGCGGGATCACGCCCAGCCCGATCACGAGTTCCGGCGGCGCCGGGTGGTCGCGGCGGTCACCCTGATCGTGGGAGCGGTCGTCCTGGCTCTCGCCCTGCGCATCCCGCCCGGCGACGCGGCCTTCTATCCGGCGACCCTCGCCCTCGCCGGCGTGTGGACATCGGGGGCGGTCCTGTCCGGGCCGCTTCATCTCGGGCGGGCGCACACCCGGGCGGGCCGCAGCGACGCCCGGCCCTGGGTCCAGTCGCTCGCGCTCGGCGGCCTGCTCGTCGGGGTCTTCCTCGCCGGGGCGATCGTCGTCGCCCGGATCCCTCGGTTGCTGGATGCGGTCGACGCGGTGCTCGACCATGCGCGGTTCGGCTCGTTGCCGGTCATCCTCGCCATCGTCGTCCTCAACGGGATCGCCGAGGAGCTCTATTTCCGCGGGGCGCTCTTCGCCGCGGTCGGTCGGCGGCACGCGGTCGCCGTCACCACCGTCGTCTATGCCTTGACAACGGCGGGCACCGGGAACCCGATGCTCGTCCTCGCGGCGGCCCTCCTCGGGCTGCTCACCGGCCTGCAACGCCGCGTCACCGGCGGCGTGCTCGGCCCCATTCTCACCCATGTCCTGTGGTCGAGCTCGATGCTCGTTCTGCTTCCCGCGATCCTGGAGGTTCTGCGATGACCGACCGACTCCCTGCACCCGATCCCGACGGACTTGCCCTCGTCACCGGAGCTTCGGGCTATATCGGCGGCGCCCTGGTCCCGGCGCTCCTGCAGCGGCGGCCGGTCCGGGTGCTGACCCGCTCGCGTGCCGGGATCGCCGACCATGCGTGGGTCGGCCAGGTCGAGGTCGTCGTCGGTGACGCGGCGGACGACGAGGCGCTGCGGCGCGCGCTGGACGGCGTTCAGATCGCGTACTACCTCATCCACTCGATGGACGGCGGCGACTTCGAATCCCGCGACCGCGACCTGGCGCGCTCCTTCGCGCGACTGGCCGGCGAGGCGGGGGTGCGCCGCGTCGTCTATCTCGGCGGCATCCACCCCGACGACGGCGAGCTCTCGCCGCACCTCGCCTCGCGCGCCGAGACCGGCCAGATCCTCCTCGACGGTCCGGTGCCCGCCGCGTGCCTCCAGGCGGCCGTCGTCCTCGGCGCCGGGTCGGCGTCCTTCACGATGCTGCGCCATCTGACCGAACGGCTGCCGGTGATGGTCACGCCCGCGTGGATCGACAACCCGGTCCAGCCGATCGCCGTCGCGGACGCGGTCCGCTGCCTGGTCGCCGCCGCAGACCTGCCGCCGGAGGTCGACCGGGCCTTCGACATCGGTGGCCCGGACGTGCTGACCTATCGCGACCTCATCGGGACGTATGCCGCGGTGGCCGGCCTCGCCCCTCGCCGCATCGTCAGCGTCCCGGTCCTGACGCCGTGGCTGGCCAGTCATTGGGTCGGTGCGGTCACGCCGGTCCCCGCGGGGTTGGCCAAGCCGCTGGTCGGCAGCCTGGTCCACCCGGTGGTGTGCCGGGAGAACGATTTCGACGCCCACCTCGACACCCCCTGCCGGATCGGGGTGAGCGAGGCGATCCGTTCGGCCCTGGCGGATACGCCGGCCGACACTGGCCGGCGCCGGCTCGCCACCTGCGCAGGAGCCGTCGCCGCCTGCGTCGTCGTGGGATCACTCGCCACGCAACCGAACTCACGGTGGTACCGCGCCCTGGAGAAGCCGCCATGGCAACCGCCGCCGGAGACCTTCGGGCTGGTCTGGACGCCGCTCTATGCGACCATCGCGGCGGTCTCGGCACAGCACCTGACCACGCTCGACCGGAAGGGCCGCGGGGAGGAGGCCACGGCATACGAACGGGCGCTGCGGGTCAACCTCACCCTCAACGCGTTGTGGAGCGTGCTCTTCTTCCGCGTTCGCCACCTGCCGGTCGCGACGGCGGGGGCGGCGGCGCTCGCCGTGTCCAGTGCCGATCTGGCGCGGCGCGCGTCGAGCACCGGGTCGCACCGCGGCGCCCTCCTCGGGACGTATGCCGCCTGGACCACCTTCGCCACCGCACTCACCGCCGCGGTGTGGCGGCGCAACCGGAGTCGGCGATGACCGGGCCCTTCGACTCGCTGCGTGAGGAGGAGTTCGTCCGGCTGACCACCTTCCGCCGCAACGGAATCGGCGTGCCGACCGCGATGTGGTTCGCTGTCGATGGCGAGGATGTGGTGGTCTCCACGCCCGCGGGCGCGGGGAAACTGAAGCGGCTGCGGCATACGCCCCGGGTGACGCTCCAGGCGTGCACGCGCCGCGGCGAGCCGAAGCCCGGTGCCGTCGTCGTCACCGGCCAGGCGCACCGCGTGGAGCGTGCGGAGGTCGAGGCGTTGCTGGCGGCGACGTATGGCTGGCAGTGGTGGGTCGCGCTGCGCATCGAATGGCTGGCCAGCCGGGTGCGTCATCGGCGCCCACCCCGTCCGCGGGTCGCGCTGCGGATCACCCCGGATGACCATCCCCGGTCGGGACAGGACAAGGGCACACGAGCGTGAACCGGCCCTTCGACGACCCTCAACCGGCCTTTCGACGACGCTGAACCGGCCCTTCGACGACCCTGAACCGGCCTCTCGACGAAGGGGTGGCGCTGCGACCCCAACCAGAAGGAGAACTGAGATGACCGAGATCGTCGAACGCACCGTTCACACCCACACGGCCCCCGGCCTCGTCGCCGCCTACCTCGCCGATTTCCGCAACGCCGTCGAGTGGGACGCGGGCACTGTGTCCTGCGACCTCGTCACGGGCGACGGCGGCCCGGGCAGCCACTATCGCAATGTCTCGCGCTTCGCCGGTCGGGAGGTGGCACTCGACTATGTCCTGGAGGAGGCGAGTTCCGAGCGGATCCGGCTGACCGGCCGTGCCGGGCCGACCACGGCCCACGACACGATCACCATCCGCTCGGACGGGGCCGGCGGCAGCCAGGTGGACTATCACGCGGAGTTCGCGTTCGGTCCCGCCGCGGGGCTCGCCGCCCCCGTCATCCGGATCCTGCTCGACCGGCTCGCCGACGACACTGCCGCCACCCTCGCCGCGGCCCTCGCCGGCCGGCGGTCACCGACACTGGGCGGAAGCGCGCTGAGCACGCTGACGGATCACGCCCTCGACCTGCTCGTCGTGCCCGGCTTCAGCCGCCTCGGGTCGGCCGTCCGCGAGCGTCTTCCCGGCTGGCCCGCGGACCCCGCCCCGGACGCGCTCGCCGGCCGGCACGTCGCCGTCACCGGTGCCTCCTCCGGGCTCGGCGCGGCCGCCGCGCGTGGCGCGTCCGCCCTCGGCGCCCACGTCCACCTCGTCGTCCGCGACACCGACCGGGGCGCGTCCGTCGCCGCCACGCTGCCCGGCCCCTCCACCGTCTGGCGCTGCGACGTCGCCGACCTGACCTCCGTCGCCGGCTTCACCCGCGAGTTCCGTTCCGCCGCAGTCCCGCTCGCCGGACTGGTGCACAACGCGGGGGCGATGCCCCCGGCATACGAGCGCTCCCCGCAGGGGCATGAACTGACCATGGCCGTCCACGTCCTCGGCCCGGTCGCGATGACCGATGCGCTGGCCCCGGTGCTTCGCGACGCCCGCGTCGTGTTCGTCACCTCCGGTGGCATGTACCTCCAGGAGTTGCCCGCCGACGATCCGGAGGACACGGGCGAGGATTACCGCCCCGCCCGGGCCTACGCGCGCAGCAAGCGCGCCCAGGTCGAACTCCTCCCCCACCTCCAGGAACGTTGGGGCGACGAGGGGATCAGCGTCAGCGCCATGCATCCCGGTTGGTCGGACACCCCGGGCGTCAGGGTCTCGCTGCCCGGCTTCGCCCGCGTCACCGGACCCCTCCTGCGCACCCCCGAGGACGGCGCCGACACGATCCTCTGGCTCCTGGCCCGCCCGGAGGACGGCCCGCGGGCCCGGCTGTGGCACGACCGGCGGACCCGTCCGACCAGCCGGTTCCCCGTCCGCGGAGCGACCGAAGCCCAGCGGGCACGCCTCGTCCGGTGGCTCGAGGGCGCCCTGCCCGGGTAAGCTCCCCGGTTCGTGCGTGTCCGCGGGCGTGGTCGGTCGGCTGATCCCGTGGCGCCCGAGGAGCGGCCGGCGTCCGCCCTACTCCCCTACTGGCTCCTCCTGCGCGCCGGGTTCCGCAGCCAGGCGGCCTATCCCCTCGCCGCGGCGGCCGGCCTGTTCACCAACTCGGTGTTCGGCCTCCTCAAGGCCGCCATCCTCACCGCCGCGGCCGGCGCCGTCGGCGGCCACCTCGCCGGCTACACCGACGGCCAACTCCTCGCTTACGTCTGGATCACCCAGGCGATGATCGGCCTCGTCGGTGCCATGAGCGGCGCCGACATCGGCGAACGCATCCGCACCGGCGACATAACGACCGACTTCACCCGGCCGCTCGATGTCCAGGGCGCGCACCTCGCCACCGATCTCGGCCGGTCGTTCTTCTCCGTCCTCCCGCGCGGCCTGCCCTGCCTCGCCGTCGGGGCGCTCGTCACGGGCATGACCCTCCCGACGACGGTCGCGCCCTACGTCCTCGGCGTGGTGAGCCTGGTCCTCGGCGCGGTCCTGTCCTTCCTCTGCCGGTATGCCGTGGCCGTCCTCGGTTTCTGGGTGATCGACCCCCGCGGCCTGGCGACGTTCTATCTGGTCCTGTCCAACTTCTTCATGGGTCTGTACCTGCCGGTCACGACCTTCCCCGGCTGGCTCGCGGCGATCGCGCACGCCACCCCCTTCCCGGGCATCATGATGACCCCGGTGGACCTCCTCATCGGCCGGCTCACCGGCCTGGACGCGCTGCGCGCCATCGCGATCCAACTCGGCTGGATCGTCGCCGCCGGCGTCCTCGGCCGGGTCCTGACCGCCCGCGGCCGGCGCACGCTGGAGGTCCAGGGTGGCTGACCGTATGCCGACGTCCCCCTACGCCGCGGTGCTGCGCTCCCGGGTCCGCGCCCAGGCGAGCTACCCGGTTCCGTTCGCCGTCGATCTCCTCGCCGCGCTGGTCGTCGGGATCCTCGAGTTCGCCGAGGTCTGGGTCCTCTTCCACCGCGCCGGCATCATCGGCGGCCTCGACTTCCGGGCCGTCCTGCTCGTCTTCGGGCTCGCCGAGTTCGCGTTCTCGCTCGCCGATCTCGTCGCCGGGCACCTGGACCGGCTCCCGACCTACCTGCGGGCGGGCACCCTCGACGTCTTCTACCTGCGCCCTCAGCCGGTCCTCCTCCAGCTGATGACGAGCGAGATCGCCCTCAAGCGCTTCTCCCGCGTCGTCTTCGGTGCGGGCGCGATCGTCGTCGGTCTGCGCCTGAACCCCATCGACTGGACCGCCGACCGAGTGGCGCTGCTGGCCCTGACCCTCCTCTGCGCGCCGATCCTCTACGGCGCCCTCTTCGTCCTCGCCGCCGGGTTGCAGTTCTTCCTCCTCGACGGGCGCGAGTTCACCAATGCGTTCGTCTACGGCGGGCGCTATGCCGCGACCCAGCCCGCCTCGGTCTGGCCGCAGTCGCTCGTCGCCGGATTCGCCTTCGTCGTCCCGGTCGCCTTCACCGCCTACCTCCCCGCCCTCTGGCTCCTCGGCCTGCCCGGTGGCGGCTGGCTCCCCGCCGGACTGGCCTGGGCCCTACCCCTGGCGACCCTGTGGACGGTGGCGCTGGCCGCCGCGGGGTGGCGGATCGGCATACGGCATTATCAGGGAGGTGGCGGGTGAGCGAACTCGCGATCGAGACGCACGATCTCACCCGGACCTTCCGGCGCCGGGGGCGCGGGGACCTCACCGCCGTCGACCGCCTCAGCGTCACCGTCGCGCACGGCGAGGCCGTCGGCTACATCGGCGCCAATGGTGCCGGCAAGTCGACGACGATCAAGCTGCTCTGCGGCATCCTCGTCCCGAGCTCCGGCGGCGTCCGCACCTGCGGGCTCGCTCCGGTCCCCGACCGGCGTCGGCTCGCCGCCCGCATCGGCGTCGTGTTCGGGCAGCGGACCCAGCTGTGGTGGGACCTGCCGGTGCGCGAGTCCTTCGACCTCCTCGCCGCCATTCACCGTATGCCGACCCCCACCGCCCGCACCCGGATCGCCACGCTCGTCGACGAACTCGACATGTCCCCCTTCCTCGCGACCCCGGTGCGGCAGCTCTCGCTCGGGCAGCGGATGCGTGCGGAGATCGCCGCCGCCCTCATCCACTCGCCGCGCCTGCTCGTGCTCGACGAGCCGACTATCGGCCTCGACGTCCTGTCCAAACAGCGGCTGCGCGAGTTCCTCATCCGCGAGCGGGCCGAGCGCGGGACGACCCTCCTGCTGACGACACACGACATGGGGGACGTCCAGCGGCTGTGCGAGCGCATCCTCCTCGTCGACCACGGCCACCTCGCCTATGACGGCACCCTCGCCGGGCTCTCCGCCCGGGTCGGCGCCGGGCGCGTCCTCGTCCTCGATCTCGACACTCCCGGACCGGATCTCCTCGGGATCCCCGGGGCGCGGCACCTCGCGAGCGAGGGCGACGGGCTGCGCCAACGCCTGTCGTATGACGCGTCCGCCACCTCCGTCGGCGCCCTCCTCTCCGCGGTCGGGGAGGTGCGCGGCATACGGGATGTCACGGTGGAGGAGCCGGACATCGAGGACGTCGTGCGCCGGATCTATCGGGACTTCCGCACGCGCTAGCCGACTGGGCCGGTCGAGGTCCGCACGACCTGCGCCGGCACATCGGCGACGACGAGCCGGGCGACGATCTCGGCGACGCTCTCGCGGGCCTCCCGCGGCAGCCCGGCATCGGTGACCAGCGTGCTGACGCAGTCGAGACCGACGATCGTGCCCAGGCCGACGATGCCCCACTTCGTGTGGTCGGCGACGACGCACAGCGACCGGCCGGACTCGATGAGGGCGCGGTTGGTCTCCGCCTCGACGAGGTTCGGTGTCGTCAGGCCGGCCTTGAGATCCAGCCCGTGCACCCCGAGGAAGACGAGGTCGACGTGCAGTCCCCGCAGCGCCTGGACCGCGATCGGCCCGACGAGCGCCTCGGAGGGGGTCCGGGTGCCCCCGGTGAGGACCACCGTGTGATCGGACGACGACGCGGTCCCGGCGAGGATCTGCGCCGCCGGAACGGAGTTGGTGACGATCGTCAGCCCCGGTATGCCGCGCAGTTCCCGGGCGAGCGCGACCGTGGTCGTGCCCGCGGACAGGGCGATCGCCGCACCGGGCTCCACCAGGCCGGCCGCCTCCCGGGCGATCGCCGCCTTGGCCCGCTGCATGAGGTGGGACTTCGCCGCGAACCCCGGCTCGTCCGCGCTCGGCTGGGCGCGGATCAGGTCGGTCTGGTCTCCCGACGCGACGGCCCCGCCGTGGACGCGTTCGAGCAGGCCCCGGCGGGCCAGCTGCTCGATGTCTCGCCGGATCGTCATGTCCGAGACACCCAACTCGGCGACCAGGTCGGCCACGCGGACCGCCCCGAACGCGTTGATCTGCTCGAGAATGCGGGCGTGGCGTTGGCTGGCCAGCATGGCTTCACTCCTCCCTGACGACGGCGACTCCAGCGGCGCCCAGTTCCAGCGTGCCCGTGATCTCGGTGCCGCTGATCAGATCCGATCCCCTGGCGGAGAACGCTATCGGACCGGTCGTGTGGTTGCTGACGAACAGCCAGGAACGGCCGTCGGCCCCACGCCGGCGGATCGCCTCGAGCCCGGCCGGGAGGCCCGGCATCACCGGCGCGACCCCCGCGGCGACGGTGATCTCGCCCAGGAGCCGGCCGAAGGTCGCGTCGTCCGGCAGGGTGCCGAGGTACCACCCGGCGCCCGACCCGACGGCCCGCCTGGTCACCGCGGCGTGGCCGGCGCACGCACCCTCGGCGTAGGTCGCGAGGACCTCCGCGTCGAGCGCGCGGCACCACTCCGACCACCGCGACCCGGTGCCCCGGTCGAGGGCGATCACGGCTCCGGGCAGCAGCGGGTCGAACTCCTCGATGACGATCCCGAGGAGGTCCCGGAACGCGCCGGGGTAGCCTCCGAGCCGCACGTGATCGTGCTCGTCGACGATGCCGGAGAAGTAGGTGACGAGCACCTGCGCCCCGGCCTCGGCGGCGGCGGCGATGGCGGCGGCGTGCTCGTCGGTGATCAGATAGAGGGTCGGGACGACGACGACCCGATAGCGGGTGAGGTCGGCGGACGGGTGGACGACGTCGGCGGTGATCCCCTGGTCGCGCAGCAGCCGGTGGACCCGCTGGGCGACCTCCGGATAGTCGACATCCGCGCTCGGCATCGCCGGTCCCGACGCCGCCCACTGCGCCTGGTGGTCGAAGAGGATCCCGACCTCGGCCTCCACCCGGGAGCCGGCGACCTCGCCGAGCCGTTCGAGGGCGGCGCCGAGGCGGCATACCTCGGCGAACCGGTCGCTGTCGGCGCCCGCGTGTGGGACGAGCCCCGAGTGCCACTTCTCCGCGCCGGCGCGCGAGGCCCGCCATTGGAAGAAGCCGATCGTGTCCGCGCCGTTGGCGACGTGGATCAGGCTGTCGCGCAGCGTCTCCCCGGCGGCCTTGGCGGGGTTGACCGGCTGCCAGTTCACCGCGCTCGTCGAGTGCTCCATGAGCATCCAGGGCGCCCCGCCGGCGAGGCCACGGGTGACCGCGCCCTGGAAGGACAGCTCGGCGACCTGGTCAGGGAGGGTCGCGACGCGGTAGTGGTCGGTGGAGACGATGTCCTGGTGGGGCGCCCACTGGTGATAGTCGAGGAGCCGGAACCCGGTCATCGTCATG
Source organism: Nostocoides sp. (assembly GCA_039812345.1). Lineage (GTDB taxonomy): Bacteria > Actinomycetota > Actinomycetes > Actinomycetales > Dermatophilaceae > Nostocoides_A. The sequence goes on along the minus strand of JBDIAJ010000021.1, from coordinate 17,566 downwards.
AAGTTCGTCGTGACCGGCACCCCCGGCGACAGGTCGGCGAGGATCGTCCGCTCCGCGACGAAGAGCCCGAGCAGCGTGTCCGACCCGAACCGGTGATAGTCGAGCACCTGGGTCGGATTGTGGAAGGTCGGGGTCCGCCGCGGCGGCAGCACCTGCTCGAAGTCGGTGTAGCGCTGGCTCCAGAAGGCCGTCCCCCAGGCGTCGTTGAGGCCGTCCGTCGTCGAATAGCGCGCCCGCAGCCAGAGCCGGAAGGCGGCGGCGCACGTGTCGCAGTAGCACGGCAGGTTGTGACAGGCGTACTCGTTCGACACATGCCACATCGCCAGGGCGGGGTGGCGGTGATAGCGCTGCGCCAGTTGGGTCACCAGCGCCCGCGCCGCCTCGGCGAAGATCGGACTGCTCGGGCACCAACTCTGCCGGCTCCCGGGCCAGAGCACTACCCCGTCCGCGGTGCGCGGCAACATCTCCGGGTATGCCGTGGTGAGCCACGGTGGCGGGCTCGCCGTGGCCGTCGCCAGGTCCACGGCGATGTCCGCGGCCGCCATGAGGTCCATGACCTCATCCAGCCACCCGAACTCGTACTCCCCCTTGTGCGGCTCGAGCCACGACCACGAGAAGACCCCGAGTGTGACGAAGGAGACGCCGGCCCGGTGCATGAGGTCGACGTCCTCGCGCCAGACGGAACGGGGCCACTGCTCGGGGTTGTAGTCGCCGCCATAGGCCAGGCGGCCGGTGGGCCAGTCGCGCATGACTCCGGAGTCTCGACCTCAATTCAACGCTTGTCAACAGATTCCGACAGAACATTGAACGAATCTGGTGGCACGTGTTGACATGTTCGTGGAGGCCGCGCCATGCTTCACCTCAGGTGGTCACTGATGGTGATTACTGTTCGAACTGTTCAGTTCATGCGGCTCAAAGGAGAACCCATGCCACGTCCCGCAACCTTCGAGGAGTACCTCGCCTCCCTCGTGCCCCCCTCGGTGCGGGGCCTCGACCGGCGCACCCTGCTGACCGGTGGCATCGGCCTCGGCGCGTTGACGCTGGCCGGCTGCGGTGGCAGCAGCAGCAGCGGAAGTTCCTCGAGCACCGGAGGTTCGACGGCGAGCGGGGGCACCTCGGCCGCGGCGAGCGGCACCGTCACCCTCGGCTCCAACCAGTCGGACGCCGTGCCGAAGGCCGCGATCCAGGGCGTCATGGACGCCTTCCAGAAGGCCAACAGCGGCCTGACCGTCAAGATCAACACGGTCGACCACAACACCTTCCAGGAGAACATCAACAACTACCTCCAGGGCAGCCCGGACGACGTCTTCATGTGGTTCGCCGGCTACCGGATGCGCTTCTTCGCCGCCCAGGGCCTGGCCGGGGACATCTCCGACGTCTGGACGGGCATGCAGGGCCTGAACGACGCCCTGAAGAAGTCCTCCACCGGCGACGATGGCAAGCAGTACTTCATGCCCTCGACCTACTACCCGTGGGCCCTCTTCTACCGCAAGTCGCTCTGGCAGGAGAAGGGCTACGAGGTCCCCAAGACGCTCGATGACCTGAAGACCCTCGGCGCCAAGATGAAGACCGACGGCCTCGACCCGATCGCCTTCGGCGACAAGGACGGCTGGCCGGCGATGGGCACCTTCGACCAGCTCAACATGCGGGTCAACGGCTACGACTTCCACGTCAGCCTGATGGCGGGCAAGGAGGACTGGTCCGGCGACAAGGTCAAGAAGGTCTTCGAGACCTGGCGCGACATCCTCCCGCTGCACCAGGCCGACAGTCTCGGCCGGACCTGGCAGGAGGCGGCGCAGAGCCTGCAGCAGAAGAAGTCCGGGATGTACCTCCTCGGCATGTTCGTGGCTCAGCAGTTCACGAAGGGCGCCGAGCAGGACGACCTCGACTTCTTCACCTTCCCCGAGATCGACTCGACCATCGGCGCCGACGCGATCGAGGCCCCCATCGACGGCTACATGATGAGCGCCAACCCCAAGAACGCGGCCGGCGCCAAGGCCCTCCTCGGCTATGTCGGCGGGGCCGAGGCCCAGGGCCTCGCGGTCAAGTCCGACCCGAGCGTCATCGCCACCAACAGCGGCGTCGACACCTCCGGGTACACGGCCCTGCAGAAGAAGGCCGTCGAGTTCGTCGCCTCGGCCAAGTCGATCGCCCAGTTCATGGACCGCGACACCCGTCCCGACTTCGCCTCCACCGTGATGATCCCGGCGATCCAGGACTTCATCAAGAACCCGAACGACGTCGACGGCCTGACCAAGAACATCCAGGCCCAGAAGGTCAGCATCTTCGGCTCCTGAGCCACCTCGATCCGGTATGCCGCGCGGCCCCGGCCGGCCGCGCGGCATACCGAAATGTGTCGTGTGAGAGTGAGGGTTTGGGCGTGGCGCGGTACAAGGGAATCAACCAGCTCTCCGGGGTCGACCGGATCATCGTCGCCTTGATGATCATCGTCCCGACGCTGCTGGTGGTGTGGCTGGTCTGGCTCCCGGCCATCGGCTCGGTGTTGCTGTCCTTCACCAACTGGAATGGCATCGGCCCGATCGGGTCGGCCAAATGGATGGGCCTGAAGAACTACCACGACGTCGTGACGATCTATCCGCCCTTCTGGCCGGCGGTGCAGCACAACCTGATCTGGCTGGCGGTGACCTTCCTCGTCTCCACGCCGTTCGGCATGTTCCTCGCGGTGCTGCTGGACAAGGAGATGCGCGGCGGGCGGATCTATCAGACCGCGTTCTATCTGCCGGTCGTCCTCTCGCTGGCGCTGGTCGGCTTCATCTGGCAGTTGATGTACAGCCGAGACCAGGGCCTGATCAACGGCCTGACCGGCAGCAAGATCGACTGGTACGGCGACCCGAAATACAACCTCTGGTCGGCGCTGGTGGCGGCCTGTTGGCGGCATACCGGCTACATCATGCTGCTCTATCTGGCCGGCCTGAAGGGCGTCGACACCTCGCTGCGGGAGGCCGCGCGAGTCGACGGAGCGAACGAGAAGCAGACCTTCTTCAAGATCGTCTTCCCGGTGCTCGCGCCGATCAACATCATCGTCCTCGTCGTCTCGGTCATCGAGGCGCTGCGGGCCTTCGACCTGGTGTGGGTGATCAACAAGGGCCGCAACGGCCTGGAGCTGATAGCCACCCTGGTCACGCAGAACATCGTCGGTGAGGCGAGCCGGATCGGCTTCGGGTCGGCGCTGGCGACCTTCATGCTGATCATCTCCTCGATCTTCATCGCCATCTATCTGCGCATCGTCATGAGGGAGCAGCGATGAGCAATGTCAACGGCGACCTCGCCGTCGTGCCCGTCAACACCCAGAACCCGATCAAGGTGAGCAAGGTCGCCACCGGGTCGGGCAAGGCGGGCCGGCCCACCCAGGTCTTCCTCGCCGTGATGGCGCTGATCTGGTTCTTCCCGCTCGGGTATGCCGTGCTCAACAGTTTCCGCGACTACGCCTACACCGCCCAGCACGGGTATGTGTCGTTCGGCGGCTTCACGCTGCAGAACTACAAGAATGCGTGGCAGCAGGCGGACTTCTCCCACACGTTCATGAACTCGGTGAAGATCACCGTGCCCGCGGTCCTGTTGACCCTCTTCCTCTCCTGCTGCATCGCCTTCGTCGTGGCCCGGTTCTCCTTCCGGTTCAACCTGGCCCTGCTCGGGCTGTTCACCGCGGCGAACCTGCTGCCGCCGCAGGCCCTGTTGATCCCGGTCTATCGGATGTTCCGGCGGATTCCGCTGCCGAGTTGGCTGAGCGACTCCGGGACGTTGCTCAACACCCATCTCGGGCTGATCCTCGTCAATGTCGCCTTCCAGACCGGTTTCTGCGCGTTCGTGCTGTCGAACTATATGAAGACGATCCCGCGGGAGCTCTATGAGTCCGCGGTCGTCGACGGGGCGGGGGTGCTGCGGCAGTTCTTCCAGTTGACCCTCCCGTTGTGCCGTCCGCCGCTGGCGGCGTTGGCCACGCTGGAGGTCACCTGGATCTACAACGAGTTCTTCTGGGCGACGGTGCTGTTGCAGCAGGGTGACAAGTTCCCGGTGACCAGCTCGCTGAACAACCTGCGCGGGCAGTTCTTCACCGACAACAACCTCGTCGCCGCGGGCTCGGTGCTCGTCGCCCTGCCCACGCTGATCATCTTCTTCCTCCTCCAGAAGCAGTTCGTCTCCGGGCTCACCCTCGGCGCGACGAAGGGGTGAGCCGAACGCCTCGCGGCGGGCTCAGGGGCTCGCCGCGAGGAAGAGGAAGGCCGCGAGCAGGACGAGGTGAACCCCGCCCTGGAGTCGGGTGGCGCGCCCGGGCACGATCGTCAGCACGCTGACGACGACGGTGATCGCCAGGAGGACGAGGTGGGTGGGGCCGAGGCCCAGGCGCAGGTCGCCGCTGAACCAGATCGAGGCGAGGGCGAGGGCGGGGATGGTCAGCCCGATGCTCGCCATTGCCGACCCGAGCGCGAGGTTGAGGCTGGTCTGGACCCGCTCCCGGCGCGCGGCGTTGACGGCGGCGAGGGTCTCCGGCGCGAGGACCAGCAGCGCGATGACGACTCCGACGAAGGACGCGGGGAGGCCGAGGGCGGCGACGCCGGCCTCGATCGCCGGCGATTCGACCTTGGCGAGACCGACGACGGCGACCAGTGACACGACGAGCAGGGCCAGGCTCGTCAGGGCGGCGCGGTCCGACGGCGGGTCGGCGTGGTCGTCGTCCTCGTCGTCGCGAAGCGTTCGCCCGTCGCGGGCCACCGGGAGGAAGAAGTCGCGGTGGCGCACGGTCTGGGTGCTGACGAACAGGCCATAGAGCGTGAGCGAGGCGACGGCGGCGAAGGTCAGTTGTCCCGGCGTGAACAGCGGTCCGGGTTCCCCGACGGTGAAGGTGGGCAGCACGAGGCAGGTCACGGCGAGCGTGGCGACGGTGGCCAACGCCGCTCCGGTCCCCTCGGGATTGAAGCGGACGGTGTGGAAGCGCAGGGAGCCGACCAGCAGGGAGAGCCCCATGATGCCGTTGACGGTGATCATGACCGCGGCGAAGACGGTGTCTCGGGCGAGGGTCTCGGCCTTGGCCCCTCCGCTCGACATCAGGGTGAGGATCAGCCCGACCTCGATGATGGTCACGGCGACGGCGAGGATCAGCGACCCGAACGGCTCCCCGACCCGGTGCGCGACGACCTCGGCGTGATGGACCGCCGCGAGGACGGCTCCGGCGAGGATGAGGGCGACGAGGGTGACCGGCACGGTTCCGAGGTGCCGCCCCCAGGTCAGGGCGAGGGCACCCAGCGCGACGACGGGGGCGATGGACGTCCAGGAGAAGCGGCGCATGGTCCGATCCATTTTATCGTCAGATCCGGGCCCGCAGATCCAGGGCGAACCCCGCCGCGGCCAGCGCACCCCCGAGGACGAGGAGGAGCAGGACATCGAGGGTCCGGTTGCGGGTGACCAGGCCGCCCGCGAGCCGCGGCGGCAGGACCAGGCGCAGCAGCGCGCCGAGCCCGCAGGCGCCGGCCATCGTCACCGTCGCCCGCAGCATGTGGTCGGTCGCCGCCCAGACCACTCCCCCGGCGAAGCCCGCCGCCACCAGCCACCAGAGGCCGAGCCGGCCGACGGCGGGCGGGCGCGGTTCGGGCCCGCGCCGACGGGGGGTGGGGCTCATTCCGTCGGGCCGGCCTCGCGTTCGGCGGCCTCGACGACATTGGTCAACAGCATCGCCCGAGTCATCGGCCCGACGCCGCCCGGGTTCGGGCTGACCCAGCCGGCCACCGCGCGCACGCCCGGGTGGACATCGCCGGCGACGACCTTCCGGCCGTCCTCCGCGACGATCCGGCTGACCCCGACGTCGAGCACCGCCGCTCCGGGCGCGACCATGTCGCGGGTGATGATGCCGGGCACCCCGGCCGCGGCGACGACGATGTCCGCCCGGCGCACCTCGGCCGCGAGGTCCCGGGTCCCGGTGTGACAGATGACGACGGTCGCGTTCTCGGACCGGCGAGTGAGGATCAGCCCGAGCGGGCGGCCGACGGTGATCCCGCGCCCGACGATGGCGACCCGCGCCCCGGCGATCGGGATGTCATAGCGGCGCAGCAACTCGATGCACCCCATCGGCGTGCACGGGAGCGGCGCGGGACGCCCCAGCACGAGCCACCCGAGGTTGGTCGGGTGCAGTCCGTCGACGTCCTTGGCCGGGTCGACGCGCGAGAGGATCGCGTTCTCGTCCAGCCCCGTGGGCTGCTGGACGAGGAAGCCGGTGCACGCGGGGTCGGCGTTGAGGTCGTCGACGACGGCGAGGACCTCATCCAGGGTGCTGTCCGCGGGCAGATCCCGGCGCATGCTCCGGATCCCGATCTCGGCGCAGTCGCGGTGCTTGGCGCCGACATACCAGTGGCTGCCGGGATCGTCGCCGACGAGGACCGTCCCCAAACCCGGAACGACTCCCCGCTCGGCGAGCCGGGCGACCCGCACGGCCAGCTCGGCCTTGATGGTCGCGAGGATGGCGGCGCCGTCGAGGAGGGTGGCGGTCATACCGCTGATCCTGGCACAGCTCGCGGCGGCCCCCGGGTGTCGTCCGTGGGCGCACAATGACGTCATGCTGAGCGTCGCGACCGCCCGAGCCATCGCCGCCGCCGGGGTCCTCTGGGAGCCGGTGGCCGGCGATCGATTCACGATCGCCCAGGACGAACTCGCGGGCCAGATCTTCTGGATCAGCGACCTGACCATCGAGGTGCACCACTACCACGACCAGACCGTCCTCGGCTTCAACGGCACGACCGAGTGGGCGCTCGACTCCGTCCCGCTCGAGGTCGCGATCTGGCTGCCCCGCGAGGATCAGTTGCGAGCGTTGATCGGGGACCGGCTCGACTCTCTTCACCGGACGGACGCCGGCTGGGAGGTGCGGATTCGCGCCGGAGGGGAGCGGTCGGCATACGGACACGCGGACATCGAGGAGGCGTATGCCGCGGCGCTGATCGCCCTCGCGACCACCTGACGCCACGGGTCCACCCAACCGGACCCGGTCCCGGCGCGTCGCTACATCAGGGGACGCCGCGGGCGTGCCAGGGTGGGACCGAGGAGGTCGCGGTGGCGAAGGTGAGCAGGCGGGCCGCGGTCGTGGCGACGGGCGCGGCGTTCGCGAGTGCGATCACGGCGTGCGGGCAGGGCGGCGGCCGGTCCGCGGCCACGGGTTCCGATGGCGTGCCCGCGCCCAGCGACAAGGCGACCCCGATCGGGGACGGCTCCACCGCCGACACCGGGCCCCAGCCGAACCAACCGACGCTCCCGCCGCTGAAGCCCGGCCAGGCGCCGCCGCAGTTCGTCGTCTTCTCCTGGGACGGCGGGGCCGAGACGGACGACCACATGCTCACCCGCTTCCGCCGGGTCATGCACCAGACCGGCGGATCGATGACGGTCTTCCTCAGCGGGATCTACCTCCTGCCCCGGGCGAAGGCGGACGATTACAAGCCGCCGCGCAACCGGGTCGGGGCCTCGGACATCGGCTACCTGACCGACGACTCGATCCGGCGGACGATCACCGGGATCCGGGACGCCTGGCTCGAGGGCCACGAGATCGGCACGCACTTCAACGGCCACTTCTGTGCCGGGTCCGGTGGGGTCGGGAACTGGTCGAGCGCCGACTGGGCGAGCGAGATCACGCAGGCGATGTGGATGGTGACGCACTGGCGGACCACGACCGGATTCACCGATCTGCCGCCGCTGCCGTTCGACTATCGCCGGGAATTGATCGGGTCGCGCACGCCGTGCCTGATGGGGCAGAAGGCGCTGCTGCCCACAGCGGTCAAGGACGGATGGCGTTATGACAGCTCCGAGGGTGGGCCGCAGGTCTGGCCGCAGCGCTACGAGTCCTCGCGGCTCTGGCTGTTGCCGATGTCGCTGATTCCGTTCCCCGGGCACACCTTCCAGGTCATCGCGATGGACTACAACTACATGGCCAACCAGTCCGGGCCCAAGCCGCTGAAGGCGAGCAAGAACTTCCCCAAGTGGCGCAAGGAGGCCTTCGGGGCGCTCAAGGCGGGCTTCGACCGGGCGCACGACGGCAACCGCGCACCGCTGATCATCGGCAACCACTTCGAGACGTGGAACGACGGGATCTACATGGACGCCGTCGAGGAGGCCATGCGGGCGTTCGCCAAGGAGCCCGACACGCACCTGGTGTCCTTCCGGCAACTCGTGGACTGGCTCGACGCGCAGAATCCCGCGCTGCTGCACGAGCTGCAGGCGTTGCCGGTCGGCGAGGCCCCACCCGGTGGGTGGGCGACCTTCGGCGCGTCGATCTCGGCCCCGAGTGGATCGTCGAGCGGGTCGCCTTCCGGGTCGTCGAGCGGGGCGACGGGTTCCGACAGTGGGGTCCCCGGAAAGGGCCTCGCGGAGTAGTCCCCCTTCCGTCGCGATCCCGGCGAGTTGGGTCTGGCGCGGAGGGCCCGCCGTTTCCGACACCTTGCGTCACAAGGTACTGGTGCACTATCGTGCGGTGCATGGCAGCGGCGGACGACAAGGCGTTGGCCCAGCTGCGTCGCGGCGCCCTCGAGCACTGTGTGCTCGCCCTTCTGAGCGGGTCCGAGCGCTATGGCTACGACCTCGTCGGCGAACTCGCCGAGGCGGGTCTGGTCGCCAGTGAGGGCACCGTCTATCCCCTGCTGAGTCGGCTCCGCAAGGACGCCCTCGTGACCACGACGTGGCGCGAGTCGGAGTCGGGACCGCCTCGGCGCTATTACTCCCTGACGCCCGCCGGGCGCCAGGCTCTCGCGGAGTTCCGACCGGCATGGCGCGAGTTTCGCGCCGCGGTCGATCGCCTCGTCGACGGAAAGGCAAGGTCATGATGTCGCCGACCACCCACCCCCTGCTGGCCGACTACCTCGCGCGCCTGCGCGTCGCGGCCGACCGCCTCCCCGCCGAGGACGCGGCCGCGCTGGTCGCCGACATCGAGGAGCACATCGGCGCCGCGACGGAGTCGGGGCGCACCACGGAGGCGGACGTCCGGAATCTGATCGATCGCCTCGGACCCCCCGAGGCCCTCGTGGCCGAGATCAAGCCGCCGTCGGCGCCGCCGGTCGCCGCGGGGTCGTCGCGGCGGTTCGAGGCGCCCGTCGTCACGCTCCTGTTCGTCGCCGAACTGTTCGCGATCTCGCTGGTCGGAGTCGGACTCGGGGCGATCGCGTGGATCGTCGGCGTCGTCCTCATCGCCCTGTGCGTCCGGTGGACGTCGGCGGAGAAATTGCGGGCGGCGCTCATCCTCGGGACCGGATACCCCGTCACCGCCTTGGGCATCCTCCTCGGTGGGCTGGTCGCCTTCCGGACCTCCGGCGGCTCGTGCACGGGCTCCTCGGGTGGCACGCTGACCTGCACCGACGATTCGTCCGGGCAGACGTGGCTGGCGGTGGTCGCGGTCGCGCTGTTCGTCGGCTATGTCGTGCTGCAGATCGTCACGGCGCGACGCCTGCTGCGCGCCGCTCGGTGAGTGCCGCCGCCGGGGCCCCGACGGGTGAGGATGGGGACATGACGACCCTGACCGTGCCCGACCGCTTCAACGGACCACCTGAGTCGGCGAACGGCGGCTGGTTCGCCGGCCGGCTCGCGCAGTGGTGCGAGCCGGGCGCCGCAGCGCCGGCGGTCACCGTCCGCCTGTCCGCACCGCCCCCGCTGGAGGTGTCGCTGCGTGTCGAGCGGGACGGCGGCGCCGTGCGTCTCCTGGACGGCGACACGCTCGTCGCGACAGCGACCGCGGCCGCTCCCCTGGGTGGGCCGGTGAGCGGCCCGGTGCCGTATGCCGACGCGGTCGCCGCGGGATCGGCATACGAAGGACTGGCGCAGCATCCGTTCCCGACGTGCTATTCGTGCGGCACCGCCCGCACCGACGGACTCGGTCTGCGTCCCGCCCGCCTGACCGGCGGTGACGGCGCATATGCCGCGGCCTGGCGCCCGACCGAGGTCACGCCCGAGATCGTCTGGGCGGCCCTCGACTGCCCCGGCGGTTGGTCGGCCGGGATCGCCGGGCGGCCGATGGTTCTCGGGACGATGACCGCGCAGCTCGACGCCCTGCCGGAGGTCGGCGAGGAGTGCGCGATCATGGCGTGGCCGCGGGGTGGATCCGGGCGTCGGTTCGACTCGGCGTCGGCACTGTTCGGCGCGGACGGCCGCCTGCTCGCCCGTGCCGAGGCGGTCTGGATCGCCGTCGACCCCGCCTCCGTCCGCCCTCTCGGCCGGTGAGCGGACACCGTCTCGCCGGGGTCGACCTCGCGCGCGGTCTCGGCGTCGCGACGATGATCGTCGCGCACACGAGCCCGAGCGCGGTCGATCTGCCGGCGGAGTACCTCACCGCCCCGCTGTTCGCCACCCTCATCGGCGTCGGCCTCGGCCTCGCCCAGGGCAGCCGGGGCACCGGGACGGTGGAGTTCCTGCTGGCCAACGCGTGGCGGGCCGTTGTCCTCGTCCTGTTGGGACGATGGCTGCAGAGCCACTATGCCCTGATCGACATCGTCCTGCCGACCCTCGGCATACTCATCCTGGCGCTCGCGCCGCTGACGCTCGTCCTGCACCGCCGGCCGGCCGTCTGCCTCGGGCTCGCGGCGGTGCTGGCGGTGGTCAGCCCCCTCGTGATGACCGCCGCCCGGCAGTACGTCGTGGCCCATCCGCCCGCCTCGGCGTGGACCGCCGATCTGACGGCCTGGCTCCTGACGGGCGGCAACTACCGACTCACGTCGGATCTCGCCTTCGGCCTCGTCGGGCTCGCGCTGGCGGCGTGGCTCGCAGCGAGTCCGACGGGCGTCATCGACCGTGCTCCGGCCACCGTCGCCGGGCTGGCGGTGCTCACCCTCGCCATCATCGGCGGGGGCCGGCTGGTGGGGCTGAACACGGCGCCATACTCGGGCACGACGGCGGAGATCATCGGGAACACGGCTTACGCCGCGGGCACCATCCTCGCGTGCGTGTGGGTGGTCGCGAAGGTGCCGGCCGCGCTCCGGGTGCTCGCGCCGCTGGTGTCGACGGGGCGAGTCGCGCTCTCGGCATATGTCCTGCAGGTGCTCGTCCTCATGGGACTGGCGCATCGGCACGGGCCGGGATTCAACGACAACGCGTGGTCGATCCTCGTCGGGCTGCTCGTCGTCTGCCTCGGGCTCGGCTGGGCGTGGGTGAGCCTGGTCCGTCGCCCCGGCCCACTCGAGTGGGTGCTGCGCCTGCCGAGCCTGGTCAGTGGGCGAAGTGGCGGGTCCCGGTGAAATAGAGCGTCACCCCGGCCGCTTCCGCGGCATCGATGACCTCCTCGTCGCGGATGGAGCCACCCGGGGCGACCACGGCCCGGACGCCGCCGTCGATGAGCAGGCGCAGGCCGTCGGCGAACGGGAAGAACGCATCGGACGCGGCGACCGCACCGTCGGCGCGGTCGGCTCCGGCGCGCCCGATCGCGAGCCTGCAGGAATCGACCCGGTTGACCTGGCCCATGCCGATGCCGACCGACGCACCGCCGCGGGCGAGCAGGATGGCGTTGGACTTCACCGCCCGCACGGCCCGCCAGGCGAACTCGAGGTCGGCACGCGTGGTCGCGTCGGCGGGCGGGCCCGCCATGAGCCGCCAGTGCGTCGTGTCGTCCCCGCCGGTGATCTCGCCGCTCTCGGTCTCGACCACGGCGTCCAGCGTGTCGATCGACTGCATCAGCAGGCCGCCGGAGATGGGCCGGATCTCGGCGCCGACGCGCGCCCGGGAGATGCCCGCGGGAAGGCGGATGAGGCGCCGATTCTTCTTCTCCCGCAACACCTCCAGGGCATCGTCGTCGAAGTCGGGGGCGGCGACCACCTCGCTGAAGGTCTCGTTGAGCGCCCGCGCCATGGCGAGGTTCACCGGACGATTCGCGGCGACGACCCCGCCGTATGCCGACACGGGGTCGCAGGCGTGGGCCGCGGCATACGCCTCGTCAACGCTCGCACCGATCGCGATCCCGCACGGATTCGCGTGCTTGATGATGGCCACCGTGGGCCGGTCACCCTGGTCGTGGGCCGCGCGCACGGCGGCGTCGGTGTCGACGTAGTTGTTGTAGGACATCTCCTTGCCGTGGAGTTGCTCGGCGGAGGCGAGTCCGGGGGTCCAGCTGCGGTAGAGGGCGGCCCGCTGGTGCGGGTTCTCGCCGTAGCGCAGGGTCTGGGACTTGGTCCACGAGGCGCCGACCCAGGCGGGGAAGCCGCTGCCGCCGGACGTGTCGACGTAGGCGTTGCCGAGCCAGCTCGCGACGGCGACGTCGTAGTCCGCCGTGTGGGTGAAGGCCCGGGCGGCGAGCAGCTTGCGCTGCTCGAGGGTGAACCCTCCGGCCCGGACCGCCTCCAAGACCATGCCGTATGCCGCGGGGTCCGTGACGATCGCCACGCTCGGGTGGTTCTTGGCCGCCGCCCGCACCATGCTCGGGCCGCCGATGTCGATCTGCTCGACACACGCGTCGGGGCTCGCGCCGGACGCGACTGTCGCGACGAACGGGTAGAGGTTGCAGACGACGAGTTCGAACGGCTTGATGCCGAGGCCGGCGAGTTGCTCGAGATGGTCGGGTTTGCGGGTGTCGGCGAGGATGCCGGCGTGGACCGTCGGGTGGAGGGTCTTGACCCGGCCCTCGAGGCATTCGGGGAAGCCGGTGAGGTCGGCGACCTCGGTCACCGGAATGCCCAGGGAGGCGATCAGGGCCGCGGACCCGCCGGTGGAGACGAGGGCCACGCCCTCCTCGTGCAATCCCCGGACGAGGTCCTCGAGGCCGGTCTTGTCATAGACGGAGATGAGGGCGCGGCGGACGGGGCGGACGTCCTGGCTGGGTCCGGGGGGAGTGACGGTGCTGCTCACGAGGGGCCTTTCGCCGTATGCCGGGGCACCCAGGCGGGCGATGCACCCGGCGAGGGACTTCCCGGTGGTGGGTCCACCTGCGCCAGTCGTCGGTTCCTGCCCCGATCCTATCGGTGGTCGGTCCGCGGCCGATCGGCGCGTCGCGGCCCGGGCACAGGTGGCATCCGGAGCATCAGCCAGCGGTCACGAACTCCCGCGCGAGCCCCCCGACGACCTCGACCAGCATCTCCCGCTCCACCCGCTTGATCCGCTCGTGGAGACTCTCCTCGGTGTCCCCGGGCTCCACTCGAACCGCCCGCTGGTCGATGATCGGGCCGGTGTCGACCCCCGCGTCCACCCAGATGCACGTCGTCCCGGTCACCTTGACCCCGTGCGCGAGCGCGTCCCGCACCCCGTGGGCGCCGGGGAAGCTCGGCAGCAGCGCCGGATGCGTGTTGATCATCCGGAACCGCTCGACGACCTCCGGCGCCAGGATCCGCATGAAGCCCGCCAGGACCACCAGATCCGGCTCGTATGCCGCGAGCTCACCCGCGAGGGCCGCGTTCCACTCCGCACGACTCGGGTGGTCGCCCGGCTTCGTGACGAAGGTCGCGATCCCCGCCCGCGCGGCGCGCTCGACGCCGAGGGTCCCATCCCGGTCGGCACCGACGGCGGCGATCGACACGCCGAACGCCGGATCGACGACCGCATCGATGAGCGCCTGGAGCAGCGTCCCCGACCCGGAGACGAGGACGACGATCCGCACCGCTCAGCGCGCCTCGGGGTCGGACTGGTGGATCCCGAAGGTGTTGCCCTCGGTGTCGAGGTAGTAGCCCTGCCAGGCCATCCCCGGGAGCGCGAACTTCGGCAACGCGACGCGGCCCCCGGCTGCCTCGATGCGCGCCGCCGTGGTGTCGTAGTCGTCCACCCCCATCGTCAGCACCGCCGCATTGGTCCCCTGCTCCGGCCCGACCGGTGCCGGTCGCGGGAGCAGCCCGCCGTTGATCCCGGGCGTTCCCTCCTCGCCCGTCGTGACGCCGAAGTAGGGCGCGCCGACGAACCCGCTGTAGTCCTCGAAGGTCCACCCGAAGACGTCACCGTAGAAGGCCCGCGCCCGGTCGAGGTCGTCGGCCTGGATCTCGAAATGCACTGGTCGTCCCATGACCGGAAACTCTAGGACAGCCCACCGACAACCCGGCTCACGTGGGCTCCGCGCGACCGTCAGCGCCGCAGCTTCCACCAGTCCCGCAGCACCGTCAGACCCGCCCCCAGGAGCATCAGGGTGCCCGCGGCGAGCGCCAACCCCAGCGCGGAGGTGCCCACGTCGCGCAGTTTCCCGGCGCCGAGGCTCCCGCCCCCGAGGCCGTCGAGCACAGCCAGCACGAGGGCGGTCGCGACGACCGTCGTCGCCACCCCGACGAGCTTGACCCGGCCCCCCGCGAGCCGGGGGATCTCCGCGAGAGTCAGCCGTGCGGCATACGCCCCGAGCAGCACCGGAACCAGCAGCAGGAGCCCGACGTACCACGGGAATGACCCCGCCCCCGGGGCCGCCGCGAGGACCGGGATCTGCGGCACGAGCCCGGTCGTCGCTCCCGACACGGACACCGAGGTGCCCTCGGTCAGGGAGAACCCGGGCCCGGACAGGAACCCGAGCGCCCACAGGCCGAGGTTCGGCCCGAAGAGCACCTGCCCCGCGGCGAGGGCGGCGCCTCCGAGGAGACCCGGCGACAGCATCGAGGTCACCGCATGCACATGGCCCCAGTTGACGACGACCCCCGCGAGGACGAACGCCATCCCGGTGGCCAGGGCGAGCGCCGCGGTCCGCACCGTCGGTCGAACGCTGCGGCGAAGGGTCCGCGGAATCCGGTGGGCGACGTCCTCGAGCCGGCCCCGCCGCGCCTCCGACACCAGCACCCCGAGCGCCGGTATGCCGATCACCGGCATCCCGAGCGACCACCATCGCGCGTGCACCGGCCCGGCGTAGGTGAGGGCGACGGCGAGGAGGGCGACCGCGGCATACCCCCCGAGGAAGGCGAGATAGGGATCCCGCCGGCCACCCGTGCGCGGCAGCGCCCGCCGGGCGCCCGCGTAGGCGGCCCCGAGCAGGAGACCGAGGGCCAGCAGGGGCGTGGCGGCGACGACGACTCGGTCAACGGAGAGCCGGGCACCGCCGGAGAGCAGCCACAGCGCGGACCCGGTCCCGAAGATGTCACCCCAGTCGAGCTCGGCGTGGGCGGCGAGCGAGCCCGCCGCGCCGACGAGCGTGAGCATGATGACCAGGGACCCGCCGGCGCTCGCCGCGCCCCCGAGCAGGGGGCGCAGCCACGGGCGGGTCGCGGCGCCGTCCGGCGAGGCGGACCGGCGCGGGATACGGAGCGCGGACAAGACGGTCATGACGGGACCCATCGTCGCCCACTCGCCCCGGGATCGCGCGCACGCAACGCCGGGATGCCCCGAATCGGTCTCCGGCGAATCCACCGGTAACGTGGGCAACCCAGGGAGCGGGCCAGGCGTCCGGACGAATATGACCGCCATCGCCACCGCCCCCGCGAGGGGATTGACGCCATTCGTGGCGGAAGGGACGAGGGTGGAGCGACTCGACTTCGACCGGTTCTATCGGGAGACGTCCGCGCGAGTCGTCCATCTCGTCTATGCGACGACCGGAGACCTCACCCTCGCCCAGGACTGCACCCAGGAGGCGTATGCCCGGGCGTGGCAACGGTGGAGCCAGGTCAGTCGCGCCGACGACCCGCTCTCGTGGGTCCGCACCGTCGCCCGCCGCCTCGCCATCTCCCAATGGCGCAAGAACACCAACCGGGCCGAGGCCCACCGGCAGTTGTCGCTGGTCCAGGACAGCCCGTCGATCTCGCCGGACCGGGTGGTCGTCATCCAGGCCTTGCGCGCCCTCACGCCCGCCCATCGGGAGGTGCTCGCCCTGCACTACCTGCTCGACATGAGCATCGAGGCGATCGCCGAGGATCTCGGCGCCCCCGTGGGGACGATCAAGGCCCGACTCCATCACGGTCGCAAGGCGATGCTCCAGGCACTCGGCGGGGCGGAGGCACGCCATGACTGACCGTATGCCGACCGGCCCGGACGGCCGGTACCCGGACTCCGACTGGACTCCGGAGGACGACGACATCGTCCGTCGCGCCCTGCTGTCCCTGCACGAGGACGTCGACGCGCACGTGTTGCCCGGACCGGAGGTGGTCAAGGCGGTCGGGAACCGTCGTCGGCGGTCGCGCTGGCAGGTGACCGGGCTGGGCCTGGCCGCCGCGAGCGTCGCCATCGCCGCGGTCGGATTCTCCGGTGTGCTGCAGTCCAAGCCCGGGGGGAGCCACACGGCCACGGCCGCGTCGTCGTCGGGCACGAGTGCGTCGACGAGCCGGTCCTCGACCTCGGTCGGGTCGGTGACGTCGACAACGAGTTCGCCGACCTCGCCATCGTCCACGACACCGGCCGCGGAGGCGACCCCGGGAAGTGCGGCCGGGGCGGCCCTGCTGACGGAGCAGTCACTGCTGCCGACGGCCAAGGAGTGGCGGGCCGTGCTCGGAGTCTCGACGACGCCCACGGTCGTCGAGTCCCCGGCGGGGGTGGGCGATCTGCTGTGCACCGCGGCATACGCCCCGGGGTTGCCGGTGACCGCGCAGGACGTCACCGTCGACGCGGCGGCCGGGCCGATGGCCAAGCAGGTCGACTTCATCTATGCCACGGAGCAGGCGGCGGTCACCGCGCTCAACGGGATGACCGACACCTTCGCCCACTGCCCCACGCCCAAGCCCGAGACGGTCACGCAGCAGTCGACGGACGTCTTCTCGGCGCATCCGCTCATCTGGTCCTTCGCCGATTCCGACGGCAACACCGGCTGGGTGAGCGTGGTCCAGGTCGGGCGGTCGGTGAGCTATCTCGAGACGTGGACGACGGGCGCCGGACTCGACCTGCGCCAGGTCGCCTGGTTGGAGAACCTCCTCGCCCAGCGTCTGGAGATCTATGGCCCCGACGCCGGTACCGGTGGGGCGGTCGATCGCCAGCTCGCCGGGCCGCCCGGGAATCTGCCGCCCGCGGACGTCTTCCTCGACCCCGCCGACTTCGCCTCGCCGACCCTCACCGGCGGAACGGCGACCGAGGCGGGACCGGGGCAGTTCGAGGGATCGGCGCAGGTGACCCAGGCCTGTGACGCGGACTCGGCGAGCGACGGGACCTTCGCGCTGATGAAGGTCAAGAAGGTCGGGGTCGCCGCGAGCTACTTCGCGACGCAGCGGGTGCGGAAGGTCGCCTCCGCCGATGCCGAGGTGACCCGGCTCGGAGCGGGGTTCGGCGCCTGCGACGTGACCAGCGGCGCGACCCACACGACCAGCACGGCGGGTCCGAAGGCCGGGATGTGGGAGCTGCAGACGACGTTCACCGACGGGAGCGCGCCGTTCGTCGAGTTCGTCGCGGTGTCGCCGACCGGCACGCCCGGGTACGTCTCGACCATCGTCCTCACCGTCCCGTCGGGGACGACCGTGGTCGCCGACGACTACTGGAACGAACTGACCCGCCTCGCCGGCCTCGTCGCCAAGCACTGACCCGAGGAGCCGCGCGAGCGAGGGGGCGAGCGGCGGCGGCCGTTGTCCACAGGCCGCGGCGGCTCGCCGCGCGCGGAGGGCGGGGTCGGCATACGCTCGGGCGACGGGAAGGGGGCGTCGTGTCGGGACAGCTGTGGTGGGCGGTCGCCGGGGGCGGCATCGGCGTGGCCGGTGGCGTGGCGGGGTTGCGCTTCCTGCGCGCCGGC